>JBHIAO010000331.1:0-6443 GCA_046758565.1 Anaerolineae bacterium
GCAAAGGTACCAGTTAATCTTGTGAACATGATCGAGAAGATTCTGGCCCGGGCCAGTGGCCGCAAGACGGTCACGCCGGGCGAAGTGGTGGTGGCTAATGTGGACGCCCTGCTCTTGCACGACCTGAGCGGGTACCTTACCGGCCCAGTTTTCGAGCGCGAGGTACGCCGGCCGATGCGCTACCCCGAGCGCGTGGTGATGATCTTTGATCACCACTTCTGTCCGCCGACTGAAGAAAGTGCTCGTATTTTACAGGAGAACCGAAGGTTCGCCCGGCGCTGGGGGATCAACCTCTTTGACTGCGGCAACGGAAACACGCACCACGTCATGGTTCGCAACGGCTTCATCCGGCCCGGCACTGTGGTCGTCGGCTCGGACAGCCACACACCTGTGCACGGCACGCTAGGATGCTTCGCTGCCGGTCTCGGGAATGACTCGCACGCGGGAACCGTCATGCCGTTCGGCAAGGCCTGGTTCAAGGTCCCCGACGCGATTCAGGTCAGGCTTAGCGGAACACACAAGCCCGGAGTCACTGCGCGCGATGCGGCGCTTTGGCTCTTGGGCACGATCGGCGAGGGCGGCGCGGTCTACATGGCGCTGGAATTCACCGGGCCGTACATCGAGCACCTGGATTTCTGGGACCGGTGGCTCTTTCCGTTGATCGTGGTGGACGTGGGGGCCAAGTGCGGGTACATCGAGCCTGACGAGAAGACCCTCGCCTTTGTGCGTAGCGTGACCGATAAACCCTTTGACGTGTTACAGGGCGATCCAGACAGAGAGTTTGAGACGGTCTGGGAGTGGGACATCAGCGATCTTGAGCCTCAGGTGGCGTGCCCACCGACGGTGGGAAACGTCAAACTTGTCACCGAGGTGCAGGGGGCGCCTGTCCAGTGGACCGAGTTGGGTGGGCACGGCGGCGGACGCCTGGAGGATTTCCGGCTGGCAGCTCGGGTCCTGAAAGGACGACGTGTGCACCGCGACCTCAGGTTCAATCTTGTCCCATCGAGCCGGGCTGTCTTCACGCAAGCGGTGCGCGAGGGGTTGGTAGAGCTGCTGCACGAGGCCGGAGCCACCTGGTTTCCGCCAAGCACCGGGTCGAATCAGGCGTACAACATGGGGGCGATGACTGCCGATGAGTCGATGATCTCCACTCATGCCCGGAACTTCCCTGGCCGCAATGGAAGCCCTGAAGCCAAGATGTACCTTGCCTCAGCCCTGACCGTGGCCGCCTCGGCCGTCGCCGGTTCGATTGCGGACCCTAGACAGTTCCTGGAGTAGTTCAAGGGAGGTGCTCATGCAGGCACGAGGTCGCTGCTGGAAGTTCGGAGACAATATCCCAACGGATCGGATTGTTCCTTCTGATCTGGTTTTGCGACCCTTCTCTGAGATCCTCAAGCATGTTCTGGAGAGCTGCAACCCCGAGTTTCCGTCAAAGGTAAGACCGGGCGACATTCTGGTAGCGGGGAAGCACTTCGGCCAATCCTCCGGCCGCGCCGTGGCCGCCAAGGCGCTGAAGCGGACAGGGATCGGTTGCATTATTGCCGAGTACTTCGCCCGTACCTTCTATCGGAACGGCTTTGAGATCGGGATGCCGATACTCGAGCTCCCGGGGATCACGGACCAAGTCAGCGACGGCGACATTCTCCGGGTGGACATCGAAAGCGGAGAGATTGTCAACGAGACGACCGGTCGTGAGTTTCAGGCCAGGCCCACACCTCCTTTCCTCCTCGACATGCTGAAGGCAGGCGGGCTGATTGCGATGGCAGACCGGCTTGCGGGTGAGGGATGATACTAGCGAGGAATATGCGTGCGCATTCTCAACAACAATGAGATCGAGCAGGTCCTCACCCTTGAAGACAGTATGGAGGTCCTGGAGGTCGCCTACAAAGAGTACACCTTGGGTAAGGCGGCAAACCGCCCGCGCAACTTCACCGCCTTTCCGGTAGAGGACAGGCGTCATGCGGGATTTCGATTCAGGTTCAAGTCCCAGGAGGGCGGAAACGCGTCCTCAGGGGTTTGGGCCCTGCGCATCACCTCGGATATGGTCGGCGTGGAGACTCTCGCCAACGGCGTCAAGCGGCGTCGGCTTATCCCAGCAGCACCTGGGGGCACCTACGTTGGACTCGTCACCCTTTACAGCCTCGAGACCCTGGAGCCGCTCGCAGTCATGCACGACAGCTACATGCAGAAGCTCAGGGTCGGCGCCACCTCAGCGCTGGGAATCCGCGAGCTGTCCAACCCTGACGCGAGGGTCGCCGGGCTCTTCGGATCCGGCTGGCAGGCTGAGGCTCACCTCAACTATCTTCTGATGGTGCGCCCCCGGATCGAGGATGTGCGGGTCTATAGCCCGACACCGGCACACCGCAAGGCATTTGCCGAGCATTGGTGCAATAAGCTTGGGAAGCGGATCGTCGCGGTGGATCACCCGAGAGATGCGGTAAAGGACTGCCAGATCGTGACGTGTGCTACCGCCACCATGGACCCGTGCTTTGACGGAAGCTGGCTGGAGCCCGGCACCCACGTCACCGCGATCACCTCTCCCGACCGCACCTCGCTGCGGCGTGAGCTGGACACAACGAGCTTCGATCGCGCCGATGTCCTGATCGTTACCTCGAAAGAACAGATCGAGTACGACAATCAGGTCGATATCATGGAGCCGGTGAAGAAAGGCAAGAAAACGTGGGAGCAGATCGGTGAGATCGGTGATCTCTTGGCTGGCCGCTTCCCCGGGCGGAGCAACAGAAACCAGATCACCGTCTTTGCAAACAACACGGGGATGGGGCTCCAGTTCGCAGCGGTCGGCGCGCGAGCGCTCGCGCTGGCAGAAGCGAAAGGGTTAGGACGTGAGGTGCCGACTGAATGGTTCCTCGAGGAGACGACACCGTGATAGAAAAGCTTGGCGGGAAAGTCATCAAGTTCGGGGACAACGTCAATACCGACGTTATCATTCCCGGCCGCTACCTGGTAAGCATCGATCCTCAGGAGCTGGCCAAGCATGCCTTCGAGCCGCTGGGACAGGAGGTGCAGAAGCGCCTCTGGTCCTCTCAAGTGGTGGTGGCCGGTAGGAACATGGGCTGCGGGAGCGCGCGCGAGCAGGCCGCCAGCTGCCTGGTCGGATCTGGGATCAAGGCGGCGGTCGCGAAGTCCTTCTCCAGGGTCTTCTTTCGGAATTGCATCAATACCGGCCTGCCGGCGGTCGAATGCCCTGAAGCGGCAGAGGCCGCTATGGACGGCGGTGAGATCTCGATCGACCTTGAGCGCGGGATTGTCGAAGTTCACGGAAAAAGCTTCCGCTTCGCCCCTTATCCTGAGAGTCTCAAGCAGATCCTGGAAGCCGGCGGTCTGATCCCCTACCTCGCCAAGTATGTCCTGCCTGGGGAGGAAGCGCAGAAAAGGTGAAGCACAATGGGAAAATCGTTCGCTGAAAAAGTGCTTGCAAGGGCCGCCGGACTCTCAGCTGTCGGCCCAGGCGAGATCGTAGATGTCTATCCTGATCTTTACATGAGCCATATGGCCAGCTGGCGCTGCATCCGCACGATGGAGAAGCTGGGGACCGATAAGCTCTACGATCCCGACCGCATCGCCATGGTCATGGATCACATCTCGCCGGCCCAGACCGCCAAGATTGCGGACGATCAGCGGCTCTGTCGGGAGTACGCAGCCCGGAAGGGGATCAAGAAGTTCTATGATGTCAACGCCGGGATCGCGCACGTGGTGCTGACGGAAGAAGGATACATCCGCCCCGGCATGGTCATCATCGGGACCGACTCACACACGACGATCTACGGCGCCCTTGGCGCTTTCGGCACTGGCGTCGGGTTCAGCGAGATCACGGCCGCCTGGGTCACGGGAAAGCTCTGGATGAAGGTGCCGGAGTCCGTCAAGATTATAATCGAAGGCCCGCTGGCGCGAGGCACCAGTTCGAAAGATGTCATGCTCAAGCTGATCGGCGACCTCACCGCTGACGGTGCCACCTATTGTTCGGTTGAGTTTCACGGGAGCTACACTGAAGGGCTCTCGATCTCCGATCGAATGACGCTCTGCAACCTCGGCATGGAGCTCGGCGCCAAGAACGCGTTCGTTCTTGCGGACGAGATCACCAGGACCTATCTGGCCGAGCGCGGCGTGCAGCCGGGCCAGTACAGCGAGATCCACCCGGACCCCGATGCAGTCTACGTGAAGAACGCGACAATCGATGGGCGCAGCCTCGTGCCGCAGATCGCCTGCCCTCATGCCGTTGATAACGTTAAGCCGATCGACCAGGTCGCAGGGACCAAGGTGAACCAGGTGTTCATCGGCTCATGCGCGAACGCCAAGTACGAGGACCTGGTGGAGGCCGCGGGGATTCTCAAAGGGCACAAGGTCGCACCGGGTGTGAGGCTGCTCGTGAGTCCGGCCTCCAAAGGAATCGTAGCGCGCACCGTGAAGGACGGGACCTACTCAATCCTTCTCGAGGCGGGCGCGCTCCTCACGAACCCGGGCTGCAGCGCATGCGCAGGGGACGGCGGCGTGATGGCCGACGGCGAGGTCACACTCTCGACAGCGAACCGCAACTACCAGGGGCGCATGGGGAGCTACAACGCTGAGATCTATCTGGGAAGCCCCGCTGTGGCAGCGGCGACCGCGATCAAGGGGGTCATCACCGACCCCAGAGAAATTCTGCCTTAAAAGCTTAAAGATGTGGGTCGGAGAAATTCAGGAACAACTGATATCAAAGTGAAAGATTCGACCCCCCCTTGTTCTTCTTAGAGCGCGACCAACATTCATAGCGGCAACGCCGCAAGAAGTGAGAGAGCTTCTTCCTGCCTGGATCCAATTAGGGTTTAACCCGGATTCCGCAATAGCGATTGGATGATATATAGTGGGTGAGAGAATAGATTTGGGAAATTGGGGGGTTACGATGAAAAAGCGTGTTCGAGACAGTTCACCGCTCTACCCTAAGGTGTCTTTTGGGTTCACGAATCACCCGATCACGGTATGGGCAGGTATTATCCTGCTGCGTCTTTACTTTGAATGGATTGGGCTTCGTAGCCAACTCAGTCATGTATTGGCACCGTTTGTGAAGCGGTCGAACAATCGGATTTCTTCAGTGGACGTTCTTTTGAGCTGGTTTTATGGGTTAGCGCTAGGGGCGGAACGATTTGAGCATTTCACGCGTTATCGACGGGACCAACTGGTAGGACGTTTGCTAGGAATACACCGTTTTCCCTCGCCTGACACAATGCGGCGGCTGTTTTTGTGTTTTAGTTACCAAAGAGTGACGGCAGTGTCGGAGGCGCTGATGAGGTTCACATTAGGGAGGATGCGACCGATTCTGCTTGGGCACACGGTGGATTTGGACTCTTCGGTTTTCTGTCGATATGGGGAACAGGAGGGGAGTGTTAAGGGCTACAATCCACGCAAGCCGGGGCGGCCTTCGCACCATCCGTTGGTGGGGTTTTTGAGTGAGGCACGGCGGCTTTTGTGGACGACGATGCGTTCGGGCAATTCGGGGAGTGCGAATGGGGTTGTAGAGTTTTTGACTCAGGCGCTCACGATACTTCCTGCAGGTCACCGCATTGGTTTAGTGCGTGCCGATGCGGGGTTTTTCATAAAGCGTTTCTTGGAGTTTTTGGAAGAGCGGGAGCTGCCCTACATTGTAGTGGTACGGCTCGTACCGGTGGTACGGCGGGTTGTACTGCATGGGATAGCCGAGGCGGATTGGCGTGTGGTGGCTGCGGGGATTGAACTGGCTGATTGTGAGGTAACGCTGCCGAGTTGGAGGGGAGTTGCGCGGCGTTTTGTTTGTCTACGGCAGGAGATTTCCGAGCGGCCTGCGGCCCGGGGGAGGCGGTTGTTTGACTGGCCTGGATATACCTATCGGGTCTTGGTAACGAGTGTGCCTTATGCTGGGGAAGTGGTTACCCGGATGTATGCTGGTCGTGCGGACAGCGAGAACCGGATCAAGGAGGTGAAGGAGGATCTGAGCTTGGATAGCTTTTGTCTTAAGTCTTTCGATGCTACCGATGCCGCCTTCCGTATGGGCTGTGTTCTGTACAATCTTCTTGCTGGTTTTAGGGAGACCGTGTTGCCGCGTTCCTGGTTTGGACGCAGGTTGCGGGCGATCAGGGAGTTTGTATTTCTTGTGGGTGCTGATCTGATCCCTCGGGCACGCACAGTACGGGTCCGCTTCGCTGTTGCTGAACAGGAACGTCCTGAGTTACTCAGGCGTCTACGGACCTTATCTGAGGGTCTGCCAATTGCGGCGCAGTTGGAATGGGACTCAAAAGACCCAACTACTGAGCTGAGTACTCCCCCGGAGGAGATTATGCCTCGACTCCCGCGACCTACTTCGCGTACAAAACGGATACAGTTGCCCCCCTGAAAAGTCTCAACTGCGGAATCCGGGTTGAATCATCGGAATAACCAGCCTAACCATGCAAAGAGTCCGAATATTCTAAAAA
>JBHIAO010000332.1:0-6428 GCA_046758565.1 Anaerolineae bacterium
TCATGCTGTTCGACGAGCCTACCAGCGCTCTGGATCCGGAGATGATCAAGGAGGTGCTGGACGTGATGCTGGACCTGGCTCGAGAAGGCATGACCATGGTGGTGGTAACCCACGAGATGGGCTTCGCTCGCGCCGCAGCCGACCGCATGGTCTTTATGGACGAGGGGACCATCGTCGAGAGCGCTGATGTGGATACCTTCTTTAACAACCCCCGCCACGTTCGCACACGGAGCTTCCTGGATCACATATTGAGACACTGATCCACGAACGCCGCATAGAAACGACGAAAAAATCTTGACAGCCGAAAAGTTTTCAGGTATAATGTGAGCAGGTTTCCGAAACGTTTTGGGAACCCATCCCCTCCGAATTTCTGCTGTTCTGTTCTGCTTTGAGAACCGGAGTCCAGTGGCGGTTGCTCGACGAAGAGAAAGTCCATGCCGGTCACGCTTAGAGATATCGCCCGGGAAACAGGATACTCTATCACGACGGTCTCGCGTGCGCTTAACGACTACAACGACGTCAGCGCAGCGACCAAGCAAACTATCCGTGACGCCGCTGAAAGACTGGGGTACCACCCCAATGTGACGGCTCAGCACCTAAAGCGTCAGCGTACTGACACGCTGGGTTTCATCATCCCCACGACGGGGCCTCGGTTTTCGGATCCGTTCTTCATCGAGTTTCTGACAGGCATCGGCAATGAGGCCGGCACACACGGCTACGATTTGCTGGTCTCGACGCAGTCACCCGGCCCCGGAGAAATCGACGCCTACCGTCGTTTTGTCCTCGGCCAGCGAGTGGACGGGCTCATCATTGTGAGGACGCGCCGGCAGGACCCACGGATCACCTACCTGATGGAAGAGCACTTTCCGTTTGTTGCCTTCGGCCGAACAGAAGACAACGGCGCGTTCCCTTTCGTTGATGAAGACGGGCGCGCCGGCATCGCCCAGGCCACTCAGCATCTCATCAGCCAGGGTCACCACCGAATCGCCTTCATTGCTGCCGACCAACGCCTGATGTTCGCCCATGAACGGCTTATGGGCTACGTCGAAACCATGCAGGAGAACGGTACACCCGTCGATGAAAACCTGATCGTCGAGGGCGACCTCAGCCAGCGGAGTGGTCGGCAGGCCGCACACCACCTGTTGGATCTCCCGGAACCGCCGACGGCCATCATGGCCGCCAACGACCTGATGGCCCTCGGAGCCATGGCTGCCATCCAGGCCCACGGTCTCGTCGTGGGTAGGGACATGGCCGTCACCGGGTTCGATGATATCCCGCTGGCGGAGCATTCGCATCCCCCATTGACAACCGTCCGACAACCCATTCTACGTATCGGAAAAACGGTCTGCCGAATGCTCCTCAACACGATTCAAGGTGAGCCCTTGGAAGAGCTGCACGTGATCCTTCAACCGACGTTGATTGTGCGAGCGTCAAGCACACGAGCATAGGACGTTATGATGGGTGGAGGAAGCTTCCACCATTGAAGGAGGTGAGTCAGCATACGAGAATCTATAGGACATCAACACACCGACAGACATACATTCACCGCACAACTCACTAAAGGAGGAGATCTATCATGACAAAGAAAACTCTCGCGCTCTTGGCCGTGTTCATGATCCTGGGCCTGGCGGCCGCTTGTGCCCAGCCGACGCCACAGGTGGTGAAGGAAGTCGTCAAGGAGACGGTCGTCGTCGAGAAGGAAGTTGAGAAGATCGTCGAGGCAACGGTGGTCGTTGAGAAAGAGGTGCCGGTCGCACTGGCTGAGCGGACGGTCATCGAGTTCTGGACCACCGACAACGAGGAAGAGCGGGTGGACATGTATGAGGCGATTGCCGCCCGATTCATGGCTGAACACCCTGAGATCGACCTGCGTATCGTGCCGATTGAAGAAGGCGGCATCTCCCAGCGTATCGCGACGGCACTAGCGGCCAACCGCCTGCCCGACATTGTTCGCATGGGCGTTGAGCGCGTGGCCGCCTTCGCTGCCGACGAGATTCTGGACGAGGATGCGGCTGAGGCAGTGATCGCCAGCATTGGCGAGGATGACTTCCGCACTGGCCCGCTAAAGATGGTCACCAACCCTGCCACCGGCAAGCGTGCCGCCGTGCCCTTCGATGGATGGATCCAGGCCATCTGGTACCGCGCTGACGTGTTCGAGGGGGCAGGTCTAAACGCGCCGGTCAGTTGGGATGACATCAACGCCGCCTGCGACAAGCTGCCGGGCACGGGCGACTTGCTATACGCCGTCACCATCGGCACAGACACGAGTTGGAACTATGGGCATCAGATCTTTGAGCAGATAGCCATGTCCAACGGCGCCTGGCCCTTTGATGAAGAGGGCAACGTCACTATGAACACGCCGGAGATGATTGAGGCGCTGAAGTTCTACACCGACCTACAGCGCTGCGCGCTCCCCGGCTCGCAGTTCTGGCGCGGTGCGCGTGAGGCCTACGAGCTGGACCAGGCCGGCATGCTGTTCTACAGCACCTACATCATGGACGACTTGGTGGAAGGCTCGGGCCTGGAGGGCGGTGGCAAGGTTGATATCCCCGTGGAAGATCTGGCACTCAAGACCGGCTTCGCGCCCGAGATGAAAGGCCCGAAGGGTTCCGCCTCATACGGGCAGTTGGTGACGCTGGGCATCATGAAGGGCGCCGACCCCGCGGCGCAAGATGTCATCGAGTTCTACCTGACCGGCCAGAACTACCAGGACGTCTTGGCCTTGGCCCCATTCGGCAAGGTGCCTGTGTTGAAGAGTGCCGTGGACGGCTGGAAGGAACTCAGCCCCTTCTTCGCCTCCTACTCCGATGAGACGATGGCTCAGATCGCCAACGGCTACGAGACGATGCAGCGTTGGCTCTTCCGCCCTGATTATGGCCCAGTTGAGCGGGCTGTGATCGGCGACATCGAGGGCCGCCTGCTTATCCCACAGGTCACTAGTAACATCGCCCTGGAGGGCACCATGACGCCTGAATCCGCTGCAGAATGGCTCCAGGAGCAGGTCGAGGCGATACTCGCTGAGCGGCAGAAGTAGACCAACCGTTGGGGACGCGGCGCCGTGCTGCGTCCCCAGCACAACTAATGCTATCTCTGTGAGATGGAAACTTCCGAAGTCTCCAAGACTTCGGAAGTCTCATTCAGTAGCCATCTTGGAGGCAACACGGTGACCGTTTCAGCCGAAGTCTCGCGATCATCATTCAGTCGGCGTTGGAAGTCACTCGAGGCGCGCGAGGCCCGTCTGGCCTGGGCGCTAATCTCGCCCACAGCGCTGATCGTCTTTGGGTTGGTCATCTTTCCAGCGATTTTCAGCATCTGGATCAGTTTTCACGATGTAGGGCTGAGGAACCTGGGTGATGTCTTTAGCGCACCATTCGTTGGCCTGGAAAACTATCGCCGGGTCTTCAACGACTTTGCATTCAAATTCCAGGGTCTACGAAGTTGGGGGGCGGCAGTCACCAGCATCGTCTATTCGTTCAGCGCGACGATCCTGACGATGGTCGTCGGCCTGATCGCCGCGTTGCTGCTTAATCAACCGTTCCGCGCCCGCGGGCTGGCACGTGCCATATTCCTGTTTCCATACGTTGCACCGATCGTCAGCATTGCGTTTGTCTGGCGCTGGATCCTGGACCCGCGCCCGTCGGGGGTACTGAACGATGTCTTGATGGGCTTAGGTGCCATCGAGCTGCCCAAAGCATACCTGGCAACGCGCGGCCTCGCGCTGTTGCTGGTGATCGTGTTCGAGGCGTGGCGTTACTTCCCTTTCGCCATGTTGATGCTCCTGGCTCGCTTACAGGCAGTGGACAAGACTCTGTACGAAGCCGCTGAAGTGGATGGTGCTAACACCTGGCACAAGTTCCGGCACGTGACGCTGCCCGAACTACGCTACGTGTTGGGTGCTGTTTTCCTACTCCGGCTGATATGGACCTTCAATAAGTTTGACGACATCTTTCTACTGACTGGCGGCGGCTTTGGCACGAACGTGCTCCCGGTGCTCACGTACCAATTCAGCTTCAAGTCATTCGACTTTGGCAAAGGGGCGGCCAACGCGATGGTCCTGTTCACCATCCTGATAGCGTTCCTTGCCCTTTACGCCCTCATCGTCATGAGAAATGTCGAGGAAGAGTAGACGGAGACGAACATGACTGAGAATCATTCCGCTCATTCTGCGAGAGGTGACGGTCTGAACCTGATTGACCACCTGGCGCGGTGGATCACCTGGCCGCGCTTTGTTTTCGCAATAGCTCTGACGTTCTTCCTGACCAGCATCCTGTTCCCATTTTTTTGGATGGCGAGTTCGTCCTTCAAGACCTACGCCGAGATCGGCGGCCGGGAACCCGTCTACATCCCCGGTGCTCTGCGATGGGATGCCTACCAAGAGTTGCTCGACTACTGGAATTTCGGTGTCAACGTCCTCAACAGCATAAAGGTTTCAATCCCGACCGCCATCATCGCGGTGATCCTGTCAACTCTGGGCGCCTACGCAATAGCCAGGCTGCGCTTTCGAGGTAAGGAGTTGTTGCTTAACAGTATTCTGCTCATCTACCTATTTCCAGGCATACTGCTGATCATCCCTCTCTTTGCCATGGTGTCTCGGATCGGTGCACGGATCGGGTTCGATGTCCAGGACAATCTCCCGGTATTGATTGTCACCTACCTGGCGCAGACGCTGCCGGTTGCGCTCTACATGCTGGCCAATTACTTTCGCACCATTCCATCCGAGATCGAGCAGGCCGGCCTGATTGACGGTTGCAGTCGCCTCGGTGTTATCTGGCGCATCACCCTACCGTTGTCGATCCCCGCGCTGGTATCCGTTGCGATATATACATTCATGATCGCCTGGAACGAGTTCCTTTACGCTCTTGTGTTTTTGAACAGCCGCAAGCTGTTCACTATGCCGATCCAGATCAACACGATCTTCAACGATCCCAGCCCACGCCCCCACGTTGTCATGGCCGCTTCAACGATCATGACGCTACCAGTTGTCATTCTCTTCCTCGCTCTTGAACGCTTCCTTGAAGAAGGACTCACGGCCGGCGGTGTGAAGGGGTAGACGGCACACTGATCAATAAGAAGGAATAACGATGCTTCAAGACTACCGTTCCATTCGTACGGCACTCGAGCGCGGCGCCTACACCTTCACTTTCCCGTGGGAGAAGATCGGCCCGCTGTGGATCCTCAACCAGGAAGCATTATCTTGATCGGTGACGTCAGGATCTTCGATGTAGAGAGCGTCGGGGTGGGCAACAGCGCTATCATCACGAAGAGCGTCACAGTGGGACGCGGAGCGATCATCGCCGCCGGCAGCGTCTTCTTCGGTGTCTCCAATCAACCCGAGCAGGATATCTGGTTGCGCCTGAGCACCGACAAGATTCGCTGGATCGACAAAAACACCGGTCAGGCGCTGAACTAGCGCTCAGCACAAAAGAGGCAATGAGTTATGCCTCAACGACCCACGATTCGTGTCGGGCTGATCGGTTGCGGTAACATTGGTGTCGGAGGTCATGCTCCTGCCTACGCTCGGATCCCTGAAGCTCGTCTTATAGCCGTATGTGACAAGGTGCCCGAGCGAGCGAAGGCTGTGGCAGCCGAGGCCGGCGTGGAGCCGTTCCAGGATTATCGAAGCTTGCTGGCGCGTGACGACATTGATATGGTGGACTTGTGCGTGCCCACCGACCAGCATGCCCGCCTGGCGATCGACGCGCTCAGAGCCGGCAAGCACGTGCTGTGCGAGAAACCCATGGCGTGCACCCTTGCAGAGGCCGACGCCATGATTGAGGCCGCTCGTCAGACTGGCCGCAAGCTGATGATCGGCCATGTGCGTCGCTTCGACCACCGATACGCAGCCATTAAGGCTGCCATCGATGCCGGGGACGTGGGCCGACCAGTCTACATCCGCCGTGCCGAGCGTCAATGGCTCCCCTTCTCCGCTGATGCCTGGTACTGGCACCCCGGGGCCGGCGGCGTCATCCTCGACATTGGCGTGCACATCGCCGACTTGTTCCGCTGGTATTTCGCCCAGAACCCCATCTCGGTTTATGCCATCGGTCGTCAGGTGCGCGAAACGGCCCGCAAGGCTGACAGTTTTGACCACGCCCTCATCACCTATCACTTTCCTGGCGGCGCTGTTGGCCTGGCCGAGGCCAGTTGGGCCTACCCACCCAAGTTTGGCAGTGGGCTGTACGCCAGCCTCGACGTGGTAGGCACTGGCGGCAAGGTTCAATACAGCGACCGGGACAGCAACCCCATGCTGGTCTTTGATGCCGAGTCGGGCGCTGAGCTGCCCCGCTACTTCCGCTTTATGTCCACCACTGAGTATGCTTTCCAGGCAGAGATTGAGCACTTCGTACAGTGCATCGTTGACGACCGCTCGCCTGCCATCAGCCCGGAGGACGCTCGCGCGGCCCTGGAGATGGTTCTGGCTGCCCAAC
>JBHIAO010000333.1:0-6428 GCA_046758565.1 Anaerolineae bacterium
ACGACCGTAAGGAAGCCGCACGTATCTTGGGAATCAGCCTTTCCTCTCTTTATCGAAAGATCGAGGAGTTTGGCGTTACATAATTCTTTCTCACTCGGAGAGCCTCCCGGACTCCCCTGGTTCCGCTGTTACTTTGAGATGGCTGAAAGCATAATACTGGAACCGATGGAGTTCCAAGAAGAGGTAGCCGGAGATGCTTAAAGGCATAGAAAAATTGAAGGGGAAGCACATCGAGGTTGGGTTAGCAAATCAGACCTTCCATGGTGTCCTGGAAGAAGTGGGTGCTGAAGCCCCTACCTTCCTTGTTCTGGTAGAGGAAAATCTTCAGAAGGTCTTCATCAATCTCCAGCATGTCGTGACACTGCGCGTGGTGGACGCCCTCGAGGAAGGGTGGCAGCGGGATGACTACTACTAGCTAAGTAAGAAGGATATCTCACTAGCTGGCACGTCACAAAGGACGGCCGGCAGCTCGATGCGATAAATTTGCTCATCCCGACGTTGACCTTATACCCGGTTATCGGATATTCTTTCTCCAAACAAAAAAGGGATGGTCGGCCAGTTTGGCCCTTCGGCAGCCGTTCATGGCCGTCGAAGGCAGGCTGCCCGGTAGCCGTTTCGGGAATTCTTGGGTTCTTGCTGGTCACGCCACAGAAGGAAACTCCTATGATTCATTCGGCGAGGTGGACTGTTTTTTTGAGTTGTATGATGCTGCTGGCTTGTGGGACAGCACTGCAGGCGCATGACTTTCCTCGCGGGACTGTTCAACTCACCGACCACCCGGCGGTGGATGCGCAGCCGTCATGGAGCCCGGACGGCACAAAAATCGTATTTCAGTCAAACCGCCTGGGTTCATTCGACATCTTGATCATGAACGCTGATGGTAGCGCACAGCGACCACTGATGACAAGTCAGGCCAACGACTTCCACCCCGCCTTCAGTCCTGATGGCGGGCGTATCGCTTTTGATACCGACCGCTCCGGGAACCATGATGTCTGGGTGGTATCCATCGATGGGGCAGACTTACGTCAGTTGACTACCGACCGGGGCCACGATCATTTCCTGGGCTGGAGCCCTGATGGCAGGTTGATCGCCTTCTCATCTGACCGTACCGGCAGAACGGAGATCTGGGTGTTAGCCGTGGCGGGTGGGAAGCCACGCCGCCTGACATGGCAGAGTGCCTTTGGGGGTGGGTTCTCCTGGAGGCCGGATGGGAAAAAAATTGCTTTCGACTCTTACCGAACTGGCAACTACGATATCTGGATCATGAACAGCGATGGCAGCCAGCATCAGCGTCTGACGACCGCGATGACTGCGGATCACTTTCCCCATTGGAGCCGGGATGGGATGCGCATCATCTATGTGCCCCACGGCGAGGGGCATGCCCTCTGGGCGATGGATAGCACTGGCCAGCACAGGTCTCAGCTTACGACCACGTTGCCTTTCAGTGGTGGTCTGGCCCTCAGCCCTGATGGGAAGTCCATCGCCTTTGACTCCTGGAACCGGGGCGAGGTAGATATCTACGTCGCTCCCCTCCTCGAATAGGGTCGCCCCATCCCTGGGGCGAGATGCGATTTTAGCTATATAGGGCAAGGATCAGAAGGGGGGTTCATCTCATAGGATTTTTCAAGGCGAACGATTAGTCTCTCTGGCCAGCCGGCGCAACCGATGAATCTTCGCTCCGTAACTCACGGTACCAGGCGGGATGCCAGCGCTGCACATAGTCGGGTGGGAGAGTCCGGCCGAACATGGACTTGAGCAACGGCCATTGTGATGGCACCGCTAGATAGCGGACCAGGTGTTCAAGCAGCTTTGCACTGGCGAGAAAGAGTGTAGCGACGTGGACGGCACTGATCACGTAGACCGCTGATCCCGGCAAGGGGTAAGTGTACCGGAAGGCTTTGAGCAGACCTGTTATGATCACCAGGGCAAGAATCGTGACCCAGAGCGGGAACGATACGACCCGCGTATAGGGCGAATACTTCCCCACGTCGCTGCGGCCTTTGTCGCGCCCACTCAGCAGTTGACCGAACAGTGCGCGAAGGTCGCCATGACGCCACAAAACGCTATAATGCCCGGCGCACACTTGGCGTGCCAGGGAGAGAGCCACCGCAAAGACGACCATAGAGGCGCCGATAAAATGCACCAGGTAAACCTGCTGCAGCGGGGCTGTCCACCACACCACCCGGTATTGGATCAAGCCTGTCCCAATGCAAATAAGAATACCTAACGCATTGATCCAGTGGGCCAAAATCGTCAGAGGCGCGTGGCGCCTCACCATGCCGTCGCTGTCAAAGCGCTCCTGATGCTGCCGCGCCCGCCATCCCGCATACAACCCAACCGCCAGCCCGGCCAAAGCCACGAACGGCAACAGTTTGAGAAACCAAACCTGACTTTTTAGCAGGCCGCTTCGGGGAGTCCAAGCGTGCAAATCAGCCGCTGCAGGATCCGCCAGCAGGATAAGACCACCGAAGATGGCGCCGGCGGCCAGTAGTGTCACGTTGATACGCATCAAAAGTCACTTTCAACTCAGGCGATACCGTCGTAAACCTTCGAGGTAGCTTTGACAACATCAAGGCACATCGTGTCTGTCTTCAGCACGCCCTGTCGAATCCTAATATTGATAGGGCAACGCTCGACGCAGATAGGGCCCTCTTCCCGCCCACGGCACATGTCGCATTTGGTGTACACATTTTTCTTGTCATCATAGAAGATGCGCTTCCAATGCACGGGTTCGGTAGTTTCTGTCAGGACACCGTCGACAGGGAACGGACACGCCGCCTCACAGCGGCCGCAGGCCACACAGGCTGATTCGTCGATAAAGCGCGCGCCGGTCTCCTCATCGACCTTCATGGCGTCGACCGGACAGACATAGACACATTCAGGATGAGGACACTGCTTGCACGGCTGTTGGAGAAACTCGCCGCGCCCCGGATACTTGCGCTGGATCTCTGAATGGAGCTCTGTTTCAGGATGGTTGAGGATGCGGATACGGGGCATATCGGAAAGGCCCTGGTCGCGGTGGTACTGTGAGCAGACCACTTCGCAGGTCAGGCAACCGATGCACAGCGATGGATCGGGCATGATGACGCCCTCTGACAGAGAGAGAGGCTTCGGCTGGGCTCCGAGGTTCTTAAGTCCCAGGATCGCCGCGCCGGCCGCGACCACCCCGACTGCGCACATTCGGAAAAACTCGCGCCTGGACGCACTTTCGCCGTTCATTCTCTCCTCGATCTCTCTATTCTGGGGGTCTACCTGTTTTACAACTCAAACGGGCAGCAGGCGGCGCTGTAGCGCACCGCCTGCTGATCAGGCCTTCAATGTTTGGAGCGCACGCTCCATTTTACCCCACAGCAAGAACCGCCTTTTCCACAAGGGAGCGCGTCAGATCGATCTTATAGCGGTTCATGGTCATGGGCCGTGCCCCGTTGGTGGCGAGATGGGCGACTTGCTGGGTAATCTCGCGGGTAATCTTTTTCCCTTTCAGTGCACGTTCGACTCTCTCGACACGCAGCGGTAGCGGAGCGACCCCTCCGAGGGCCACGCGGGCCTCTTGGCAGACGCTATTCTTGGACGTGCACCTGACCGCCACGCTGGCCAGGGCAAAGTCCCAAGACCCGCGAATGCGCGTTTTCAGGAAGGTACTGCGGGTATTCGGCTTCGGCTCCGGAATCGAGATCTCCGTGATAAGCTCGTCCGGCTGGAGGATGTTTTCCCGCAAGACATTCTGTCGCGGTCCAATAAAGAACTCTTCCGCCTTCACTGTCTTGTCCTTCTTCGGGCCAGCGATGGTGACACTTGCATCAAGGGCAATCAGGGCTACTGCCGTATCCGAAGGGTGTACCATATAGCACAGCTCACCCTTCAGGATGGAGTGGTAGTAGCGGTTGTCCCCGGTGACGGCGAAGCAAAAGTCGCCACCTTTCTTGTAGCAATTGAACGCCCCGCGGTAGTACCAGCAGCGCGGCCGCTGGCACAGGTTGCCGCCAAGGCTACCCATGTTGCGCAGTTGCGGCGAGGCGACCGCCTGGGCGGCTTCCGCAAGCGCCGTGTACTTCTGGCGTATGGCCGGGTCCTCGGCGATGTCGGCCAGGATAGTCATGGCCCCAATGCGGACTCCGCCCTTTTCCTCACGGATGTATTGCAAATCTTTGACGTTGCCGATGTTCACGATCGAGTCCGGCGTGTCGATGCGCTCCTTCAGCAGCGTTGTCAAATCGCCTCCGCCGGCGAAGATACGTGCCTTGATACCCTGCTTTGCGAGGACGGCCTTCACCTCACCGACGTTCTTTGCATTAACCCACTTAAAGCTCTGCACGGTTGCTCACCTCCTCTCTTTAGCCAACCGTCCGTAGGGCGTCCAGGATTTTACTCGGTGTGATTGGATAGTCACGAATGCGCACTCCGATAGCGTTGAATATCGCATTCGCAATCGCGCCCCCGGCCCCTGTAACCGGTGGTTCACCTAGACCTTTAACGTTAACATTGTTTGACGGATCGTGAGTCTCGATTGGAATCACCTTCACCTCATCCGGCACATCCAGCGCGGTCGGACAGCCGTACTCGTGATAGTTGCCATTAAGCTGGATACCCGTCTCGGTATCGATGATGCGCTCCTCGTACAGCGCCATGCCGAGCCCCATGACAAAGCCACCCTGGACCTGGCTCTCATACATCAAGGCGTTAATCGGACGGCCGGAATCGTGGGCGCAAACCGCTCGCAGCACCTTAATGTTACCGGTAACAGTATCAACTTCAACTTCGGCAAAGTGGGCGCCGAAGATATCGACCTTGCGCCCCTTCGGGTTCGCCAAACGTTTCCCTTTGCCAATGACCAGGTGGCGCTTCTTGAACCAGCCCATCTTGCCAGTAATGTCCTTCAAGCTCGCTTTCTTCGTGGGGTCGCTCTTGGCCGAAAAGACCCCATCTTTATACTGCACGTCAGCTGCCGGAACCTTCAAGACACCGGCAGCAATACCGATAAGCTGCTGCTTGGCATCTGCCGCAGCCATGCGCACCGCGGGGCCTGCCTGGAAAGTAGTGCGGCTACCATAGCTCGAGTTAATGGAGTAAGGGGTGCCGGCAGAATCGCCATACGAAACACGCACCTTGTCGAGAGGAACGGCAAGCTCTTCGGCGGCAATTTGCGCGAAGGCAACTTGCGCTCCAACTCCCAAGTTGGCAATACCCACGTTGACTTCGGCGGTACCCTCCGGGTACACCGTTACGAGGGCTTGGCTGGGCTCGCCAACATAGCCGTGCCAAAATACCGAACCCATGCCGATGCCGCGCCGCTTCGTACCGTCTACCACCGAAGCTGGTTTCTGGCGCTTCCAGCCGAAGGCTTTGGCTGCCGCTTCGTAGCTCTCCTTCAGGCCTTTGCTGAAGTACGGCTCGTTTTTGATCTGGTATATACCGGTATAGTTCTTCACACGCAGCTCAATGGGATCCACGTTGAGCTTCTCGGCCGCTTCATCCATGAACTGTTCGAGCGCGAAAAGGTTTTCGGTGTTGCCAGGGCCGCGGCAAGCACCTGGCACCGAGAGGTTGGTATGCACCGAGTACCCCGTGGTCCGCAGGTTCGGGCATCGGTACAATCCACGGGTTGATTCTCCGGGGCTCGAGGCCCATCGCATGTTGCGCGTGTTCCACACTCCGCCACGCCCGATGACTTCATAGTCCATGGCTGTCAGCGTGCCATCCTTCTTGAAACCGCCCTTGATCTTCTGAATAGTAGACGGCCGATGTGACGTGAGCAGGAAGTCCTGGAAGCGATCGAGAAAAAGACGCACCGGCCGGCCCGTCTTGCGGGTCAGCATGGCAGCAATGATGTGGTATTCCTTGACGCCGTTCTTTGATCCGAAGCCGCCGCCCGTGTGATCGCTGAGGACGCGGACCTTGCTGATTGGCAAGCGCAGTTTCAAAGCCATCAAGTCGCGCGCCAGATGCACGCCCTGGGTGCTATCCCACACGGTGAGCATGCCGCTTCGCCAGTGGGCCACGCAACCGTGCATCTCCAAGCAAGCGTGATGCTGCTCTGACGTGGTGTAGGTTTGCTCAATAACGACGTCGGCCTCGGCAAAGCCCTTGTTGATGTCGCCCCGTTCATAGACACTGGGCTTACCCTTCCAGATGTTCCCGTAAGGGTGAAGCTTCGGGGCGCCCGGCCGCATGGCCTCAAGTGGATCGATGATGTGCGGCAGCACTTCGTACTTGACCTTGATGAGCTTCAAGGCGTCATCGGCTACCTGCTCGGTATCGGCGGCAACCGCCGCCACGTCGTCACCCACCAGACGCACGTAGGCCTTGAATACAGGTCGCTCGTGGTCCCAGCGTTGCTTGCCGGCATTCTTATACGTTAAAATTGCGCGTACGCCGGGAAGTCGCTCCGCAGCGCTGGTGTCAATGTCGAGAATCTTTGCGTTGGCATG
>JBHIAO010000334.1:0-6383 GCA_046758565.1 Anaerolineae bacterium
TTTCCGGCGTGAGCTCATCACGTTTCACGTTTTACGAGGCGATAATTCACGCACACGACGCAAATGTTGCGGAGTAACGTCATAGAGAGAGATGGCAATGGAACGGAAAGAGTTGATAAAGGATTTGACATTGTTGGGTCGCGAAGTGACGGAGCCGGCCCGGAAGCTGGAGACGTTTCCCAACCAGCATCCGGGGCGCGAATATTGGGTGGCGCTGACAACAGACGAGTTCACGTGCGTCTGTCCCGTGACAGGGCAGCCGGATTTTGCCACCATCACCATCCGGTATGTTCCAGACCAGCGGATTCTGGAATCGAAGTCGTTGAAACTGTATCTGTGGTCCTTCCGGAACGAAGGGGCCTTCCACGAGCATGTCACCAATGTGATTCTCGATGATCTGGTCGAGGCGCTGGATCCGCTGCGCTGTGAGGTGGTTGGCGAATTCAACGTCCGGGGCGGTATTGCCATCACCGTCGAGGTCAGCTATGAGCGGGACAGACACGAACAGCGGGATCAGTAACCAGTGATCAGTATTCAGTAATCAGTGACTGAATACTGATCACCGATTACTGATAACTGAAAGGGAGGAGGTTTACGTTGGCAATTCAAGAATTGACGTCTGACCAGGTGCGCCGGCCATGTGATCCCGAGCTCCTCGATTTCGAGACTACAGCCGAACTGGAGCCGCTAGCAGAAATTATCGGTCAGCCTCGGGCCGTCAAGGCGCTGGATCTCGGCGTTGGCATTGCCTCACATGGGTTTAATGTTTTCGCCTTTGGTTTACCTGGTTCAGGTAAGACGACCCTGATCACTCAGTTTCTGGAGCAGCGCTCGTCGGATGAGCCGGTACCCGATGATTTCTGTTATGTCACCGATTTCGAGAACCCACGCCGGCCTCGCATCCTGCGCCTGCCGGCCGGCCAGGGTCGAGAGCTCCGCGACGACATGCAGACCCTCGTCGAGAACCTCCGCCAGGACATCCCGCGCGCCTTCGAGAGCGAGGAATTCCAGGAGGAACGCAAGCGGGTGACCAAGGAAATCGAAAAACAGCAGGAAACCATCTTCCAGGAACTCCAGGAGAAGGCGAAGGTGCGGGCCTATGCTCTCGTTCGAACGCCGGTCGGCTTGCTCCTGGTGCCAGCCCTAAACGGTGAGCCACTCACCGAACGACAGTATGAAGCCCTGGATAAAGAGACGAAGACCAAGCTCGAACGACTTCGAGAAGAACTGTCGGAAGAGGTTGATCGGGGGATGCGACGGATCCGTGAGCTGGAGAAAGAAGCGCGGGCCCGCGTTCGGGATCTGGAGCGGCAGATTGCCATGCTCGCTGTGGGTCACCACGTTGATGAACTCCGAACGAAGTATGGTGACTTATCAGAAGTCGTTGAGTATCTGGAGGGTGCCCGTGAAGATGTCGTAGAGCACGTGGATGCATTTCGCGATGACGAGCCGGCGACGGAGGGACTGCCGCCGGCACTTCGGGCTGCTGCAGATGAGCAGCAGTTCGTCCGATACGCCGTGAACGTCATCATCGACAATGCCGAGACTGAGGGTGCGCCGGTGGTCGTCGAGACCAATCCGAATTACGGTAACCTGGTCGGCCGGATTGAGCATCGAGCTCTGTTCGGGGCATTGGTGACGGATTTGAGCATGATCGAGCCAGGTGCGCTACATCGGGCAAACGGTGGGTATCTGATTTTGAATGCCCTCGACGTGCTCACCAGTCCCTACGCATGGCAGGTTCTCAAGCGCTCGCTGAAGAGCCGCGAAATCCGGACGGAGAGCCTGGGAGAGCAACTTAGCCTGGTTAGCACCGTCTCGCTGGAGCCAGAGCCGATTCCGCTGAATGTCAAGGTCGTGCTCATCGGCTCGCCGCTCTTCTACTACCTGCTACACACCTTCGACGAAGACTTCCCGAAGCTGTTCAAAGTACAGGCCGATTTTGGGCCGCAGATGGATCGTACACCTGAGGCTGAACGCCAGTATGGATTGTTTGTGCGCACGCTTGGCAAGGAGGAGGACCTGCCGACCTTTGATCGGACAGCAGTGGCGCGCCTCGTTGAGCACAGTTCACGCATCGTCGGCGACCAGGAGAAGCTGTCTACGCGCTTTGGCCCCATCGCCGATCTGGTGCGGGAGGCTGCCTATTACGCCGGCCAGAACGGACACGAGGTGGTGACGGGCGACGACGTGAGACAGGCCATCGAGGCCGGCATCTTCCGCCGCAACCGTATCGAGGAGCGCATTCGAGAAATGATCGCCGATGGAACGCTGATCGTCCAGACCGAAGGCGAAGAGGTTGGCCAGGTTAATGGGCTGGCAGTGCTCCAACTGGGGGACTACGCCTTCGGCAAGCCATCGCGGGTCACTGCCCGCACCTACATGGGGCGTGGCAACGTGGTCAACATTGAGCGCGAGGTCGAGCTGAGTGGCCCAATCCACAGCAAGGGTGTGCTGATTCTCGGCGGCTATCTGGGCGGCCAGTACGGCACCGATACGCCGCTCACGCTGTCGGCCAGCCTGGTCTTCGAGCAATCGTACGAGGAAGTCGAGGGTGACAGCGCTTCGTCGGCGGAGCTGTACGCGCTGTTGAGCAGCTTGTCGGGTTTCCCGCTGCGCCAGGACCTGGCGGTGACCGGCTCGGTGGATCAGCGTGGGCGCATTCAAACGGTGGGGGGCGTGACAGAAAAGATCGAAGGATTCTTCGATGTCTGCCGTGAGGCGGGGCTGACAGGCGAGCAAGGTGTGATGATCCCTGCCGGCAACCTGCGTCACCTGATGCTGCGTGACGATGTCGTCCAGGCCGTCCGAGAAGGGGGGTTCCACATCTACGCAGTTGAGACGGTCGATGAGGGGTTAGAGCTGCTCACCGGCCAGCCGGCCGGCGAACGCGGCCCCGACGGCACTTTCCCCGAGGGCACCATTCATCGAGCTGTCATCGACCGGCTTTCGGAGTGGGCCACAACGCTAAAGGAGTTTGGGCGTGACGAAGAGGGCGCGGGCGATGAGACTGGAGATTAGAGATTGGAGAGGAGAAGATGCATGATCTCCGTCCGGTAACCATTCCTCACGCATCACGCATCACGCATCACGCAGCCCGTATTGCCGAAACCCGCTTTGTCATCGATACGCTACGCGGCACCCATGTTGGTATTTGAAACGCCCGCCATCGACGGCACGGTTCGTTTGGGGTTGAAGGATGAGTCGACAACCATCAGTGTTGATCTCATCCCGAGCTACTATTTTGACCGCAAAGGCCGGCTGCTGGGTGGCCATGTTGAACATCGGACTTACCGGCGGACCTTCGACAACCGAGTAATCGCCAAGTGGTCTGAGCCGGCCGGCACAACGCCGGAGCTGGCCGGGATTTTCCCGCTTGACAATCTGCCCGTGGCGGCACGCAGGAGACACGTTCGCCGGCGGCGTGAGCTGCCACATGACGAGGCCAGAACCTTTATCGTCGCCGCCCACGGTCTGGCTGCACGGGTCGAAGCAGCTCTGGCAATGGGCAGCTTTGTTCCGACGCAGTCCCACAGCGCCACCGATGCTGACATCGCTGATGCTAAAGCACGCCTTACAGCCATCGCGGCCCACGACTATGATGCCCTTGCCCGCGACGCACGCCAGTTTAGCGCGCTTTATGCTCCCATCGGGATCCTGCCGCCCGACCAGTATCTAGCATTGGTGTTGCAGGCCACATTGGGCTGTCCATGGAACCGATGCACTTTCTGCACCTTCTATCGAGACCTGGACTTCCGAATCCGCCGGCCGGATGAGTTCCGGCAGCACATGCAAGCAGTCAAAGAGTTCCACGGGCCGGCGCTGAGCCTCTTCAAAGGCATCTTCCTGGCGGATGCCAATGCGCTGATCGTCCCGCAGCAATTGCTGGTTCAAATATTCGACATCATCGCCGAGGTCTTTGACATCGAGCCAGTTGATCTGGCGCCGGCAGCACGGCGGACCTGGCGGGCCGATCACCCTCGGGGCTTCGACGGTATCTACAGTTTCATCAGTGCCCTGGACGCGCTCCACAAGTCGCCGGATGACTTCGCTGAGCTACGCGCTCGGGGTCTCCGCCGGGCGTACATCGGGCTGGAATCGGGGGATGAGGACCTGTTGCGATTTCTGAACAAGCCAAATACAGCGCGGCAGGCCATTGAGGCGGTGCAGAAGATCCGTGTCGGCGGCGTTGCTGTGGGTGTGGTGATCATGCTGGGCATCGGTGGCGACAGATATGCCGAAACCCACGTCGCGCACACGATCGAGGCCGTCAACGCCATGGAACTCGGTCCGGATGACATCATCTATTTCTCCGAATTCGTCGATCCGCCGAACGCACCCTACGTTGAACGGGCCAGAAGTCAAAACATCCGCCAGCTTGAAAGGTCTGAGATTTGGGCGCAGGAAGCGACGATGCGCGCCGGCTTTCAGTTTCCCGATGGCCGGCCCAAAATCTCCGTCTACGACATCCGCGAATTCATCTACTGAATGGATGGAATATGATCAACCTTGCGAGGAGGTTATCAAGCATGGAACTTTCCACCGTCAAGATCGAGAAGCCCGAGGAGATCAACTTTATTCTGGGGCAGAGCCACTTCATCAAGACCGTCGAGGACATCCACGAGGCACTGGTCTCGGCCGTCCCGGGCATCAAGTTCGGGCTGGCTTTCTGCGAGTCATCAGGGCCGGCCCTGGTCCGCTGGACGGGCACCGACGACGAGATGATCAAGCTGGCCAGGAAGAATGCCCTGGCCCTGTCGACCGGCCACGCCTTCATTCTGTTCCTCGGGGCCGGCTTCTACCCGATCAACGTCCTCAACACCGTCAAGATGATCCCTGAGGTCTGCCGCATCTTCTGCGCCACGGCCAATCCCGTCGAAGTCATCATCGCCGAAACCGAACAGGGCCGGGGAATTCTGGGTGTCATCGATGGAATCAAGACGCAGGGGCTGGAAGACGAAATGGACATCAAGGAGCGCAAGGAGTTTCTGCGCGCTATCGGTTACAAGCTCTGAAAAAGGGGAACTTGGAGGAACTAAGAGGAACCAAGGGGAACTAATGAGGAACTTGGAGGAACTGGACACTAAAGTGGTCCATAGAAGTTCCTTCTAGTTCCCCTTGGTTCCCCTCTAGTTCCCCTTTTTCAACGCACTTCAAAAGAGGAGGCTTCTCATGCGGCGTATTTTGGTCGAGCATTTGCCGAACATCCCCGTAGGCCGGCAGCAGGTGGAGTTGGTGGAGCGTAAGGGGATCGGACACCCCGATTCGATTTGCGATGCCATCATGGAGGCGGTGTCGGTGGCCCTGAGCCAGGCATACATTGAGCAGGCCGGACGCGTGCAGCACCATAACATCGACAAGGGCTTGCTGGTGGCCGGCCAGACCACGCCGGCACTGGGTGGCGGAACCGTCGATGCCCCCATGCGACTGATATTCGGCGACCGCGCCACGACACAGTGGAACGGTCATCACGTCGATGTCAACGATATCGCAGAGACGACCGCCAGACAATGGCTGACGAAAAACCTGCGCTTCGTCGATCCTGAGGAAAACATCGTCTTCCAGAGCGAAATCCAACCTGGCTCGCCGGAGCTAATGGACATCTTCGAGCGGGATGTCCTCGGTGCCAATGATACTTCGGCCGCGGTCGGGTATGCACCGCTGACCGAGACCGAGCGGCTTGTGTTGGCCACCGAGCGCCGACTCAACTCGCCGGAGTTCAAGGAGCTCTATCCGGAGGCCGGCGAGGATGTGAAAGTCATGGGCGCTCGCCAGGGACGCGAACTCTCACTGACGGTGGCGTTGGCCTTCGTTGATCGGTTCGTGCCTGACGAGAAGACGTACTTCAAGAGGAAAGCAGCGATCCGGGACGACCTGCAGGCCTATTTGCAGGCAGAGCTTAACGATCTAGACACGATTGAACTCAACATAAATACATTAGATGTGCAAGGCCGGGGTCTGGGTGGGATGTACCTGACGGTGCTGGGCACTTCGGCCGAAGGCGGCGATTGTGGCCAGGTCGGGCGGGGCAATCGCGTGAATGGGGTCATCAGCCTCAATCGACCCATGGGCACCGAGGCGGCGGCCGGCAAGAACCCGGTGAGCCATGTCGGCAAGATCTACAATCTGCTCAGCCATCAGATTGCCGGCCACATCTACGACTCAGTTGAAGCGGTAGAGGAAGCCTATGTGTGGCTATGCAGCCAGATCGGGCATCCGGTGGACGAACCGTGGATCGCATCGGCTCAGGTTGTGCTGGCACCGAGGGCCGGCCTTCCCGACGTTGAGCCGGCCATCCGGGAGATCATCGACCGCGAACTGGCCGACCTCCGTTCGTTTACAGACCGACTGGCCCGGGGCGAATTGTCGGTCTGGTAGAGATT
>JBHIAO010000335.1:0-6380 GCA_046758565.1 Anaerolineae bacterium
GCAGAAGCCGGTATCCCCATTTAGGGGCAATATGCTGCAACTACCTGCCTGATGTCGAGAGCTGGAATCTCCCCCACCGACGCATCCTAAGCTGACTCGTCGACGTCAATTGTTAACAGTTGCTCATCCTTATGCAAATGAGGAGGTAATTCCCAATGAATCGCACAACTGCTGCCGTCATCGCGACGGCGATCGCTCTGGCTGTCCTGGCCGGCACAAGCCATGCACTGAGCCCTTCGACGGGGCTCAGGACAGGCGTAGCCGAAGTGTGGGCCGGCTTCACGGCAGCCCCGAATCTCCAGCAATTCGAGGCCCTCGATATTGAAGTTTGGCTCAGCCGGGCTGAGTCCACGGAACCGGTTCGCCGGCTGGATCCTGGAACATCCAACGCTCAGATCGTGGTCCAGTCCAACCTACGCGACACAGACCCGAAGAATTTCCGTGTCGAGCTGTTCGATGCAAACGGTATTCGAGTCTTTAAGTCCGACGTTCTCGAACCCCCAAATGCTCTGCCGACAGGGCCTTACACTGCGCCACCGATCGAGATCACTGGCAAGGTCGTATTCCAGGCATATACCACCCACATTGAGTCAGCAAAGACGGTTCTCGCCAACGAAGTGGGACAGGCCGTTTCGGAGGCAGAGCGAGATACCCCGAGCGCCAGACCGGTGCGTGACCGCATCCAGGACGCATTGGCTGCAGAAGATAATCTACGGAATGGCGTAGAGCGCCTCCGAGCCTTCGATCTCAGTTCCGATGGCGACGCTGACGCTGCGTTCTCGGCGACACAGACGGCCTTAGGCACCGTCAATGACCGTCTAAATGAGGCCCTTGACCTGCTGAACGCCGATACGATCAACTGGGATGGAGTGCGGGCGAAGCTGCAGGCCGCGAAGACCGCCGTCGACGATGCAGTCGCTCAGATCAACACGGGTCTTGGAGCCGTGAATCGCGAGGCCGAGCGAAGCTTCCCCCCAACCGGCGTCTCGGAGCGATGCAACCAGAACACAGTGCAGCTTCGGGTCGCCGGCAGCGGTGCACCCTCCGATGACTTCTGGTGGACGGTGGGGACACCCGGCGCTCCCGCGAGAGTTGCCAATCCTGAGGAGCCGACGTCCTCGGGGAGCCTGCGCGCACAGCCTGCCCAGATCTACTCCACGTTGGTTGACGTCGCAGGTGCCAGGCACAACACGAATATCCAGGCATTGGTGCTTGACGCTCTCTGCTTGCCAGTACCGGGAGTGGTCGTTAATTTCAGCACTCCGGCCGACTCTATCGTCACCGTGCAAAGCCCACAGGTGACCACCGACGCAAATGGCTTGGCGGAGGTTACTCTGAATGCCACCGACGAGCTTGGCGATGGCACGGCGACCGTGAACGCCGAAGCCGATTCCGCAACAGCCTCCATCGGAGTTACGGTCATCGGTCCGCCTGATCGAATAAACCTACTTCTTGGCGGCTCGGAGTTCCACCGGGTCCCCAACTACGGTGTGTTGAGCACAGTTCAGGTCAGTGCCACACTGGAAGATGCGAACGGCAACAATGTGGCGGACGGGACACCGGTTCGTTTCACCATCAACCCGCCTGATCACACGTTTTTTGATAGTGGTCAGGTGACGACGGCCCGAGGTCAGGCCAGTGCCCCCCTCGTTTTCGGCAGTGCCACCGGCTTCTATACGATCGGGGCTGAGTCCGGAGATGCCAGCAACTCTCAAGTGATCCAGGTTGTAGGCAATCCAGACCAGATTGAGATCGAAGTGGAACCGGATGTCATCACGGTGAATACACCCAGCGTCGACGAGCGCTCCAGTAAAGTGACGGTGACAGTCAGAGACAGTGAAGGTCGGCCGGCTCCGGACAGCACTTTGGTGGCGTTTGAGTTCGTCGATGACGAAGATGCCGATTGGGCTTACTTTACCCTCAGACCAGACAACTCGGGCCGCTACACGACGCCAATCACAGATGGCAAGGCTTCGACAAATTTGGTGGGAAACCTTACGAGCCCTTCCCATCCGAACGAGACGCTGCTATATCGAGAGGTGACTGTCCGAGTGACGGCGACTTACACGGTGGGTGGCGAGGTTCGGGGATCGGTTTCGGCTGAGACCACTGTAATTCTGCGGGGTGGTGAGACGATCTTCCTGCCGATTGTCAGGAGGTCGCGTCGATAAAACGGGTCGGGGGACCCGGGCTGTCCACATTTCGTGGTGAGTTCGGGTCCCCTGACCCGATATCTAACACTTGTCCGTGTGTGGCGGGTGTTTTTCGACAGACTCCTACTCGGCCGGGCGCGCCACCAGAACCGTCCAGTAGTCGCCATAGTCGGAGCTAGCTCTGTAGGCGTGGCCGGCGCCGATGTCGACGTAGTTGGCATTCATGAGGATGTTTTCATGTCTGGGATTTCGCAGCCAGGTATCCAATATGGTGTCGATGTCGGTGCTGTTCGCTGCTAGCACCTCGTCACCATCGCCCAGCGGATAGCCGGCGCGCCTCATGCGCTCCTGCGGCGTTGACCCATCAGCGCCCGTGTGGCTCCACCTATTGTTGTTGGCAAGGTCGTTGCTGTGAACCTGCGCTGCATCCATGAGGTATGAGTTCACACTCAAGGTTGACAGGCCGCGCATTGCCCGCTCATTATTGATGGCCCTCATCAGGGCATCGGTGTCGCTTCCACCGGCAGGGGGTGTTGTCGTGGCCGATGGGGCAGGCGTCGGCGGAGGTGCCGGAACCCCCGTATCACGGTACGTTACGCGGAGAACGGGTGATTCCCCCAGTCCGCCATTCCCGTAGCCACTGTCCCACGAAAAGGCATTGCTGTCGCCGCTGCTGGGTCCCACGATACGGAAGGAAACATAGCCGGTGCTTCGGCGTCTGGCGCTGAGCTCAACCCGAAGGGTATCCGTCAGACCTAGACGATTCACCCTGTATACGTCTAATTGGTCAGGTTCGAGGGAGAAGTCGCCCTCGTCCAGATCCCTCAGCGTACCAACGGCCAACGCGTTAGCGATGTCAGTGTATCCGTGTCCGGGCCAGCCGGCGTCGATGTCGCTGGTCAGCATCTCGACCCACCACATCCCTGCACCGCCAAGGTATTGTCGTGTCTGTCCCGTCAATAGCAATTCGCCTTCCAGGATCTCGACGCTGGCCGGCAACAGCAATAGATCAAATTGGATGCCGGCCAGGTAGATGTTGCCGTTGTGGATACCGGCATACAGATCATCGTCGCCGAAGTAGTTAGTCCGGGGCTCATTGCTGACGACCCAGCCGACACTATCCTCGCGCGGCGTGAGCTCCACTATCTCGATGTCATCGTTGGGTGGGGTTGCCGAGGGTTGCAGCGTTGGACTCGGTGTCGGCGTCGCAGTAGCACTCGGCGTTGGGCTGTATGTAGGTGTTGCTGTGGGTCCGAGAGTTGGGCTCAGCACCGGCGTCGGCGTGGCTTCGTCACCGGGCGTATAGTTAATCGTCAGCACGGGCGGCTTGCCGAGTCCACCGGTGCCGTAACCGGAGTCCCAGCTAAACAGATTGTTCGGCCCGCTCGATGGTCCTTCAATGCGGAAAGATACCCGCTGTGTTCCATTGAGCCGGCTTTTCAGCGTCTGTAGGACAGGGTCATCAAGGTTGAAGATGTTTTGCCTGTTACGCTGCAGATCAGAGTTGGACAGGATGGGCAGGATCAAGAAATCCCTCGGCGCATCCCGGATCTGAAGGTAGCCATGGTTCGGCCAGTCGGCATCCACGTCTGATGTGAGCAAAGCCGCCGACCACGATCCGCGATCTCCCACAAAGTCCCGCGTTTGACCCGTCAGTGTTAAGCGCGCCCAGTTTATCTTCGCATCGCTCGGGATTTGTGACAAGTCGAATTGGATTGCACCGATGTAGACTTCCCCGCCGTGGAGGCCGGCGTATACGTCGTCATCACTGAAGTGGTTTCTGGATGGCTCGTTACTCACCACCCAGCCAACATCCTGGGGCTTGGGGGTTATGTGCACTGTATGACTCCCGTCATCCACCGGTGGCGGTGACGGTGTCTGGGTGGGCGCGGGAGATGGCGTGGCCGTCGGTTCAGGAGTGGGAGTCGCCGGACTCGGGCCGCGAGAACGTGAGATGTAACACAAGAATTGTGTGTACTCCCTTGGCTCCGGAGTGGGGAGTGGCGGGCTCTCAGAGGGTGTCGGGGCCACGGAAGGCGTTTGAGTGGCCGTGGGTGAAGGAGCCAGGTCGCTGGGCCGCGCCGGATTGCAGGTCCAGTATCGTGTCCCGTCCCAGGCTTGTGCCCCGCCACAGCCAATATCAACATAGTTGTCATTGGTAAGGATGGCCCAGTGGCTCGGGCTAGCTTTCCAGCCCCGGACGGCGTCGTCGGGCGTCTGGTAACCACAGGCGATAACCTCGCTGCCGCTTGCCAGCGGGTATCCGCTGTCGCGTATCCGGATAAAGGGGTCTGAGCCGTCAGATCCGTAGTGGCTGCATCGATCGGGATGGTCGTTTGCCATGTCTGGGCTGTGCCGGCGCGCGGCTTCTATGAGCCGCTCGTCGCGCCGAAACGGCGGCAGGTCCAGTTTAGCACGCTCACGATTAATCGCATCAATCAGCTCCTGCTCGAGTCCTGGCGGAAGTGCCGGATTCGGGATTGGTGTCGCCGTTGGCGGGGGAGTGGTCGGCGTGGACGTGGGCACTGGCGGACCGCTGTTCAGCGCTGCATAGATATCGATCCGCCCCCAGCCAAAGATAGCGTCCCAGCCGGGGGTGCCCAAGTCTTCAGCAGAGTCTTCGATCGCGTCCCGTATTTGTGCGTTGGTCCAGGCTGGATGGAGAGATTTGAGCAAAGCTGCCAGGCCAGATACGTGCGGAGTCGCCATGGACGTTCCTGACCACGTCTGATACCCGCTTCCACGGACCGTGCTCAGTATACTGACACCTGGTGATGCCACCGAGACGTAGCTCCCGTAGTTTGAAAAGGTGGCCTTTTGGTCGTTCAGATCAGTGGCAGACACACCGATGACATTCTCGTACGTTGCTGGATACGTGGGGTTTGAGGTGTTCGCATTGCCGGCGGCAGCAACGATCACAACACCGTGATTCCAGGCGTAGTCGACAGCTTGTTGCATGGTGGCCGAGGTGTATGGGCCGCCGAGACTCATGTTGATCACGTCCGCACCGTGGTCCGTGGCCCACACGATGGCGTTCGCGATCCAACTGTGGGCACCAGCTCCGGTGGCGCTGAGCGCTTTTACGGGCATGATTTTCGCTTCCCACGCCACGCCGGCTATGCCGATACCATTGTTGGTCACAGCCGCCGCTATGCCGGCGACGTGTGTGCCATGTCCCTGGTCGTCTGCCGGATCAGCATCGCCGTTGACAAAGTCGTAGGCGGCGACGAGTTTTCCTTGCAGGTCCGGATGGCTGGCATCGGCCCCGGTGTCAATGACCGCGATGATCACTTCCTGGGTACCTGTTGTGATGTCCCAGCCCTGTTCGGCGCGGATCTTCGCCAGGTTCCACATGTCTGGGTACTGTGGATCGTTAGGACGCCGTGCCATGTTCTCGCCGACGACCGCCAGCACGTCATCGGACAAAATGGGTCCATCAGGAAAACCGGGGATCGTGGCAATGTAGTCCGGCTCGGCGTAGTTGACCAGAGGCTCGTCCTGGTACGCGAAGACCATGTTCGTTGCTTCTTCCGGTATCCGGAGGATCTGGACGTCCAGGGCAGGGATTTCCTCGATGACTTCGGCACCCAGGCGATCATGGAGCGCGGCCTTTTCCTCGTCCGGTGTGTCAGGAGCAAACTGGACCAGGAGTCGGCCGGCCACGTACGGTGCTTCGTCATCTTGAGAGAGGGTGGAACCTGCGGATTGGATAAGGGACCAGCCTGTAGCGCTCGAGGCTGACAACGCCTGATAACCTGGAACCGATATGGACAGGACAATGAGCAGCAGTAGCAGTAGTAATCTTGTCTGGCGTAACATGGACGTCACCTCCGAGAAAAAGTAGCTAGAGAAGCTACTCGATTGTAGACGCAGGCAGCGCAGCCCGAACATCTGCATCGGAGAGGACCCCCCTTCTTCGAGCCCCCTGTCCTCTACCGTCGGCCATAGTTATGAAATGATGGCCACATTGTATATAGTCTATGCTCACGAAGCTGTCACGACCTTCGAGCAAACGCGCCTGGGAGTCCCGTCGTTTGTTTTGTAATGGGGAAGCGGCGGAATCGCGTAGTGTGGGCGTCGTGCAACATTGGCGATCCTGAGCTAATATTTGTCTGTTGGCGAGAGAGACGAGCCTTTGACGGATTTGCCTTCCGTAGCTATACTTATGGTTCGACTAAGCTGGTTCGGTAACTCGATCTGGCCGGTGTCACTCGAAGGGGGCACCGG
>JBHIAO010000336.1:0-6377 GCA_046758565.1 Anaerolineae bacterium
TTGACTCACTGTGCCCGTGTCACGGGCTTTCGCAACGATGTGCCGGCCTTGATGGCCCTGGCAGACGTATATGTGCTAACTAGCTACGGTTGGGAAGGTTACCCGATTAGCACGCTTGAGGCGCAGGCGGCTGGCGTGCCGGTAGTAGTGACCGATGCTGGCGGTTCCAGAGAAGCCGTCCTCCACGAGAAAACTGGGCTGATCGTGCCCAAGTGCCACCCCGGTTTGTTGGCTGAAGCGTTATTGCGTCTACTGCGAGATCCTGACTTACGCCAACGAATGGGGGAGGCGGGACAACAACGAGCGTATAGGGAGTTCACTCGCGAGCGGATGATCGGAACAATATCGAGCATGTACGATGACCTTTTGCATCATACAGGTCCGTAACAGCACTCACCTGAGGCCATCGCGTCGGCAATCCAGCAGGCACTGTGTGATGCAGAGCTGCGGGACTGGCTCGGTCGACAGGGTGTGGTCCAGGCTGGCCGCTTTTCCTGGGAACGCACGGCACACTTAGCGATTGAGGCGTACCGACGAGATTGATCATGATACGTGGACTCGCTGGCCTGGCCCTTCGTAGAAACGTGAAACGTGATGCGTGATGTACTGTGAAGTGCACTTTTCACGCTTCACGTTTTACGTTTTACGTGATGCGGTTTGACGCTCATTACCAACGGGACTAAAATTAGATGCCTTTCCTATGCGAATTCTCCACATCTACAAGGACTACTATCCCGTTGTCGGTGGCATCGAAAATCACGTTCGACTGCTGGCCGAGGCGCAGTCACGGCGCGGCCTCGATGTGACCGTGTTAGTCACCAGTTTGTCTCCGAGAACGACTATAACCGAAATAGGGGGTGTGCGGGTGATTCGGGCCGGCCGGCTGGCTCACGTGGCGTCCACGCCGCTCAGCCTGGCGTTTTGCACTCAACTTCGCCGGCTGCGCGCAGACATCGCGCACTTGCAGTTCCCCTACCCGCCAGGTGAAGTGGCAAACTTGCTGTTCCGGCCTGGTCGGCGCACTGTTATCACCTACCAGAGCGACGTCATACGCCAACAGGGCATCCTTCGCCTGTACCGGCCCCTGCTGAGGCAGATTCTCCGGCAGGCTGACCGCATCATCGCGACCAGTCCACAGTACATTGAGAGCTCACCGTACCTGCGGGAGGTCGCCGGTAACTGCGCCGTCGTCCCACTGGGCATCGATCCGGCACCGTTCCTGCAGACCGATGACCGTGCTGAGATGATCCGAGCGCAGTTCCAGCCGGTGTCCGACCGAGCGGTGCGCGTGGTCGGCCAGCAGGCGGCTGAGGTAGTGGGTTCCACCGCGCATCACATGGCGGCCGTATCCGATGACGCCGTCTCTCGATCCCGTCCGTTGATTTTGTTCGTAGGTCGGCTGCGATACTATAAAGGCCTGGAGTATCTGCTGGAGGCGATGCGCGAGATCGAGGCGACACTGCTGGTCATTGGAGGTGGCCCGATGGCACCCGAGTGGCAGGCACTGGCCAGGAACTGGGGGCTCCAGGAGCGCGTCCATTTCGTGGGCGAGGTGACCGACGACGAGCTGCCGGCCTACTACCACGCAGCCGATGTGTTTGTCCTGCCGGCGTCACACCGAAGCGAGGCATTTGGCCTTGTACAACTTGAGGCCATGGCGGCCGGCAAGCCTGTCGTTAGTACGGACCTGGGCACAGGCACCAGCTTCGTGAACCAGGACAGCCTGACCGGTTTCGTCGTGCCGCCTCGCGACGCCCAAGCCCTGGCCCGGGCAATAGGCCGACTGCTGGCCGATCCCTTGCTTCGCCAGTCGATGGGCGAACGTGGCCGGCAGCGCGTGTTGGAAGATTTCACTGTCGATAGGATGGTCAAAGGGGTCATTGGGGTCTACGAGTCGGTGTTGGACCAGTGATCAGTGATCAAGGACCAGGGATCGGAGTCTGAACTGATGACTGATTACTGATCACTGCTTCGAGGACAGGGGGCTACATGCGAGTTTTGATCACCGGCGGTGCTGGATTCCTGGGTTCAGCGCTGGCAAATCACCTGGCGAAGGACGGACACCACGTCCGTGTGATTGACGATCTGAGCGCTGGCGACCCATCGGTGTTGGATGAGCGAGTCCTGTTCACGCGCGGTGACGTGCGGGACGTCCCGAAGCTGTGGACTGTCTTGCGGGACATCGATGTTGTGTACCATCTGGCAGCACGAGTTTCTGTGCCGGAATCGGTATTGTATCCTGTGGAATACAACGCGGTGAATACCGGCGGGACTGTCAGCCTCATGACGGCCATGCGTGACGCCGGCGTCGGGCGCGTAGTAATGGCCTCATCGGCGACGATCTACGGCGAGCAGCCAGTTCAGCCCACTCGAGAGATCGCAGAACCGCACCCGCCCAACCCATACGCTGTCAGTAAGCTGGCAGCGGAGCACTACGTCCGCGCTATCGGCGGGTTGTACCAGATAGAGACGGTGATTCTGCGCATCTTCAATGCCTATGGCCCCGGACAGGCCACGCCGCCGGCCCACGCCCCGGTTATCCCAAAGTTTATCAAACGCGCGCTCAGTGGTGAATCGGTCGTCATCTGGGGGAACGGCGAGCAAAGGCGTGACTACATCTTCGTGGATGACGTGACCACCGCGCTGGCGGCAGCCGGCAAGGCATCGGTAGCTGATGGTACGATCATTAATGTGGGCTGTGGACGGGAGACCAGTGTCAACGAGCTTGCCCAGAAGATCGGTGAAGCAGTTGGCGTGGAGATCCGTCCGCTTTACAATGAGACCCAGTCCGGCGGTGTGCGCCGTTCCGTCGCCGACATCACGCGAGCCCGTGAGCTGCTGGGCTGGGGACCGAGAGTGACTCTCGATAACGGCTTGGAGCATCTTGTAGCTCACTTTCGACGGCAGATGAGGAAAGTAGCGTGATACTGCGTACTGCGTATTGCGTGATTTTTGAGAGGTGGCGCCGTGCGAAATACGCAATACGCAGTACGCAATACAAAGTTAGATCGCCGCCAGTGCCTGATCCAGGTCCGCCATGATGTCCTCGGGGTCTTCGAGGCCCACTGACAGGCGAACTAGGCCATCGGTGATGCCGGCCGCTTGGCGTGCCTCTGCCGGCACCGTGCTGTGCGTCGTCGATGCTGAATGACAGATCAGCGTTTTCGTGTCTCCCAGGCTGACAGTCAGCGTGCACAGCTTGATGTGATTCATCAGACGAGCGCCGGCCTCGACACCACCTTTTACCTCGAAACATACCATCCCACCGTAGCCCCGCATCTGACGCCGTGCCAGGTGGTGCTGCGGATGGCTCTCGAGCCCCGGATAGGCAACCCAGTGCACCGCCTCATGTTCTTCCAGGAATCGACTAATTTGCAGCGCGTTGGCATTGTGACGTTCCACGCGCAGGGGCAGCGTCTGGATTCCTCGAAGAATCAGCCAGGCGTTGAATGGACTAATAATTCCACCCATGTCCCGTAAAATACCGGTTCTCGCATTCTCGATGAATGCCCGCGAACCGGCGATGGCGCCGCCAATGGCATCCCCGTGCCCGCAGAAATACTTGGTGGCGCTGTATAGGACAACGTCGGCGCCCAGTTCAAGTGGCCGTTGGTTGATCGGGGTCGCGAAGGTGTTGTCGACGAAAGTCAAGGCGCCGGCCTGGCGTGCGATTGCCGCACCCGCGGCGATGTCGTTGAGCGTCAATGTTGGGTTACCAGGACTTTCCAGATAGACAATGCGTGTGTTGTCGCGAATGACATCCGCGATGTTTTGGGGATCGCTGGCATCGACAAACGTGGTTGTGACACCGAAGTGCGGGAGTTCCTTGTCCAGCAGATTGAATGTTCCGGAGTATATGGCCTTCGTGGCGACGATGTGGTCGCCTCGCTTGACGACGGACATGATCGCCGTGGAGATGGCTGCCATGCCGGAGGCGGTCGCCAGGGCCGCTTCACCACCATCGAGAGCGGCAATCCGGCGCTCCATAATCGCCTGTGTCGGGTTGCCCCACCGGGTGTAAATGTGGCCCGTCTCTTCACCGGCAAACGTGGCCGCGGCGTCCTCGGCGGTGGGAAAGGCAAAGGTATTCGCCATGTGTATGGGAACCGCAACAGCACCGGTCCCTTCATCCGGCGACTCGCCGGCATGAATCGCTTTCGTGAACACGCCATACTCACTGTTTGGCATTCCGATCTGCTCCTCTTGATGATCTCTTGGACCCTCGAACACAGCGACACGGATTATAACACACCTGTTGGGCATGGAGTAGCAGCACCTTATCCTGATGATCGATCTACGGGCTCACGGGCAGTCCGAAGGTCGCCGCTTCGCCCTTGGTGATCAGGAGCGTTGGGATGTGCTGGGCGCGGTGGACTGGCTCGGGCAGCGCGGCTTCGAGAAGATCGGCGTCCTGGGCGTCTCGATGGGCGCTGCCGCCTCCGCGAGAGCTGCCGCCGACCCCGAGGAGGGTCAGACCATCAAGGCCCTGGTGCGCGACAGCAGCTTTGGCGACGTCCGCGAGGTGCTGGAGATGAGGTTTCCTGACGATAGCGGGCTCCCCAATGCCTTCCTGCCGGGCAGCCTCTTCATGGGTCGCCTGCTGTTCGATATCAACGTCAACGACATTCGGCCAGTGGATGATTTGCCCAGGATCGAAGCCCCGGTGCTGCTGATCTTCGGCGAGCAAGACGACGACGTGCCCGTAGCACAGTCCTATAATTGAGATCGGAAGCCCGCCTCTGAATATCCACGACGTTTACAAACCCATCGCCGTCGGCGTCAGGCGAGCAGCCGGCAGGAATGGCCCCACCATCGTCAGGTGTGCCGTCATCAATCACCGCGCTGTAGCCAGACCCCACCCCAGACCGGACATCGGTTTCAGGCCTGGCGGTCATTGTGGTGGCCGCGTCTGACCTGATGAACGCCAGCGAGATCACGATCGTGGTCACCAGGATCAGCAGACCGGATGTGCGGTTAGGTTTCACGGCGGCCTCCTTCGCTGCGATGCCTGCCACAGCACAGACGAAATACAGAGGCCACCCCCCCTTTTTATTTCATCAGCTCTTCCAGACAAGACGGCCGTCTCTTGATCTAGCGCATCAGCATAGGCAGGTAGAGCCGGTGGCCGGTAGCGTGCAGGGTGACCGGCACCAGGACAGGCTGGCTGCCCGGCAGGAGCGCGTGGGTCAGGGTGTGGCCACCATTGTCGGCCAGCAGGCCAAGGTTCGGGTCCTGCCCGGTGATGTTTCCGGTGGCGTCGCCGGCGATGGTGCAGCCGGTGGTGTCCTGGATCAGGTTGAAGCCCTCAGAGGTGAGCTCCCCCGAACAGTCTGGGGCTTGCCCGCCTCGGTCGGTGTTCCCAGCGAGCAGGGTGTTCCTCAGCCTGACTGTGCCGAAGCGAGCAATCCCCCCATCGTCACCGACGCCGTCATTGTCATTATCGGCCGTGTTGTTCGTGATGGTCACGTTGTTCAAATCGATCAGACCGTTTGTGCTGATTCCGCCCCCGTGGCCGTCCGCAGTGTTGCCGGGGAGGGTGCTGTTGGTGAGCTCCATCACGCCGCCTCTGTGCTTGATCCCGCCTCCATCCAGGCCGGCGACGTTACCACTTATGGTGCTGTCGATGACCGTGAGCCAGGCGAAGTTGTTCAGAACCTCGCCCCCATCCTCGCCGGCTCTGTTACCGCTGACGGTGACGTTGATGAGCGTCAGTTTCCCTCGTTGAGGATGCCGCCGCCTCCAAACGGCCTGGCATCCCCGTTTTGGATCGTCACACCAGAAGTCTCCACGGTGCCACTGCTGACACGAAACACCCGGAACAGCGCGCCGCCGTCAATGATGGTGCTAGCTGGACCTGCTCCGGTGATGGCCAGATTATCCGAGATAGTGAAGGCGAAGGCCGTAGGGATGCTGATGGTGTAGGTCCCGGCCGGCAGGATGATGGCATCAGCACCGGCCAGGGCGTTAGTCTCCTGAACGGCCGCCCGCAGGGTGCATTTGCCTGCGGCGGTAGCGCACGTGCCATCGCCGGCGTTCGCATCCACGGCGTCGGCTGTGCTGTTGACGGTGAAAGTGGCGCCGTCTGTCGGCACGGGAACAAAAGCCAGCCCCCTCTCCTCACCACCTTGGGCACCCGGGTGTGCCCCTACGCTGCTCGCGGCTAGGAGTAGGGCCAGAAGGGCCGTCAGGACCACCAAAGCCGTCGTTTTTCCGCTGCGCATCTTGCTCTCCTTCCCTCCGTGTCGGCCATCACGGGATCGCCAGAATCCTTCGAACTGAGCAAGAATCCGCTCGATCGCAGCTTACGTCTGAAAGCCACGTGTTATCGCCTCACCAGGGGTAGATACACATTGTGAAGCATCACTGCCTGGCTTGCC
>JBHIAO010000337.1:0-6358 GCA_046758565.1 Anaerolineae bacterium
AGCTGTAGCGGTACAAGCGACCCCAATTCACAGGGCGCTTGACCCGTGCCGAGTTCTCTCGCTTGATGTGAGAAACAACGTAGAGTTTTTGTGCATCTTGATCCCACATCGTGTCGGCTTTCGACCCTCGACGATCATCAAGCGCGACACCGGTGTCTTCCCAGGTTTGCGTCCCCCAATTCAGGCGATAGATGTGATACTCATCCGCATAGTTGTTGTAAAGGCTCCCCCACCAGAAACCATCGTTCCACCACAGCTTGCTCTCCGCCTTCTCCCCAGTTGGAGCATCAACGGGATCGCCGGCGGATACCGCGTATGGGAAATCCAGGTACCCGACGTTTAACGGGGTAGAGGGACCGCCACCGTGGCTGAGTGAGACGCGTCCCCACAGCGTAAGCATGAGCGACATTGCAACGCCGGCAGTGATTAGCAGGCGGCGGAGGTGTCTTCGAGTGTTCGCTGCATCTTTCATGTGTTTTCCCCTGACATAGTTGCCTACGGCTTGATCTCTACGGCCACAACTGCCCAGTCAACGCTCTTGTCGAACGCACCGTCGACCGCAACTGTTGCAGCAGAAGCGACGGTTTCGTCCTGCACGGCCACGCCAGCGGTGCCGCCCCCGCTGCCCTGTGTGACTTCTGCCCGCTCGGTGTATCCGGCACCTGGGGTGTGTCTACGCTGCCGCATTGCAGCAGCACCGTAGACGACTGCACCGTCTACGGTAGCAGTCAGGTCGAACAAGTAGGTGTCGCTATCTGAGCCACCGGAGCAGGCGCCGGCGGTGCCATTCGTATTCCCGGAGACGACGTTGCCGATTGGGTTGGCAGTATCCACGCCGGAGTATCTGGAGACGGCGATGACGGCATTACTGGGGATACTCGCCAGGATAGCGGAGACGGTGTCGTTGCTGGTTGGTGCACCCTGAGCCATCCACACCTCGACGCCAGTCTGGCCCCGGCCGGCACATTGTACTTGCACGGACGTCCAGGTCAGCCCCAATCCAGAGAGTGTCTGCACACCGACTTCAGGTTTGGTGGCAATGGCCGCCAGGTATAGATCGTCACTGACTGCCGTGAGGCTGGTGGAGGTCGTCACGCTACTGGCACTGGCGGAACCGCCACTCTGCGTTTCCTCGTGGGTAATAGCGTTGCCGCCTCCACTGCTCTGTTGCGTAAACGTAGCCGTCACGAGCTTATCCGAATCCATGGTAATGGTTACAGGGTTGCTTGAGCCACTCAAATCCCCGCTCCAGCCACTGAACTCGAAACCAGAACCAGGGTTCGCTGTTAACGTTACGACCGTGCCGTCATCATAACTGCCACCTGGCGGGTCAAATGTGACGTTGCCGGAACCTTCTATGGTGGCTATGAGTGTGTACTGAGCGGTCGATGGCTCGGTCACGGTGAAGTTATCCGTGCTCGTGCCCGTGCCCGCCGCATTGATTACGCTGATCGGGCCGGTCGTGGCGCCGACCGGCACGTTGGCCTGGATTTGTATATCCGAATTCACCGTGAAGCTGCTGACCGGCACACCGTTGAAGGTCACTACAGTCGCTCCGATGAAGCCTGTGCCCGCTAGCGCTACTTCGGTACCTTGGGGGCCGCTGGTTGGCGTGAACGATGTAATCGTGGGGGGTGTTATCACGGTGAAGGCGTCCACGCTCGTGCCGGTGCCGTCGGCGTTAGTCACGCTGATCGCGCCCGTCGTGGCGCCGGCCGGCACTATGGCTCGGATCTGCGTATCGGAATCGACGGTAAAGGGGATAGCTGAGACGCCGTTGAAGGTCACGTCTGTCGCCCCGGCGAATTTGCCACCTGTCAGGGCCACCTCGGTGCCCACAGGTCCGCTGGCCGGCGAAAATGAGGTGATGATTGGATTATTGCTTGAACTCAAGCTCATATAATTGTGCAAGTAGTAATGTGTCAGTTTGTCGCTGGCGAGGACCACCAGCCCGGTGGCGCTGTTCAGGTTCTGCTTGGTCGAAGTGGGGTCGTTGACATTCGTGTCGGTCGTGCTCTTGATAAACGGTACCCCGATTCCCACCGGAAACTCGATGTTGTCCAGGTCCGTAGCTTTGTAGTAGATACCTGCATCACCATTCTCCTTATTCCTGGTGAAGATATACAGCTTACGATTTTCAGTGTCGATTAGCAGGATCGGGCGAGTTGGGTTGTAAGTGCTGCTCCGATAAACCGGGTAGTATGTCCAGTCGCTTGCCGACTTACACCGATTCATGTTATTCTCACAGACCAGCAGCACAATGAGGGCAGATGATTTCGAGGTCTTGATGACAGCAAGCACGTTTCCGGTACTGTCAATCTCCAACGACTTCAGGTTCATGTGATCGTCGGTGGAGAGAGAGTAAGGGATCACGCGCGTCCAGACATGGTCGGGCGTGCCGACTGGATGCACCGCAAAGTACATTTTCATATCCGTCTGATTACTCCACATCACCCCAAGATGCTGATTATAGGTGATGATTGAGGAGATATCGTCAGTCGTAAGACCCGTCGCTTCGTCGACAGGTAACGCGAACGGTGCACCCCAAATGCTATCATCGCCATTGAGACTGTGGTTCAGCATCACCTTTTGGTTCTGGGTGTACGTCACCCACAACGTACCCATCGCATCTTTGGCCAACACCAGTGCTTCCGACGGGCCTCTGGTTACCTCTACCGGAAAACCGTCGTCCAAACTATATGCCTCAGTCAGAGGGTCGTAACTGTAGCGGTACAACCGTCCCCAGAGATTCGAATTCTTTGTTGAACGTGCCTTTTTCGTAAAGCGGTGCGACGCCACGTATAGGTGTTGTCCATCCCAGAGGGTGTCTGCCTTGCTCTTGGGCCGATCATCCAGCGCCGTGCCTGTATCCACCCACATCTGGCTCGGTAGGTCCAACCGATAGATGTGGTACTCCTCTACTGCGTCGTTCCACAGACTGCTCCACCAGACGCCGTCATTGAACCACAGCTTGCTCTCCGGTTTCTCCCCGGTCGGCTTCGACGTGACAGTGGTGCCGTAATAGAAGTCGCGGTAGCCTACTTTAACGGGATCAGCGGCTTGTGCAGATGGTACGGCTTCTGCTAGCAGAACGTGAATGATGATCAGCAGTCCGACCACGACGATGATACGTGGATTCATTCGGTGTCGTATTGAGTGCATCAGGTTAGTTCGTGAGCTCATCCAATTTCTCCCTCGCCTTTTGGTGGTGTTCCGAGTGAGTCCAATCGGTCCAACCCATATTCTTACCTGGGCGGGCCGGTGTGGTAGCCGGAAAGGCTGTGCTGTAGGCATGGTTGATCAGCCAGGGTTGCCACTCGTCGTCTCCCTCGGGTTCCCAGTCAATGTCATATAGAAACTGCGCGGCGCGCAGCAGTGCTCTGTCACCCCACTCCCACGCCGGGTAGCCGGCCCGGTGTAAGATCTCGGCCAGAACGAGTGCGCCCTGCAGCGCCCCCCAGGGGTAGCCGGTTTCTTGTGGCGGCCATTGAAACTCGCCACCTCGGCGCATTTCCTCTGGCAAAGCGCCGTCAATTGAGTAACCCTGCTTCACGGCGCCTGGCGGCACGATACCGACCGGATTCTCCTGATCGGCCTGCCATGACAGGTCGCTTCGATATCGAAAGCCGGCATACGCGTTTCGGTCGCCCAGCCAGCCTTTGAACACCTGGGCCGAACGCTCAAGCTCGGCGGTGTCCCCAAGATACACCGCAACCGCCGCTCTGGACGCGCCGGCGAAAGTTCCCCAATTGTTGGGCCTGACCTCATGTGTGGATTGAAGCGTCCGCCCGTCCAGGGTTTCGGTCAGTGTATCACGTAACCAGGCTCTGAATACCTTGTCCTGTTCGGGATCGGCAGCCAGGTTGATAAGGTCGGCTGCGATCACATAGGCAGCCAGGTTACGGCCCAAGGCCAGGGTTTTGCCGCCGGCCTCCGTTCCAATGGCTGCTATGATGTTGTCGATGACCTCTTCACGGTACCTGTTCTCACCGGTGCGGGCCCAGACGAGGGCCTTGGCCAACACGAAGACGTCGTTCATCTGATTCTTGTCGCTGATGTTCGGCTTCCCGGCATTTTGATCTGCGACTGCCTTGAGTTGGTTCCACGCAGTGCCGGACGTGGGCCGGCTGGCGAGTTCTTCGCCGGAAATCCAGATTCCCAGGCCTGTCCCGGCCCAGGGGTAGGGCTCCTTGGGCACCGACTGCTTATGAGTATATGCTGCAAGCATTACGCCGATGTAGAGTGTCAGGAGCAATGACCAAAGGATGGGAGTGGATTTCAGTCTGTTCATGGTTGTCACGATCTGCCGCGGAGGCTGGCGTGAACCCTTGCGCACGACGACTCGCACGACCTCGTCGTCGTACTCTAAGTTGCTTCGCGCACCTTGCTACCGAACTTGCGGATGATATTCGGGATCACGGCCAGTCCCGGCTGCGGATCTTCGAGCGATAGGATGTCGAACCTGTACCTTGGGTTTAGCAGTTCTAGCAGCGCCGTCACACCCCGCTGCCGGCCAGGCATCGGCAGGAATGGATAGTGTCGTCGACCAAGCATCACCGAGGCGATCCACTTCAGATCAAGTTCCAGGTTGCGGGCCCGCACGCCGATAGTGTAGTGGGAGTCGAGCGCTCGGTTCCCATTCGGCGGCCCGTAGAGGTGCAGCTCGGCCAGGTGGCTCGGGAAATCCATTCCACTGTGGACTGCCAGCGGCAGCGATCCCCAAACTCGACCATTGATCTCCATTAGCTTTGGGCCATCCCCGCCGACCTTGAACTCGACCATTGCCAGACCGGTCCAGCTCAGCGCCTCCAGCATCTGGACTGAGTAGCGGTATAGCACTGGGTCAAGTGGTACGCTTTCGCGGAACGCGCTGACACCGCCAGTGACCGGAATCTCGCGCAGCCGCCTGTGCTGAAATGCGGCGAGTGGCCGGCCACAATGCATCAGCAGTTCCACGCCATAGCCGGTGCCCTGACAGTATTCCTGCAAGAGCACTGGGCAGCGTCCCTCAAAACGTCGCATCTGCTCGGCTAATTCGCTGAGATTCTCGGCGTAGCAGACCTTAAAGGCTTCAATTCTCGCCTGTTCACGGTATAACCGCGACTTCTGTGGCTTCAGCACCACGGGCCAACCCAGGCACTGCGCCTTATCTGCCGCCTCTTGCACTGTGTGGACCAGATAGGTTCGAGGCACTGGCACGTTCAGTCGCTCGGCCAGTTCAAACGTTTGGCGTTTATTCGTCACCACCTCTAACGCAGCCGGCTCGGGCAACGCAAGTTCACAAATTCCCTCGAACTGGGCGCGCGCTTCCGAAAGCGGGAGGATGACTTCGTCGGTCACTGGGATGATCAGATCGACTCCTCTGTCGCGTGCGGCCTTAAGCAGTGTTACGACGAACTCACACGGTGCTGTTTCGGGAGGTGGATAGAGTAGGTGCTCCCGCGAGTAGCGTGAGCGGAAGCCGGGACTGCGCGGGTCGGAATCGGCGGTGATCACGTGCCAGCCTTTGCGACCCAGTGAGCGAATGATGGAGATGGCACTCCCGCGGTGCGCATCAGTTACCAGGATCGTCGGCCCCTCACGCAGGGGTGCAGGGGGGCAGGGGGGAGGGGGTGACAAAAGGGAAAAAGGGAAATAGGGAAAAAAGGAAGCAGAGAGACAAGGATTGTGGCAAACCCGAGCCTCATAAAAGCCCCAGATCAACTCGGTCACATCGCGCGCCACGTCTTCCTCCGATTGGCTGGCATCGACGAGAGCGAAGTGTTTGACCACATTCCGCATTTGCAGGTACTCCTGGCGCCGGCGCTCGAGTGCCTCTAGTGTCCCTTCGCCCTTGCGCGCGAACAGTACCTCGGCCGGCGCGTCGAGACAGATCACTAGATCGGGCCTTGGATAGACGCGATCCAGCATCAAGCCGTGAATGCGGCGGGTGAGCGAGCGTCGCATATCATTGTTCACGATGTCATGGGCGTAATAGTCGGGGAAGAAATGTCGATCGAACACTACAATGTTGCCACGACGCTGGTAGTACCAGGCTAAGGCCTGTCGAAACCACTCCTCACCCAACCGGTTTACCAGCCGCAGGCTTGATTTCAACCCAGCCGCCGTGCGCTTCGCGACCCCCCTCGGACGAGGCCTGGCCTGCTTGGGGTCAGGTGGGCCGGCTGCGTTCGGCGCGACACCACGCGCCCGCTTGATCGCGTGGATCAGCCGCGTCGTCGGCAGCATATGGTTGCTGGCTTCAAGATTGACCCCCATGTAGACGTACTTGACGGGCAGCGGGAGCGTGTGCTCAAGCCGCCGGCCGATGGTGGTCTTACCGGCCCCGTCTGCGCCGATCAATGCTACAGTAAACATA
>JBHIAO010000338.1:0-6335 GCA_046758565.1 Anaerolineae bacterium
AAACAGACAAATCTCAACCGATAATGCGCAGTGTGTCGTCGGACATCGTTAGCCGCTCGACGCCGTCCGCGGTCACGACCCAGTTATTCTCCACGCCGACGGCGCCCACGCCGGGAAAGACGACCTTCGGCTCCAGAGCGAAGACCATGCCGGGGGCCAGTTTCGCGTCAACCCGGCGCGCCAGCAGCGGCAGTTCGTCGATCTCCAGGCCAATGCCATGGCCGATGAAAGGAACCTGTCCCTCGCCATGACCCATGAAATTGTCGGCGTAGCCCATGGCGGTCGCTCGCTCGACGGCCAGGTCGTACAACTCGCCTCCGGTCACCTCCGGGCCGGCCGCGTCGACCACCAACGCCTGGAGCTCTACCATCGCATCGTACGCTTCCACCAGGGACGAATCCAGTCCGCCAAGCGCCAGGGTTCGTGTCTGGTCGACCACGTACCCACTGTGGACGAAAGTGAAATCGACGATGATGGGTTCGCCTCCGCGCAGCGGTGTCTCACTGGGTCCCACCGGCATGGCTGGGCCGAGTCCTTGTCCGCCGATCGCGGCATCGAAGTAGCTGGGGATGGCAGCCTCGGGGCCGGCCACGATGTTGCCGTAAAACGGCTTCTGGTTCCAGTTCCGCATCCAGACCTCGCCCGGGTGACTCAGGGCGCGAGCCGCGGCCTCAACCCGGCTGGCAAAGGTTACCTGGCTCATGCCCTCCTCTATCAGGTCTGGAATTCGCTCAATCACCTGCTCCAGCCGGCGGCCGGCCTCCCTAATCTGTTCGAGCTCGTACCCTGTCTTGACGGCTCGAATCTCACGAATCATCGCCGACACATCCACTATCTCGACCTCTGGGAAGATCCGACCCTGGTAGAAGAGATACGTGCCAGCGGGGACAACGTCCATCTCCAGGCCCAGCCGGCGGGGATCGTGGCCGTGGTCCTTCAGTATCCCCGGCAGGCTGCGCACACTGCGCAGCGGGATCACCTCCTGCAAAGCCGACTCTCCCTGGGCACGCTGGAAGCTCCTGCGAGCCATGAGGAACGGCTCGCCCTCCGCCGGCACGTACAGGTGTGCCTGCTGGATGGTCCCGCTGAAGTAGAACAGATCGGCCCGGTGGACGATCAGGGCACCATCCACCTCGACGGCCTGCAGCCGCTCTTGAAAACGTCGAATGCGGGTGTGTAGTTCGTGTTTGGGCGTGTAATGCATGGACCTTCCTCCAACATCAAACCAGAATTGACTGCTCAGTCGTGAAACGTGAAACGTGAAACGTGAAACGTGAAACGTGAATTAGTCCTCACGTTTCACGTTTCACGCGGTTCCCCCCTGTCAACAACACCTCTTGCAGGTACGGGTCTTCCAGCAGATCAGAGCCGCTACCTTCCAATACGGCCTGTCCACGTGCCACCAGGTAGGCGCGGTCACTCAGCCTCAGCAGCCGGCGAACGCTCTGTCCTGCAATCAGCACCGTCACGCCTCCGTGGTTGATTTTGGCAAGTGTCTCACAGAAGCGGTCCGTGACCCCACGTGCCAGGCCAAGGAATGGGTCGTCGAGGAGCAGCAGACGCGGATGGGTCATCAGCCCTCGCCCGATGACCAGCATCTGCTGCTGGCCGGCGCTCAGGCTGGCCGCCAGCGAGTTACGCTTCTCCCACAGAGCCGGGAATAGGTCGTACACTCTCTGGAGAAGAGACGGCATTTCTTGCCGCGCTCGGCGGGTGTAGGCACCCAACTGCAGATTCTGATGTACTGTCATATCCAGGAACAAATGACGAGCCTCAGGAATCAGAGCGATGCCTTCTTCGACCAGACGATACGCCGGCAAGGCGTCAACCCGCACGCCCTCCAGACGTATCGCGCCAGCAGCCGGATGCATCAGTCCTTGGATCGTGCGCAGCAGCGTGGTCTTGCCGGAACCGTTGGGTCCAACAATGGCCACCATTTCGCCACGATTGACGTGCAGGGTGAGATCACGCAAAACGTGCGCTTGTCCGTAGAAGACGTCAATGTGGTCGATTTCAAGGAGAGGGCTTGTACTTCGTCCCACCGAGGTGTTTGAACTGTTCATAATTACTCACCCATGTACGCGTCCATGACTTGGGGGTCGTCGAGCACGACCTCAGGTGGTCCATCAGTGATAACACGTCCTCTATCCAGTACGATGAGCCGATCCACGATATCGGCCAGAGCGTGTAGCGCATGCTCAACCCCGAGAATGGTCAGACCGTCGTCCCGCAAGCGGGCTAGGAGTCCACGCAGCGCGATACCACCAGCCGGCGTCAGCCCCGCGCCAACCTCGTCCAACAGCAGCAGGCGTGGTCGGGTAGCCAGTGCCCGGGCTAGTTCCAGCCGCTTCCGCTGACCCATGCTGAGGGTGCCGGCCAGATCGCCGGCCTTCTCCGCCAGATCGACCACCTCCAACAGCCGGACCGCCTCCTCTCGGGCACGCGCCAGCGATACCCCCCGAGAGTTGCCATATATGGCCCCCGCTGCCACGTTGTCCAAAACGCTCAGATGATCGAAGGGCTTGACCGTCTGAAATGTGCGCGCCAGGCCCAGGTGGCACCGCTCATGCGCGGGTAGATGGGTGATGTCACGGCCAGCGAACCGCACTGTGCCGGCGGTCGGCTGCACGCGACCGGCGATGAGGTTGATCAGCGTCGTCTTCCCGGACCCGTTGGGCCCCAGAAGCCCGACGATTTCCCGCTCGGCAATCTCAAGGCTCACATTCTCGACAGCTACCAGACCGTTGAAGCGCTTGGTGAGGTTAAGACCCTCTAGAAGTGGCATCCTATTACGGATTTCGGATTTCGGATTTCGGATTTCGGATTTTTCTTTCCGCAATCCGAAATCCGAAATCCGAAATAGAGTGGCATGCGAATCTACCCAGATTGCTTGAAAAGCCAGCCCACCAGTCCACGTGGCATGTACAACACCACAAATATGAGCGTCGCACCGTAGAGTACCTGGTGCGACGTCGGGAAGAACGACTGAAATATGAGCTCGTCCACCAGATAAAGTGTCAGGCCGCCAATCAATGGGCCGGCCAGGCTGACCAGACCTCCGAACAAGGCCATCACCAATGGCATGCTGGAAATGGACACACTGAAGGCCAGACTGGGCTCTAAATAGTGCAGCAGATGAGCGTACAGCGCCCCGCCGACGCCAGTCACAGCAGCGCTGACCAGCAGCGCCACCATTTTGATACGCATCGGGTCGATGCCGATGGCCTCAGCCGCCTCCTCACTCTCTCGCACGGCGGTGAACGCCAGGCCCAGCTTTCCACTGAGCACCCGATGGACCACCAGCAGCGTAATCACGAGGAAAAGTAAAGCAAGGTAGTAGTTCGGCAGCCGGCTGGCGTCGAAATCCAGGCGCAGTGCCCCCAGGCCGAAGGCTGGAAAACCGGGAATCCCCACCAGCCCCTGCGCACCAGACGTCAGGCTTTCCCAGTTCAAGACGATGGCTTTCGCCACCTCGGCTGCGGCAAAGGTCGCCAGAGCAAAATAGAGACCGCGGAACCGGAAACACACCACACCGACGGGGACAGCGAACAACACGGCCACAGCCATCCCCAGCAGCAGACCCAGCCAGGGCGACACCCCAAAACGTAGCGCACTCAGCGCAGAGGCATACGCGCCCAATCCAAAGAACGCAGCATGCCCCAAAGAAATCTGGCCGGCGCGGGCCAACAGGAACCAGCTCACCGCCAGACTCGCAAACAGGTAGCCGAACGTCAATGTCAACAGGTAAAAGCGATCGAAGCTCAGCGCCGCCGGCAATAGCACCAACAGCACCAGCACTGCCAACGAAATTCGAAATCCGAAATCCGAAATCCGAAATCCGAAATCCGAAATCACGTCGCCAACCCTCTGACCAGCCCTCGCGGACGGGCTGCCATCAGGGCCAGGAGCACGATGAAAAACACTGGCTCGCGCCACTGCGGCCCAAATGCCAGGAGCGTTGCCGCCTCCAGCAAGCCCAGTAGTACCCCGCCAATGAGCAGGCCCCTCACCTGCCCCACGCCACCCAGGATGGTGAGGATGATGGCGATAACTGTGGCCGGCCGGCCCGCTGCCGGATGCACGTAGTTCATGGCGGCAAACAGTGGCCCGGCCATACCGGCCAGTGCGGCGCCCAGGGTGAAGGCCCAGATGTCCACTCGCTCGACATTGATGCCCATCAACATTGCGCCGTCGCGATCCTGGGTTGTGGCGCGCATCACGTGGCCGAGATAGGTGCCATTCAAGAACCAGTGCAGGGCTCCGATGACGGCCAGGGAAAGCAAGGCAATGATCAGCCGGCCATATCCGATGGCAATGTCTCCCAGGACAAGACTGTCGCCCAGCCGGCCGCTTGCCATCAGTCGGTAATCTGCGGCAAACGCCCCAATCATCGCGTTCTGGAGCAGAATGGACAGCCCGAAAGTCACCACCAGTCCATTCAACCCCCGTGGTTCACCCATACGGCCAATGACGCGGTAGGTCAGCCAACCGACAACGGCTACCAGCAACATGGCCGCAGGGATGGCAAGCACTGGGTTCACCCCGTGCGCCGACCACAGCCAATAGCCCACGTAGGCGCCAATAACCATGAACTCGCCATGGGCGATGTTGAATACCCGCACCACTCCCAACACCATCGCGAACCCGACGGCGATCAGGGCGTAGAAGCAGCCAATCAGCGCGCCGTTAACAAGACTTTGAACGACAGACGACATCGTACAAAGGGGAACTTAGAGGAACTACAGGGGAACTAAAGGGAACTCATAGTGGTCCTAGTTCCCCTTAGTTCCTCTTAGTTCCCCTTAGTTCCCCTTAGTTCCTCTTTATTCCGTTCCTCTTTTGTCCCACGTAGGCATCGGGAAAACCGCCTCACCCGTCGCCTGCTCCGGCGGCCAGACTACGACGCTGTCATCACCCTGGATTTGCACCACGGCGATCTTGTAGTGCATCGACTCGCCGCTCGGATCGAACTGGACGCGCTCGAGTGGCGTCGGGACGTCAATCTTTGTCAGCGCGTCGCGGATGTTCTGGGACGTGATGGGCTTGCCGGCATCAGCTACGTTCCGCATGGCCGTCAGCAACGCCAGGCCGGTGCTGTACCCGTGCTGGGTGAGCCCGTCGGCCTCTTTCCCCATCGCTTCTTTGAAACCCTGGGCGAATTCCTCGGAGATCGCCTCGGCTCCCGGTGTCACTAACCCCAACTCAGGTTCCCAGATAGCGGTGCTAGACGTGTAGTTGGCCGCCTCGCCCAGCTTAAACACCGGCGCCCGCAGACTGGCCCCGAACATGGCGAGAAAGCCGCCGATGTTAATGTTCTGCTCCTTCAACTGGCGGATCATGAGCACATTGTCACCCGTGAAACCGAGGGAGATGAGAACCTGGGCATCTGCATCGCGGACCCTGGTGAGGAGCGGCGTGAAATCGGACAGCCCGGGGGTAAACTTCTCCGTCACCGATACTTCTACCCCGTTAGCCTCCAACAACTCTCGCAGCCGCTCGGCCGTCTGGGTAGCGCCAGGCGTTACCGAGTGTAGCAAGGCCACGTTATTGGCCGCGAAGGCTTCGGTGACGGCGCCGGCCGCCGCTTGAGCGAAACCTTCCAGGTTGGCCAACCGGAAAAAGAACTTATAACCTCGCTGAACCAGGCGCTTGTCCAGCGAGGCACTGGCTATGTAGGGCACCTGGTTCGCCTCAGCCACTTCGCTGACCGGCCCAACCAGGGTGTCGACGTAGCCGCCGACGAGGGCGACAGCGTTCTCCCGGGTGATGAGTTCTTCTGCCGCTGCCGCAGCACGTTCCGGCTTGCTCTCGTCGTCGCGGGAGACAAGCTGTATCGCCCGGCCATTGATGCCACCCTTTTTATTCGCCTCGTCAACGGCGTACTGAATGCCGGCATGTACCGGCAACCCCTGAGTGGACATGACGCCGGTCATGGCATTGATTTCGCCGATAACGATGGGTTTACTTTCGACAGGCGGTGCAGTTGAGGTCGGCTTCTGACTTGGGGCTGCCGGCGTGGTCAGAGCGGGAGCACATCGCACAGCGAGCAGGATCAACAGCAGCAAGGCGAGGCGCAACAAGCCTGCCCTGAGTAGCCGGAGGCGCATCGAAGGGGATGTACGGACGTTACGATGTGGTGTGAACAAGGCCTCCTCCTTTTTGTGTCACGGAGCACCGCCAAAGCACACAGGTCGACCGCTGACGTCGATAGGTCGACCTGCATAGCATCGTTGACAATGCCGACCGTGCATATTGGACGGTTATACCCCAGGCCCAATAGTGAATTTTTGCACAATCGTTCGTTATTATAGCAATTCCGGCGGAAATTGGCAAGT
>JBHIAO010000339.1:0-6295 GCA_046758565.1 Anaerolineae bacterium
CCCTTCAGCGACGCGCCGTCGTCGCTCGCGCGTAAAAAGATTCCACACCACCCACGCCATAAGCAAGGCGAGGACTATGTACCTCAGGCTTCGAAGCAAAACTACCCCTTATTTTTCACAGTTGGAACGTTGACTCCACTGAAAAAACGGGTCAGGGGACCCGGGCTGTCCATATTTTGTGGTGAGCCCGGGTCCCCTGACCCGATATCTGGAACCTCACCGATGCTTGGGGGTGTTTTTTCAGTAGAGTCAACGTTATAAATGCTTTCATGCTTGTGTGTCCTCAAATGCGGATGGGGATCGACAAGAGCAACATGGCGCCCTGTCCATCCCCACCTCTCAAGGTTGTGTGTGGAAGACCGTCACCCGAATGACGGTGCGGTTACTTTTGTTGCATCAAGAAGGCAACAAGGTCATTCACTTGCTGCTCTGTCAACGTGTCTTTGAGCGTCTGCGGCATAACGCCGGCAACACACGGACCAGGCGGACACTCCTCGGCGATATAGGCATTAGGTTCCAGAATCGACTGCCTGATGAACGCCTCGGCATCGGCGACGCCGGCCTTCTTAGCTAGTTCTGTCGCATTGGTCGCGATGTGCGTGTGGTCCGGTCCGACCTGACCAATGGCACCTTCAAGGCCCTCAATGGTGTGACAAGCACCGCAGCCGCCCACACCGAGATAGATCTCCTTCCCGGCCTCTGGATCACCGGCCGGTGCTGCCTTCTCCGCCGGTGCACCTCCTCCACCGCCGCAGGCTGCCATTGTCAGCAGCACCAGCGCAACTATGCCAAGTAGCCACGAACGCATTTTCATTGAGCCCTCCTCACTTAATAGACTTTATAGGGGTTTGTGCTTTGGGACACGAAATGCATGGGTTGCCGAATTTCGGATTTCGGATTTCGAATTGGAAAATCCCGTAATGGGCATAGATTTCATGCCGCAATCCTCAATTCGCAATCCGAAATCCGAAATCCGAAATCGTCATTCAGAACATTCTGTCCGGGAAGCTATATCCCTATAAAGTCTAATGATATAGGAATGTCCACAGATAATTAATAATGGACCGTTGTTCGTCTTTTGTCAACTCGTCCGACCAATCATGGTCAGGACTGGTCACATCACCCGTGATGGCCTCAAGAAGTTCGTCTCCGCTGCGGCCGGCCAGGTAGCGGGGGTCCGCCAGTGGCGTGGCCGGCTGCTCCAGGGTGCCGGCGCGCGGGCCGTCGCCGAGCCCATTAGATCCGTGACAGGCTGCACATAGCTGCCCGTACAGTTCTCGTCCCTGGACGATGCTCTCAGCCGAACTGGCCAGCGACCAGGTATAGAACGTCACATCCCAACGCTGCTGTTCGATGAGCTGGCTTTTCCAGCCCAACATCGCCGTCCCCACCACTCCGTTCGTGATGGAACGAAAGTACCACGATAGTGGCACATCGTCCCGCACTGCAGGATCGGTAAGATCCGACGGGCGAATGCCGAGTTGGCCGGACCGAACGCCATCGCCCTGCCCACCCTCGCCGTGACACTCTTCGCACAGCTTCTCAAACACCACCCGACCGCGCTCAACTGAGGCGAGTTCAGTGGGGAAGAACTCGGCGACGTCTCGTGGGCCGATGGAGGCCGGCAGCGTCGCCAGGGACAGGGCGGGGCGCGGTTCCGGCGTCGCCGACCTTGAAAGCGCACCGCAGGACACCACCCCCAGCGCCAGGCAACCGAGCAAGCCTGACACGAAGTAGCGCCGGAGAGGGAGAGCACGCGTCATCGCCAAACGCGAAACGTGAAACGTGAAACGTGAAACGTGAAGATACTTTCTCGCACTTGCATCACGTTTCACGCATCACGCATCACGCATCACGCCCCCCAGATACCCGCTATCACGTGACCGCAGTCCGGGCAGTGGCCGGCTGGCGTAACCTGTTGCCGGCGAATCAGATAGCCGTAGCGTTCAACGAGGAGTGCATCGCAGTTCGGGCAGTAGGTGTTCTCCCAACGCCCCACTCGGCCGGGCAGGTTGCCGGCATACACGTAGTTAAGGCCGGCATCGCGCCCGATCTCGGCGGCGCGGAGTAGTGTGTCGACGGTGGTGTTGTCGGGATCGTGCATCTTGTAGTTCTTGTGGAACGCCGTCACGTGCCACGGGATGTCGGTCGAGATGCCGGCGATGAACTCAGCAGCCTTTCGGAGCTCTTCGTCGGAGTCGTTCCACCCTGGCACGACGAGGGTGACAATTTCCATCCAGAACCCCATTTCGTAAACCATTTCGATGGTCTTCAGCACATGATCCAGAACGCCGCCCAGATATCGGTAATTCTTGTCACTCATCGACTTCAGGTCGATCTTGTAGCAGTCTGTCCAGGGCTGCAGATACTCCAGTACCTCACGGGTGGCGTTGCCGTTAGAGACGAAGGCGGTGCGCAAGCCGGCCTCGCGGGCCAGCTTGAAGATGTCAGCGGCCCACTCGGCGGTAATCAGCGGTTCGTTGTAGGAACTGGCGACTACCCGCGCGCCGTAACGCCTGGCCAGTATCGCCATGTCTTCGGGTGTGATGCTGCGCGGGTGAATGCCGGCATTCGGGTCACGCAGCGCCTGCGAGGTTAGCCAGTTCTGGCAGTTCTTGACCAGGAAGAAGTTGGCCAGATAGTTATGTTCTTCTTCGACTTCCAGATTGTACACTTCACCCTCGAAGAACTCTACAGCCACTGAGCGCAAGGGGATCAGGTAGTAGTCATGTGTCCTGCGGTGTTGCTGGAGCAGTTCGTAGACGTCAAGGATCTGGCGTGGGCCGAACTCATGATGGCGTGGGATGGCCAGGTAATGATTGGTTGTCACTTCACTGGCCGGTACGGGCTGGACATCGCTCCCATCCACTTGGGTGGTGGCATAGACGCGGTGATCGGGGGTACAACGCAACGGAGGCAGATAATAAGGATCGAGCACCGTCAGCGGGCCGGTGTACCGATGCCGGAAAACCTTCAGAATGGGACGCAGTTTACCGCTGCCTGCCACAGCTTGCAGCCCTTCGGCCACAGCCACGTCCCCATCAGATCCCTGCATCACCTTCTGCCCCTGCTCGAAGAGCTCTTCCATCGACAGCACACCCTGGTTGGTGACTACGGGTGTATCCCCAGTGAAGCAGTAAGGACAGTGGTAGTCGCACCCCAACATTCCGAAAGTCAGGGTTTCTGAGCCGGGGAGGACGTGGAAGAACGGTTTTTTCTCCGTCGGGTCGGATTGGAGGCCGGCCACGTAGCCCCAGGGGACGCGGAGCTTGCCGGCCTCGTTGAAGCGCACCTTGCAGATGCCCCGGTGCCCCTCAAACACGACACAGCGATGCCCGCACGCGTAGCACCGCAGTTTGTTATCATCCAGTTTGTCATACAACGCGCCTTCACGCGTCTGCGCGTCCAGAACCTCTTCCAGCGTCGTTGCCATAACCATGGGTATCACCTCTCCATCGATCCGTATCGCTCCTCCTTCAATTATAGAACCAGTGGTAGGTAGACGCAACACCGATCTGGTCCGAGGCTGATGAATAGTGGGGATTCAATCCGGCAAGAAAATGCCTGACCGTTCGGGAGAAAACGTGATTTGTGCGTAGTCAAAACAAGAGGAACCCGGTCGGCGGGCGCTGACCGGGTTCCATCCCCTCCCTCTGGTAAAGGAGTCCCCTCCTTTTCCGGAGTATCAACAAGGCTCTCGACACCATATGACCTTGCCAGGCAAGATGATAGCATGTGAAGGTCGTAATTAGGTCCTAGCTGGGTCGGCATCTGGTCCAAAATGCATCAGTCAGGTAGTCAGATAGTCTGGTGGTCAGGTTGTCAAGCTGACCAATTGACCATCCGACCATCCAGACTAAGCGACTAAATGGGTTTGCTTCGAGTAGCCCATATGTGCTATAATGGAAGACTGCATTTCGCTGGCTTTGTGCTGCAGCAGCGGTGGACCGAACGTAGATAATAAGAGGTGACAGGATTCGATGGCGCAGGACAAGTTAATTGTTCGTGGGGCGAGGGAGCACAATCTGCAGAATATTGACGTCGAGATTCCGCGCGATAAGTACGTGGTCATCACAGGAATCTCGGGGTCTGGGAAGTCGAGTTTGGCCTTCGATACGATCTACGCCGAGGGCCAGCGGCGGTATGTTGAGAGCCTGTCCGCCTACGCCCGGCAATTCCTGGGCCAGATGGAGAAGCCCGATGTCGACCAGATTGAAGGTCTTAGTCCGGCCATTTCCATCGATCAGAAAGGGGCCAGTCACAACCCCAGGTCTACCGTCGGTACCGTCACCGAGATCTACGACTATCTTCGTCTGCTATACGCGCGCATAGGCGTGCCCCATTGCCCCAACTGTGGCCGCATGATTGCACAACAGACCTCGGAGCAGATCGTGGATAACGTGCTGTCTCTGCCGGATGACAGTCGGATCATGATCCTGGCACCGTTGATCAAGGACCGCAAAGGGCATCATCAACGGGTATTTGAGGACATTCGCAAGGCCGGCTTCGTCCGCGTCCGCGTAGACGGTGAGCTGTACGACGTCAACGAACAGATCGAGCTGGATCGCTACAAGATGCACACCATTGAGGTCGTAGTGGATCGTCTCATTGTGCGGCCAGGTGACAACGGACATGGCCTCGATCGTGCACGCCTGGCAGATTCCGTCGAAACAGCCCTGGAACTGGGCGATGGCACTCTCATCGTGAATCTGGTGAATGGCGCTCAGCCACCGGAAGATATCCTGTTCAGCGAGCACTTTGCCTGCGTCGAGTGTGGAATCAGCCTGCCCGAGATCGAGCCCCGGTCGTTTTCTTTCAACAGCCCCCACGGTGCCTGCCCGGCGTGCCAGGGTCTGGGCAGCCGGATGGAGATCGATCCCGACCTGATTGCCCCGAACCCGGACCTTAGCATCAAACAGGGCGCCATCGCTCCGTGGAGCAAGGGTAAGAACAGCGAAGGCTACTACATGCAACTGCTCAGGGGCGTGGCTCGGCAATACGGTTTCTCCGTGGACACACCGTGGAGAGACTTGCCGATGAGGGCCCGCCAGGTGGTCTTGTATGGCAGCGGCGGTGAGCGCATCACCCTGGACTACGAAAACCGATACGGCGCGCGCCGGCGCTACGAGACGACGTACGAAGGCGTCATCCCCAATTTACGGCGCCGGCACACGGAGACTGACTCTGACTACGTCCGCTCAGGAATCGAAGAATACATGACCACCCGCCCCTGCCCGACGTGTAACGGCGCGCGCCTCAAGCCCGAATCTATGGCCGTGACCGTTGGCGATAGGGGGATCGTTGAGGTCACCCAGATGAGTGTCGCCGAGGCCAGGGAATGGGTTGAGCAATTGATGGGAACAGCTCCGTCGGGAGCTGACGGCGACGGACACACGCGCCGCCATGAGGCAGCACTCTCGGAGCGAGAATTGATGATCGCCGGCCAGATCCTGAAGGAAATCAGCGCTCGTCTCGGGTTCCTGATGGACGTTGGGTTGGATTATCTGACATTGGACCGACGGGCAAGCACGCTTGCCGGTGGTGAGGCCCAGCGCATCCGCCTGGCGACTCAGATCGGCTCCCAACTGATGGGAGTGCTGTACATTCTGGACGAACCATCCATCGGCCTGCACCAGCGGGACAACGCCCGACTCATTCGGACCTTGCTGAACTTGAGGGACCTGGGAAATACCGTTCTGGTCGTGGAGCACGACGAGGAGACGATCCGATCCGCCGACTGGATCGTGGATCTGGGGCCAGGGGCCGGCGAGCATGGGGGTCACGTCGTGGCCTCAGGGCCGCTTGACGCGGTCATGAAGGCGCCGGCGTCAATCACCGGCCAGTACCTGGCCGGGAAGCAGCAGATCGAGGTGCCGGAGCGCCGGCGAGCCGGCAGCGGCAAGGTGTTGACCCTTTTCGGCGCGGCGGAGCACAATCTCAAAGAGATCAACGTGGAATTGCCACTTGGTAAGTTTATATGTGTGACCGGCGTCTCGGGCTCCGGCAAGTCGACCCTGGTCATCGAGGTGCTGTATAAGCGCCTGGCGCAGGTGATCTACCGATCGAAGGTCCGACCGGGAGCACATCAGGGCATTGAGGGCGTCGAACATCTGGACAAAGTGATCGACATCGACCAGTCACCCATTGGGCGGACACCGCGTTCCAACCCTGGGACCTACACGAACGTCTTCACACCGATCCGCCAGTTGTTTGCTGAGTTGCCTGAGTCCAAAGTGCGGGGCTACAAGCCTGGTCGCTTCTCCTTCAACGTGAAGGGTGGCCGCTGCGAAGCCTG
>JBHIAO010000340.1:0-6269 GCA_046758565.1 Anaerolineae bacterium
CCCTTTGCCGACCGGATCGTGTTCATCGGCGACTGTGGCTCGACTCGATTGTACAAGGACGGGATCGGGGCCGCCTATCGCACCGCCAAAGCCGCGGCCTCGACCGCTGTATTCCAGGGCATCTCGGCCGAGGATTTTCGGGAGCACTATTGGCCGGCCTGCCAGGCCATCGACACCGACAACACCATCGGGAAGCTAATCTTCTTTGTCGTTGGCCAGATTCAGAAGCGGCGCTTCGCGCGGCGCGCCGTCTTGCGCATGATCGTCAGCGAGCAACAGAAGGAGGGTGGTGGCCGGCCTATGAGTACGGTGCAGTGGGACATGTACACGGGGAGCGGATCCTATCGCGAGATCTTCATGCGCACCCTGCACCCTGCCTTCTGGGTACGCTTTCTGTGGGACAATCTTGTCTCAGTTATCAGTCGCCAGTAATCAGTAGTCAGTGAACAGTTCACTTATGCGTAACAAACACAGCAAGCTGAGTCGTAATGACTGTGAGGATGAGAAGAAACAGCCCCACGGACGGAAAGAAACACGGACAAGAAACGCACAAAATGAATGTCCGTGGTTCTTTCCGTCCGTGGGGAAAGATTGACTTCTTGCTGTACATCACTCTAACGTATAAGTAAACGGTGAACAGTGGTCAGGTTTCCACCGTTCACTGATCACTGGTAACTGATCACTGGAAAAAGGAGGATGCTATGGAAACGACAGGTGCTCTAGGCAGGGTCTACCAAGACGGCGAAATCATCATCCGCCAGGGAGAGGTGGGTGACTGCATGTACGTCATCCAGGAGGGACAGGTGGAGGTGATTGCGGAAAAGGACGGCGAGGAGGTGCGCCTGGCGGTGCGGGGCGCGGGGGAGTTCGTTGGAGAGATGGCCATCTTCGAGCGCGAAGTTCGCTCGGCCACGGTGCGCGCTCTGGGCCAGGCGCGGGTGCTCACCGTGGACAAGAAGAACTTCCTGCGCCGCATCCACGAGGACCCCTCGCTGGCTTTCCGCATGGTGCAGACCATGTCGCGGCGCATTCGGGAGTTGAGCGAAGAGGTGGCGCGGCTGAAGGGTGGTGGCTAGATCCGATACGGAAACGCAGTGCGTCAGCGTCATGGCGTATTGCGTATTGCGTACTGCGTATTCCGTCTCGCCGTTACGTAGTACGCAACGCAGTACGTGTAGAAGGAGCATACCGTGAAGCCTCAACCCGACAAGGGCACACCGTCACCCGAGTACCACGTCCTCAGACGTGAAGAGCAGCAGACCTTCCGCTCTCTGGCGTGCCTGTTCAGCCAGCTCTGCTGTGAACCCACGCCGGCTGTACAGCACGTGGTGGACGAGCCAGTCGGTGCGACCGTCGAGCCAGGCCCGTTCGCGCTCCTTCAACGCGGCAAGGTCTTTGAGACCCATCGGGCTGCGCCGCCAGCCGGCCTCACCCAAGACGGCGAAGCGGTGGCGACGATTGACCCCCACCAGATCGATTTGCTGGTGCGGCGACCACCAGGCTCCCACGTCGGTGAGCAGGTGGGGGAAGTGCCCCTGGGCGCTGAGGCGGGCCAGGTGGTAGCGGGCCAGATCCTCCCACACAGCTCCGACAAAAGCCTCCCAGCCGGGCCGGATCACCTCGTACAGCAGCCGCTCGGGTTGACCGAAGGTCAGCGTAGTGGCATGCGGGAGGGTCCAGCGCGCCCAGAAGCGCAGGTAGGGATCGGCGATGTGCCAGGCGCCCCGGGGACGTGGCCGGGACGCGGGGGGTACCGGGATCCGTCGCTCCACCAGACCCAGCCCTTGCAGCGTGTCCAGGTAGCGCACCGCGGCCGAGGAGGCAGTGAAGCCGGCGGCGGCCGCAATGTCCTTGAGCTGATGGCGGCCCTCGGCTATGGCCCGCAGGATAGCGGCATACAGTCGGGGTTCGCGCAACTCCTCCCGCAGGATCAGATCCGGCTCCATGTAGAGCACGTGGTCGCGATTGAGCACAGTGCGCGCCATGTTTTCCCAGAGGGAGAGATCGGCCGAGAGATGAGCCAGGTAAGCCGGCATACCGCCCACCATAGCGTAGGTTTCGACCAGTTGCTCCGCCGTGTAGCCGGACAAGAAGTCGCCGATCTGGTCTATCGTGAAGGGCTGCAGGAGAATCTGGCCGGTGCGCCGGCCGTGGAGGGGGGCATTGCGGTCCAGGACGGTGCGGTACATCACCGAAAGATAACTCCCGCACAGGATCAGCATGATGTGGGTGTGCTGCAAATGCTGATCCCACACCTTCTGAAGGATGGAGGCCACCCTTCCCTGGTGGGCCTGTCCCCCTTCCAGGAAAGGGTATTCGTCAATGATCACCACAAAGCGTTTCTTACGGGCGAGGTGGCCCAACCGCTCGAAGAGGTCGCCCCAGGTGGGGAAGGCATAGCCCGGGGGCATCGGCTCGTCGGGGTAACTGGCCTGCCAGACGAGGGCCGAGAACTCACGTCGCAGCGTCTCATCGGCATCCAGGTGGGCCTGGAAACTGAGGCCCGGTTTGTCAACCGCCCAGTGGGCCAGCAAAGAGGTCTTGCCCACCCGCCGGCGTCCGGTCACTACCAGGAACTCAGCCCGGTCGGAAGAAAAATGCTCATCTAGATAGGCCAGTTCCCGCTCTCGGTTTAGAAACATGTGTATCCTCCGGGAGAAAGTAGCACGCGAACATTATACACACATGCTAGCATTTGTCAAGGGATTGGAGATTGGAAAGGAAATCTCTAATCTCCGATTTTCGTAACGCTCTTCGTAACGCTCTCGTAACGCTCGCCGGCTATTCTGTGACGAGATAAGCGGAACGAATTCAGGGATCTTTGAGATCGAAAGTGAGGTTCTTGCCGTCGAGGGTGAGAATGAAGTGATTGAGGACATCGCGGCCCAAGAGCACATCGTTTCTTGGTGACGCAGTGACCTCAACGTCGCGGAAGGTGTAACCTTCTACCTCAAAAGTGACGCTGTAGGTCGGCAGCAACGTTGCTCTGCGGTCGTAACCGCTCGCTAGAATATCGCCCATTGGCTCAAGCGCCAGGTTCGCTACGGCGGTTTGGGGTAACACGGACATGGCGGCTCCGCTATCTATCTTGGCCGGCAGGTGGATCGCCACTCCCGTATCGGGGTTGGTCATCTGAACAGACAGGTATGCTGCTGGAGGGTCTTCCCTGTCATCATAACGATACACGCCGGACCTCTTCGGGAGAAGGCAGCTCAACGATGCGCGGTTCGGCCGTCACCTTCTGAATGTATACGGGGCGAATGCCCTGGGAACGGGTGCGTTGAACCAGGGCAGCGCGATCCTCATCTGCGTCAACCAGTCTTTGCTGGTAGATGACCACAAACTGATTCCTGTGGGTCTTGAGTAGCTCGGGCAGCAGTTGTTGGAAAGCGGTGCGGTCAGGTTCCAGACGCTGCAATTGGTCCTCCCGCCAGGCGTCGTGTTCAGCGGCGACAATCTGTCTGTAATCTTCAATGCTCATGATGACCGCCACCGGCCGGCCTTCGTGCTCGACGAAGATGGGGCCGTGGCCCACCTGACTGGCTTCGACGGCCAGGGAGTAAGCAGCCTGTGCTTCCTTCAGGGTCATCGTTTTGGGCATGGCTGTCACCTCACGGTGGTTGCTATGTGCGTGGAAACGGACCAGACACTATTCCAATCTTCACCTGTCTTTCTCAGTCAGCAGATTGTATCACAAGTCGGTCAAGGGGGCAAAAGACAGGTTTCGTAACGCTTTTCGTAACGATCTCGTAACGGTCGTCGGAAGAAGGCTGCCAGCTTTTCTTCAAACGCAGCCAGGTCCGCCGAACTCAATCGTCCGACAGTGCGGCGGATCAGGCTTTGCTCGATAGTCAGCAGCCGGCCTCGAACAAGCGAGGGGTAACGCAGGCCAGCGGCAGCCCAATCGGCAAGAACATGATCGTACGGACCAGCCTTTGCTACCTGTGAGCTGATGCCGGCGGCCACCACATCGGGTCGCGCACGATCATAGGCATCACTGCTGACGACCAGAGCGGGGCGCACCTTACCACCCGTCAGGTCGCTGTAGTCGTAAGGGACAGCAATCACATCACCGTGCCGATACGGCATCCGTTACCTCGTCGGCGATCCAGTCATCCGGCATGGCGTCCCAGTCCTGGCGCATGGTTGCGACCGAAAACCAGTAGTCCTGGAGTGGAGATGGATCATCCAGCCCGAACAGCAAGTCCAGCGCCTGCTCGACAACCGCCGCTTCGCTGACGCCGCGGGCCTGTGCGGTCTCGCGCAACTCCTTGACGATGTGTGCGGCGAGTATTAGACGGACTTCAACGGTTGGTGTCATAGCTTTGCTCCAGTTCACAATCGAGATCCAACTTGGTCACTATTGTACCACGATCCGACGAACGCGACAAGAAAAACACGGAAGGGTAAAATGTGATGCGTGACAGAGCGATTTCACGGATTACGCATCACGGATCACGAAAGGAGCACATCATGAACTCTCAACCTAACCAACCTGATACCCACACCCAACTGCATGGCCGCCGGCTCACCACCGCCCGGGCGGTCTGGATCGCGCTCGTGGTCCTGGCTCTGGCGACCTGGTTCGCCAGCGTCCCGCCATCCTTCGACGAACTGCGGGTACCTTGTACGGGAGAGGAGTGTGATCTCCTGGCCATCACACCCCAGGAAGCGAACATGCTCGGGGAGGTCGGCCTCTCTATGGAGTTCTACGCCGGATACCAGGTTGGAATCCAGATCTTCAATGTAGCAATCTACACCTTGCTCGCCGGCGTGATCTTCTGGCGCAGGTCTGACGACCGTCTGGGGCTATTCGTCTCACTCACGTTGGTGGTGATTGCGACCCACTTCTTCTCAAGTGTTCCCTTTGCCCTGGTGAAAGCGTACCCCAGCTTGACCCTGCTGCTTGGCCTCCTGGGCAGCCTTGCCATGGCATCCTTCGTGCTGCTTCTTTTCCTGTTTCCCGACGGGCGTTTCGTGCCCCGCTGGACACGCCTGTTGGCGATCATCCTGGGCGTATACTTGGTAATCGCGTCGTTTCTCACTGGCGGCGACCCGGACCTGATGTACTACACGCCCGGCCTATTGAGCCTAGCGTTGAAGCTACTGCTGTTTGGCTCTCTCGGTGTAGGGGTATTCGCCCAGGTCTATCGCTACCGGCGCGTGTCCGGCTCCGTACAGCGCCAGCAGACGAAGTGGGTGGTCTTCGGCCTGTGTGCGCTCGTCCTGATGATATTGATTTTTGCAATCGCTGTGGAATTCTTCCCGCCTCCGCCTGGCCCCGCGCGCCTGTACGTTAACTTTGGCGGAATGGGGGTCGTGTATCTCCTGGGATCACTCTTCCCGCTCTCCCTTACTATTGCCATTCTGCGCTACCGGCTGTGGGACATCGACGTGCTCATCAACCGCACAATGGTCTACGGTGCTCTGACCGGCGCGCTGGCGTTGGTCTACTTCGGGACTGTGGTGGTGCTGCAGGGGCTCTTCCGCGCCCTGACGGGCCAGGAGTCACAACTGGCCGTCGTCGCCTCCACCCTGGCCATCGCCGGCCTGTTCCTCCCCCTGCGCCGGCGCATCCAGGAGGCCATCGACCGCCGCTTCTACCGCCGCAAGTACGACGCCGAAAAGGTGCTGGCGGAATTCGCCGAGTTCGCGCGGGACGAGGTGGACCTGGACAAGCTGACGGACGAGCTGCTGCGGGTGATCGACGAGACGATGCAGCCGGAGTTTGTGTCGTTGTGGCTGCGGGATATTCCCAGTGGATCGGCGGAGCGGCGGGAAGAGGATATCGGGTACTAGTATTGGGGGCTGGGGAGAGAACCTCCAATCTCCAGAGGGAACGGGAGCCATGAAACGCGCTGTGGGTGAAAATGAGAAAGAGGCGGCCAACTTGTCAGCCGCCTCTCCTGTGGACAGGTTCGTGTCCACGTGCTTGATACGCAACTATAGTGTAGCACATTCCAGCCCATCTGTCAAAAGCCATTGGGGCGCGGAGCGGGGAGGACTCGAACCCCACGCCCGAAGGCGCACTATGCGTATCAAGCACGTTCTCGGACCTCCGAGATTCCCGCTCCGCCAGGGACATTATACTACGGCGGGCAAGAAGCCCCAAACTCAAGATCCAATACTTCGACTGGGCTCAGCACAAGTCTCTAGTCTCCAATACCCAATATCCACCTTTCGTAACGCTTTTCGTAACGATCTCGTAACGCTCGCCGGCTATAATATGAGCAGATGGCGGATGGCAGATGGCAGATAGCAGATGGCAG
>JBHIAO010000341.1:0-6268 GCA_046758565.1 Anaerolineae bacterium
AGGCGGCGATAAATACGATGGCACCGCCAATGAGCAACAGCAGCCAGGTGATTGCTTCGGTTTCGGGCTTGGCGGAGGAGGTGATCACTCGGTCAAACAGAAACTTCAGCGGCCAGGGTTTCAGCAACCCCAGGGCAGTAGATGCCACCAGGCTGCACCCGGCCAGGGCAATGCGCGGCCAATGGGGCCGGGCATGGGGAAACAGATACCTCCGGATCATTTTCCTCCTCCTGTCCCATTCACTCTGCGATGCTGTGTCATCCCTTCGACAAGCTGCCGTGGTGAGCTTGTCGAACCATCAGGACACCGCTTTCCAGGCGCCGGGGAATGTCGTAGAACTCTGCCCGGTAGAAGTCTACGCGCTGTTCTCGTATGTCCTCATCCAAGTGGCACCTACGTATGGTGTACAGCAGCTTACTCAGGATGCTATATGACCAGTAGTAAGCCAGCCCGGAGAGGTCGGCTGGACTGTGGCGGGTGTACTCTTCCAGGAATACGCTAGTGGCCCGCTCGGCGGTATCGTAGTCCAGCTTATGCTTGGCCACCCCTGCCCGCAGGCGGTGCAGGAACTTCGCCACGTCCTTGGCGGGGTCGGCGGGACAACTGCGGTCCAGGTCGATGACTGTCACGTTCTCTGGGGCCAGGAATACGTGGCTGGCGTGGTAGTCGCCGTGGGTCTGGACCTGGGACCGGGGCCCGGCGATGGCTGCGGCACGGCCGGCAAGGTCCTTGACCAGGCAGATCAAGAGTTTCTCCGCCTCGGGTTTGCGGGCGGCCGTTTTCGCAATGCGCCGGGCCAGGCGGAACACGCCCTGACCCACGTCCTCGGGCGGTCCCTGGCGCACTGGGGAAGCGTGCAGGGCGGCCAGCCAGCGGGCCGCTCCACGCAGCCCCTCCTTCCAGGTCTCCCAGCCATGCGCCTGGAGCGCCAGCAGGCACTCGCCCTCCGCTGCCCGCATCAGCAGTACCCCGTGTTCCGGTAAATAGCCCAGGGGCTCTGAGACGCGATAGGGTGACTCCGCACCGAAGCCCTGTTTCCACAGAGTGCGCAGGATGTAGTATGAAGCGCTGCCCTCAGCGCCATCGGCGTAGAACTTGGCAAAGAAGCGGAGCTCTTCGTCCAGACGGTATCCTGCAGTGACCCGCCCGGTGCGGCGAGATTGCGCTACCTCCACCTCCCAGCCGGCAGGCGCGGTGGCCTTAGAGCCATGGGCATACACTGGCCACACATAGTCCTGAATAAATTCGGGGTGCTGAAGAAACGACGGGGGAATCGGCGATGTATCCTGGGTCATCAGCGTCCTTCTGTCAGCGCATCGAGGCGTCCCGTCATAGCGGCCTCGAATTCGGCGGTATAGACGGCGATAACATCTCGTGGAGAAGCTCCACGCGGGCTGGTCCAGTGCAGGACCGCAGCGCGCCTGGCACCTCTCCGATGCCCAAATACAGGGTGCAGCCGGAGCCGCTCCAGCCGAGGCGCAGCATCAGGCCGTGGCCACATTCGGGTTGCGCCGGCTGCTGCCACTCAGCGCCCCCTGCCCGAGCGGGCGCCAGCCACACCCGGGTCGTGCCACAGCGCCAGCCCCGCCAGCCGGGGCCATCATACGGAACCAGGCTCGCCCGGCCCTCCCGCAGCAGGCGGCTGTAGTCGGGGGACAGGGCAGCCTCGGTGGCGACTGGCTGCCGACGGGGATGTTCATATTGCACCTCCACATACGCGGCGCCAGCATCCAGGCGCAGGATCTTGCGAGTGCCCTGAAGCCGGCTCCCAGGTTCCTGGTTGACCATCACAACCTCGGCCCGGGGGCCACTACGGAGGGACTGCACTTCGTAACGGTCGTGCTCCGCTCCCACGTCGGCGAAGGCTCCGGGGTGGTTACGGGGCTGGTCCATGTAGCGGTGCAATTCCTGTTGCCAGTTCCAATCGTCGCTGGGGTTGCCCACTACCAGGCGGCCGCCCCGGGGCTCCGCCAGGTCAAAGCAGAAGGTCATTCGCCCACCCCGGCGGGGGCTGAACACCGCCAGCAGACGGTCGTTGCCCAGCACCAGCTCGGGTTCGCCGTCGCCGTCCAGGTCCTTCATCAGGGCCCGGGCCGTCCCGGTATTGTGGATGCACCAAACGGCGGCGTAGGCCAGGATGTTGGTGCTGCGGGCGTGCCGAGTGGCCGCCCGGCACCAGGGCGCGGGCTCCATGGCACCGTTATGGTAGCTGTGCCAGCCACTCTCATAGGCGCTGGCGAGGAGGTGTTGCCAGGCCAGCTCCAGCAGCGCCGGATCGCCATCCTCGCCCTGGGCCTGCATGATGGCCTCCTCGGCCAGCCGGTAGTCCTCCCGATAGGGGACCCAGGCCGGATCGTCCCACCAGCCGCGGTAGTCCTCGCCGGCGCCCCATCCCCGGGCTAGCTCGTAGAAGGTGCCGGGATCCAACTCCACAGTGCGGGAGATACGGCGATCCCGCAGCCATTGGTGCAACAAGACCACTTCGACGTAAGGGCTGGTCTTCAACCAGGCCAAAAACTCCTCGTAATGCTGAAGGGAACACTTGCCCCAGGGTCCGACCCCGGCCACCTTCTCCAGATCGTCGCCATAGACCGCCACCGGCGCGGGCCGCGCTGCCGCCAACGCCTGGAATAGGGCCACCAGTTGGTCCAGGTCGCCGGGCCTCTCCGGCGGAATGAGGTGGCGCAGGTCGCAGGCCATGGGCAGCATCACCAATCCGCGGCTCCCGGCGACGCGGTGGGGTAGGAAGTTTTGCAGGCCCGGAAAGATCGCTCCTTCGTCCACCGTATTCGGCAGCTCCCACTCGTAGGTCGGCGTACGGAACACCCAACGCCGGCTGCGGTCGTAGGCTGTCCGGGGGCTGTCCTTGTCAGCGGGCCCCACCGGGTACAGCAAACGGTCGTCCAGAAGCACATAGCGATATCCCCCGTTCAGCAGAGTCGGGCTTTCCAGCACTGGCGCCAATGCTGGGGTGCTCCAAACGCGCTCGGGAATCCAGGCGGTGCGGACCCGGTGCGGCGACCAGCCTAGGTGCTGTTGCAGCAGGAGCAACTCCTCGTTCAATTGACGCAGATTGTGCTGCGCAGAGAAAAAGGGCATAATGTTCTGCCCATAGCAACTCCCAACTATCTCCAGCAGTCCTTGGTCGGCCAGGTCCCTCACCAGTCGGTAGAAGTGGGGCTGGTGCCAGGCGATGGCTGCCATCAGCGTACCACTCAAGTGGAGGTGCAGGGGAACCCGATAAGCACGGTGCAGGTCCAGCACCTGGGCGAAGCCTTCCAGAACCTCGCTTAGTCCCTCCCGGTTCTCATAGCCATCGGTGATCAGGGCCTGATTGCCGTGGTGTACCAGGGCCAGGTACGCCGGACCTCGGACGCGGTGTGATGCCATTGGCCTAACCTTCAACCTTCCATCACCAGCGGGGACCACGGTGCCTCCTGTGTGGTTCGATCGAGGGCGTCTTCCGCGAAATCCAGCCAGAGGTTCACCAGTTCTAGATTGCCAGTGTGGAGCACGCACAGCTCGTAGTGGAGACTCTGTAAGAAGGTCCGGGCGATGTAAGCCGCCATCCGGGGCCACTGCAGGGTCCCGTCTTGCGCTGTATATTCGTCCAGGAAAGCTCGGCCCGGGGCTTCCGCCGGACGCATGCTCCGGTGGCGCAGCCAGGCCATGATGGCGTTCTGGGCCAGGAAATAACCCAGGTCTCGGGCAGGCTCACCCAGGCCGAAGGTGTCGAAATCGATGACGGTGACCCGGCCGTCGCTCAAGCGGTATCTCGATGGTTCGACAAGCTCACCACGGCGGCTTGTCGAGAGGAAGACGTTTTTGGCATGGTAGTCCCCGTGGGTAAAGACCAGAGGAACCTCCGCGGGACTACCGTGAAACAGATCCCGTAGGCGGGTGAAGAGCCTGCCGAGGCGGGCAGCCTGGGCCGGCAGGGCCGCCCGCAACTCCCGGTGGTACCGGGCCAGGTTCGCCGTGGGATCGGCCTGGAGAAAGGGCCCTGCCACTGGAGACAGGCTGTGGAGATGGGCCAGCCAGCGGGCCGCGGCCCGGGCTCCCAGCGGACCCGCCTGGGGATGGTGGAGCTGGTTCCCCAGGGGTGCCCCCGGAGCTTTACCCTGAAGCAGTAGGCAGTGCTCGGGCAGGTAGGCCAGAGGTCGGGGCACGGCATAGGGTGCATCCTCTCGGAAGCCTCGCTCCCACAGGTAGGTCAGCACCTGGTGAGGGTAGGCACCCCGGTCGCTCGCGTACACCTTGGCGATGGCGGCGACGGTGTGGCTTCGCTCCGTAGCAGCGTCGCGCACCCGCAGACGGTACTCAATAAAATATTTGCGCATTTTCTTGTTGACATGGACGGCTTGACAATCGTCGATGATGAAAGTGAACTCGTTGGACGGTGGCTGCAAGCAAATCAGCAGTTCTCGGATCTCAGGCGGCGCAACAGCACACGGCGGTAAAGAGACTCTTCGTTGCATCTTAGAACTACTGCCTCCTTCTAACTTCCCATTCCTAATCGTTAATCATCACGGCCTACGGGTAATCCCTTGAGCCCTTGTCGCCTATATAGAGAGCCGAGCAGGCCCAGAAATACATCGTATGCTAAAAGTCCCGTGAAGACATGAGTTTCGGCGTAGCTGCCTGGCGGCTGAAACCGAGATAACGCAGTAGAGCAAAAGTCACCCTGAGAGACGGCCCTTGGAGCGAGAGATGCGACGGACTTTGGGCGAGGAAGGCAACCCGGGACGGATCCCACGAGTAGGAAACAGGATCACCTTGCTCACTTTAAACTCGACCGCGTGCGGGGCGTCGAGCGGCTCGAGCCGCGCGGCCACTCACTGAAGAATCACCTTCCAGCTCGTCCACTGAGCGAGCCAGGGTCACGGTGTAGACCTCGGCGACGACGGCAAGCAGGACACGCACACCCATCACGACGGTGATGCCCCACGTGCTCCACAGAAAGCCGGCCAAGACAGGGCCGGCGATGTCACCGGCATCCTCTCCCACACTCATAAGGCTCATCGTTTGCGCCCGGCGTTGCCTGTCGAAGCTGGAAACGTGGGCCATCAGGGCACCCCACGCTGGACGGAAAGCGGCCTTGCCCATGTCGTCCACGAGTTTGCCCATGGCGATGCCCAGAAAGCCGGGAACGACGATGTAGACGATAGAGGAGAGCATATTTGCACCACCTCGGACCAAGAGCACAAGCTCCCGATTAACGTTGTCCGACAGCCAGCCAAACAGTGGCCCGGCGAAGAGGATGACCAAAGTCGAGGCGGTGTAGATCAGGCCTGTCTCGGCTTCGTTCAAGCCGGCGTATTCCGTCGCCAGGATAGGGAAGAGACCATGCAGCATTTTCGCTGTGCTGCTGATCAAAAAACCCAGTCCGATGAACGGGAGTAAAGACAGCCGTGACCCTGACTTGTCGGTCGGAATCTGGGTATCCTGGGTGTGAGGAACGGCGGGGACTGCCTCACCGATCTCAAGTGGTGTGTCATCGCCCGCGCTCCCTTCCTCAACATAGCGCGCAACGACAAAGAGCGGCAGCGCCGACAGAAGGAAGGCGACCATAAAGACCAACGAGAAGTTAGAGGCCGTCAATGTCAACAGAATGCCGGCCAACGCTTTACCCAGCGAACCGGCCGTGGTTTTGGCCGTCTGGTACCAGGCGAAGGCTGAAGCGATGGCCTTTTTGCCGCCGTGCTCGGCAATAAGGGCGTTGACCGATGGATCACGCAGCGATTTGGACATCCCGTGTGCCGATCGGGTAGCGTACAACTGCCACGGCGACCCGGCAAAAGCCAGGAGTAGCGCCACCAGGCTGCGCAGGCCGATGGCGAGGGTGAAGCTGCGTTTCAGGCCAAAACGGTCGGCGGCCCAGCCCGTGGCCGGCTTCAACGCCAGCGCGACGACCAGATTGAGCGACGCTAGCAAGCCAATTTCGGTCAAACTCAGCCCCAGATGATAAGCGTAGAGCGGCAGGGCGAAGCTGATCAAGCCGAAGCTGAGGCGTGACAGGAAGCCCTCTGCGATAATCGCCATCAGAGACAGATCAACGTTGCTCAGTTTTTTGCGCATCACATCGCTCTCCTTGAGGTTCGTCGAGAAACAACTTCCCAGCTGTCCATATCCTGTGGTAAGCTCGGGTCCCCTGACCCGAATTGAAGGTGCATTCTCCGACAAACTGCTCCGAAAATAGTTGGCTGGTTGGCTAAATGGCTGGATGGCTGAGCACTCTGAAAGCCAACAAGCAATCTAGCCATCTAGC
>JBHIAO010000342.1:0-6236 GCA_046758565.1 Anaerolineae bacterium
CGTTTCACATCCTTTCTCCTTTCTTGCTGTGAGGCCGGCCGATGCGTTTTGGGAGGAACGCATCGGCCGGCCTTTTCTGTTGTTGCAGCGGTGCTTGTCGAGATAACAGAAGTGCAACACCGCTAGCCCTGCGTTAACGGTTCTGTTATGAAGGATATACGCAGCGTTTACTGACAAGCCGGTCGCTTTCTGATATACTCACCCAAGGATATGGAAACGCCCGGCTCGCGGCGTTGGGGGGTAGTCGTCGAACTGGGCTTGGAATATCTTTGCTGGCTGGCCGGCGGCGTAGGTGAAGGTGCGCCGCCGGCCAGCTCGTTTCATGCGATTGACTGTAAGTCGGTACTCTCCCGATGTGAAGATAGAAAACCGGCCAGGGCCACGTGGCCCTGGCCGGTTTTCTCGTTTCGGCCTTCTTCTTGCGAGCACTGCCATTTCGGAAGCCTGGTGACTGTTTCGTGACAAAGCGTGGCTACAATCTGGGTGATTCTCATTGTTCTCCTCCTTGCTTAGGGTCGGCCGGGGATGGGGGACTCCGGCCGGCCCCACTCGAAGGTATTGGCCCTCCGCGACATAGGCCGGCCGATGCGTATCAGCCAGCGCGTTGGCCGGCCTCCTTCTTGCTCCCGTCGCCCTCCGATGGAGCTGGCCGGCCCTTGTCTGCTGCTCGTGGTGCAGTTGTCGGTGTTGGTGAGCATCACGTGACAGGGGATGAGGATAATGTCTCTATAGTTCTCCTCCTGAGCGCCGGCCGGCGGCGTTTGTGGGACGCGTCGCCGGCCGGCAGATCCATGACGGAAGACCCCCGTGTTTGGTTCAATCTGGCACATAGCATCACAAGCGCACAGATTCTGGCATGCCCTTCAGAGGACATCTCTGGTCTACTTGCTGGACCCCTGCCATCCCCTGCTCCGCATCTTACTAACCAAAACACCCGGCACCTATCATCATAGTCTGGTTGTAGGCTCCCTGTGCGAAGCTGCGGCGCTCCGCATCGGAGCCGATGCCCGCCTGGTGCGAGTGGGGGCTCTCTATCACGACATCGGCAAGACCAGACAGCCAGCGCTGTTCGGTGAGAACGGTCTACCCAGCCCGCACGATCACCTGGATCCCCTGACGAGCGCGCGATACATCATTCGCCATGTGGCGGATGGCGTGGCAATGTCCCAAACTCACGCGCTGCCGCGCGTCGTGCAGGATCTCATTGCGCAGCACCACGGCACCTCATTCGTACGCTACTTCTGGCAAAAGGCAATGGCCGCCGGTGAGAGCGTGTCCGATGCACTGTTTCGCTATCCCGGCCCCCGGCCGCAGACGCCCGCGGCCGGCATCGTGATGCTGGCTGATATCGTCGAGGCGGCACTCTGCGCATCGCGGCCGGCCCGTCATAGGGAGATTGCAGCCATCGTGACGCGCTTGATAGAAGAGCGCTGGGCCGAGGGCGAACTGTCAGAGAGTGGCCTGGTCTGGGCTGATCTCCGCGAGATTCGGATCGCCTTTCAGGAGGTATTTCAGGGCGTCTACCAGACCCGAACAGTCTACCCATTGACGGGCTCGGAACACCGCTCCATCGATTCTTTCTGGAAGTCATAAGGAGGCGCGGCCGCAACCAAACCGCCGCCCACCTCAACACCAACGACCACTTTGACGCCAACAAGCACGTCAACCCCCTGCTACTGCGAAACGAGCACGGAGGGCTGCTCGTGCCGCAGCTCGAAATGCCCAGTAACTGACGGCCAACTGAATAGCGGACAGCTCGTTTGCCATAATTGGCAAGAGTGAGGTACAATTGTCAGTGATCACTGGCAGCAGAACGAGGTTGAAATGCAAGTCTCTATCGAGCGCACGACTCAGGGTGCACAACTGAAAACAGCGAGATCGTCTCCTTCTCAGTGCGTCCTCTATGGATGTGGTGTGACCTGTCAGTGACGTGCTATTGAGCTAGGTAATTCAAGCTAATACAAGGTGTTCTGACTTCGTGATCCTGGAAGGAGCATATACTGCTGCAAGATATTGAGTTGGATAAAGAACGTGGATTCTTGATAGGCGTTGAGCTCAAGCGCCAGTATGATCACTGGCGGATTGAGGATTCGTTGGAGGAGCTGACCAGACTAGCGGAGACCGCCGGCCTCGAAGTCATTGGTCAGGAAATTCAGCGTGTCGATAGACCCACGCCGGCCACGTACATCGGCTCGGGCAAAGTCGAAGAACTGAAGCTGTTGCAGCGCGAGCTCGGCTACAACGCGCTGCTTTTCGACGATGAACTGTCACCGCGCCAGCAGCGCAACCTGGAAGAGCAACTCGACATAAAAATTGTTGATCGAACGGCGCTGATTCTGGACATCTTCGCCCAGCACGCCCACACGAAAGAGGGGCAACTGCAGGTGGAGCTGGCGCAGCTCGAATACCGGTTGCCCCGGCTGACGCGAATGTGGACCCACCTGGCTCGGCAGGCCGGCGGCCGGGCCGGCGGTGCGCAGGGTGGTGTAGGTGTGCGGGGTCCAGGTGAAACTCAGCTCGAAGTAGACCGACGCGAAATTGGGCGTCGGATCGCCAAGCTGAAGGACGATCTGGAGTCGGTTCGCAAGCACCGGCGGATGTACCGGAAGCGCCGCAGACAGGCCGGCATCCCAACGGTGTCCCTTGTCGGCTACACCAACGCGGGAAAGTCTACGCTACTGAACAGCTTGACCGGTGCCAGCGTTGTGGTGGCTGACCAGCTCTTTGCTACGTTGGATCCAACGACGCGGCGCGTGGAGTTGCCGGCTGGCACCGAGTGCCTCTGCACAGACACTGTTGGCTTCATCCAAAAACTTCCGACACAACTGGTTGCAGCGTTCCGCGCGACCTTGGAAGAGATTAATGAATCAGATGTCCTACTGCATATAGTTGACATAACGCACCACAACGCGCTGGAGCAGGCGGAAGAGGTCGAGAATGTGTTGGAAGAGCTGGGCGCCAACGACAGCCCCATGGTGGTTGCCCTCAACAAGGTCGACAAAGTGCTGGATGGGCAGAGTTACGGCCTCGAGGTTGATCGCAACAAGATCAAGGCGGTTGAGACATCTGAACCGGTGCAGTTGCTGCTAGATCGATATCCGGACGCCGTCCTGATCTCAGCCAGGTGGGGGATTGGCCTGGAGCGCTTGCTTGAGCAGATCGAGAGTGTGCTCATGGAAAACATGGTTGACGTTGACGTGCTCATCCCTTACCGGGCTGGGAATCTAGTGAACCTCTTCCACCAGCGTGGCTGCGTCGAAAAAGAGGCTTACAATGAGCAGGGCACGCTCATCCGTGGCAAGCTGCCGGCGCGTCTAGCACAACAGTTCGAGGCATTTGTGCAAGATGAGGTGGCGTCACCATGAATTCTTCAGGGCTGAGAGCAGTCGTTAGCAACACGGGCCCGTTGATCTCAGCGTTGCAGTGCGGCCATATAGATATCCTACGCCAGTTTTATGACGTGATTCACATCCCCGCAAGCGAACTGCCGGAGTACGAAAAACACGGTGCGGGAGGGGACCCATTACGCGCCCCGGTTTGCTGTACCATATCCTCCGGAAGAGGAGCTCCAACAGATGTACTTCGCACTATAGTTATTATGGCGACTTGCTGCTCGTCTGAAGGTGCTCTCGCCCAGAAGGTGACATAACGGATCATGTGCATTTCTTGCGATAGCAAGCGATTCAGAAAACGAGGTTGAGGTGAATAGTATGCGCGGCATCCTTCGCATTTTGACGATAAGCTTCGTTACCGTCGTGATGACTGGTACGGCGTATCTGGCCGGCTTCGGCACGAGTTGGCTGATGAGCCATCAGATGGGCCTCACCGGCGCCGCTCAGGCAGTTGGCCGGCCAGATCAGTCGTCCGCCGAGAACCGGCCGGCGAATTTCGGCATCTTCTGGGAGGCGTGGGACATTGTGCGCCGTGAGTTCTATGGCCAGGTCCCAGATGACCCGGCCATGACCTACGGCGCGATCCGAGGTGTTCTCCGCACCTTGGACGACGCCAACACCGTGCTAATCGATCCTGATGCAGCAGTGCTCGACCGAACACAACTCGAAGGGGAGTTTGAGGGCATCGGCGCCGTTGTCACGATGAACGAAGACAGTCAGCTTGTCGTGATCTCACCGATGGAGGGTCAGCCAGCCATGGAAGCGGGCCTGCTGGCCGGCGATATTATCCTCAAAGTCGATGGCCGCGAGGTAACTGGCATGGACCTTACGGCGGCTGTGCTCCTGATTCGCGGCCCTCGAGGGACCACCGTCAAGCTCACCGTTCTCCGACCTGGCACACAGGGCCTCCTGGAATTCGAGATCGTTCGAGCCCAGATCGAGACAGCCACCGTAGCCTATCGGATCCTCGAAGAGGCGCCCGAGATCGGCTATATCCGGCTTGGCCTGTTTGGTGAACGCTCGGTTGCTGAACTGCAGAAGGCCATCCGAGACCTGCGGGATCAAGGCGCGAAGGCCTACATTCTGGATGTACGCAATAACCCCGGTGGACTTCTATCCAGCGCTGTTGACGTCACCAGCCAGTTTGTCCGTGGGGGTGTTATCACGATTGAGAAGTGGAGCGACGGTCGTGAACAGACCTTCCGAGCTCGGCGTGGGGGCGTGTTAACCGACCCGGACATCCCGCTGGTTGTGCTCGTTAACAAGGGGAGCGCCAGTGCTTCTGAGATCCTGGCCGGCGCCATCCAAGACCTGAATCGCGGCATACTGGTAGGTGAGGAGACCTTCGGAAAAGGATCTGTCCAGCAAATCTATACCCTCAGTGACAAGTCGCAGCTCAATGTTACCGTTGCTCACTGGCTCACTCCTGACGGCGACGATATCGACGAGCAAGGAGTTCTGCCCGATGTGGTGGTCACGCCAACCGAGGAGCAGATTGAAGCGAGGCAAGACGTCCAACTGGAGCAGGCCATTGAGATCGCACGGAAACAACTCGCCGAGGGCTTGTAGGTTTGAGTGGAGGAGCCAGGGCCTGTAGTGTACCTTTGCCAGTCGCTATAGATGTGGGGAAGCAGACCACCCCGTACGGGCCACAGGGGTTTTCAGAGCCGCAATGTATTACCGACTGACAGACTTGGTGCACCTCGTCGCGATGTCGCTCGTCACTGCTTTTTTGATCAGCGGTGCCTATCTGGCCGGCTTCGCGACGCATCGCATCTCGGACATTGAAGCTCGCGGAGCACTACAACCCCAGACGGGCGAAGCGAGGGCATTTGACGTCTTTTGGGAAGCCTGGGATATCCTCCACCGCGATCATTACAGCCCCCTACCGAGCAGCGATGAGATGGTGTATGGTGCCATCCGTGGTGCTATCGAGGCGCTAGACGATCCGTATACCACCTTTGCTAACCCACGTGAGGCTCAGCTTTTTGAAGAGAGCCTGAGCGGAAGCTTCGAGGGTATCGGGGCGACGGTCGAGAAACGCGATGGCCGCATCATAATCGTCGCGCCCCTGCCCAAAACGCCGGCGGAGCGCGCCGGCCTCCGCACTGGCGATGTGGTGCTGGAGGTCAATGGCGAGTCCCTACTGGGTGCAGATGTTTGGGAAGCCGTTGCCAGGATTCGCGGCCCTCGGGGCACAAGCGTAACTCTGACGATCTCACGCGCGGGCCAGCCCGATCCATTTGACGTGACGATCCGGCGGGACCGGATCGAGCTGCCGGCAGTGGAAGCTCGTGTCATTCAGGAAAACGATGCTCCTATTGCTTATGTCAAGCTCTATAGGTTCAGCAACAGCGCGCCGCGCCGGTTTCGAAGTGAGCTGCGGCGGGTCATGAGTGGGAAGCCCCAGGGCGTGATTCTGGATCTACGGGACAACCCGGGTGGGTATCTGCACGTGGCGGTACAGATCGCCAGCGAGTTTATCGACGAAGGCCTGATCTTGACAGAGCGAGGCAAGGATGGACAACGTCCCCACCGTGCCCAGTCTGGTGGCCTGCTCGCGGGTGAGAATAGTTTACCATTGGTTGTGCTGGTGAACAAGGGCAGCGCCAGTGCATCGGAGATTGTAGCCGGCGCCATCCAGGATCACGGTCGCGGTGAGCTCATTGGGGAGACTACCTTTGGTAAGGGTCTAGTGCAAGTCAGCCACGATCTGTCCGATGGGTCCAGCCTCCGGGTTTCCACGGCACGCTGGTTCACCCCCGACGGCCGGCAGATCCAAGAACTGGGCCTGGAGCCCGACATCGCGGTCCCACGAACTGATGAACAGATTGAGGCCGGGCT
>JBHIAO010000343.1:0-6231 GCA_046758565.1 Anaerolineae bacterium
TACCATCGCGAGGCGGAGTCGCGCGGCGTGTCACTTCACGACGTACTGACTGACTACGCACAGAAGCTCCGGCCCGGCGAAAGCGGCTTGCTGGCGCTTGACTGGTGGAACGGCAATCGCTCCACGTTGGTCGACGCTGAACTGAGTGGGTTGCTCGTGGGTGCGACCCTGGGAACGAAACCCGAAGACATCTATCGGGCGTTGATCGAGGCGACGGCCTTCGGTACACGTGTCATCATCGAGGCTTTCACGGACCAGGGTGTGCCGGTTGAGGCGATCGTCGCCGGCGGTGGGCTGACGCAGAACCCGCTGCTCATGCAGATCTACGCCGACGTGACCGGGCGCCAGATCGATGTGGCCGGCTCGGGATTGGCATCGGCGCTGGGCGCGGCGATGCTGGGCGCCGTGGCAGCCGGGCGAGACGGGGGTGGGTACGACACGCTGGCTGAGGCAGCGGCCAACATGGCCCCCTCGCCAGAGGATAGCTATCGTCCCAATGTGGAACACCAGCCCGTGTACGACGTGCTTTACGACGAATACCGTCGATTGTACAATTATTTCGGTCGTGGAGAGAACAACGTCATGAAAGTTTTGCGCGAAGTGCGGATGTTGGGTTGAAGGCGGGCCGGCATCCAACATGACGTCATACCATTCAGGAGGAATCTCATGGGAACTATCCAGTTGGCTGACGCTGAAAAGCTAGAGGGCACAGGATATATTCTGTACAGAATGCTCAACCCCACGACGGTGGGTTCAAAGAAGTTTATGAGTTTTGTGGTCGAAGTCCATCCAGGCAGCGGAATCCCTGAGCATACGCATGGGCCGGCTGAGGTAGGGCTCCACGTTCTCGATGGGAAGGCTTCGGTGACCATTGACGGGCAAGAAGAGTTGGTGGAGTCCGGGACCGCTGTCCATGTGCCCATTGGTTCGACCATTGGCCTGACTAACGTGGGTGAAGGAGCGCTACGTTTCATCGCCGCCCTGTCGCCGCCGATAGATGTAAACATTTGCCCAGTCTGCGGGATTGAGATCAGGGAGCCGGAGTAGGAATCTCCGCCGCTTCGCCTGACGTGCCATCGCCGGCTTTGCGCCTCTGGTCATTGCGGAAAGGGTGTCAAACTCAAGGCAGGATGCCGCCTAACCACTCGCCTGAGCGGACGCCGGTGCGCGCCTCCTTTCAATGGGCGCATATACAAGTTGGGGGACTACCGAGAGGAGAGCACGTCCAGCGCCGGCCGAGTAGGAGCGAAGCGACGTATCGAGGCCAAGCGGGTTACCCAGAGAGCCGCTCGCTTGATTTCGATACGCTGGCTTCGATGCGCTACGCTACTCAGCCCAAGTCGCTACTCAATCGGCGCTCGCTCCCCTAAGTTTTGCATGCGCCTCCTTACAAAGAGAATTGGTTCCGGCCCCGCTCAGCTCGCGACTGTTACGGCAGACGCTTCACATTCACCAATTGGGTTTCACAATATGCTAGAGGAGGAGTTGACAATGTCATCCTATGCTATCCCTGAACTTTCAGAGCCTCAGCCTCCGCAGCCAGACGAAGTGCTACTGGTGGCCAACGGCGACCTGCGCCTGTCGGCTAACCAGGTCTGCTGGCCGGCCCAGGCCGACATGGAAGAGCGGATCAAAGAAGCCTTTGCCGCCGAGGGTGTCACCGTGCGCCGGGCACACGAATACGATCCGGAACTGGAACACGGTTTCATCTGGAACCAGCGCATGGGCATGGATGTCTTCAAGAATATCCATCCCGACATCCCCCTGATCGTGGCCGAAGCAGTCTGGCAGTATAGCCATCACCTACTGGCCGGCCTGCGCGATCATCGCGGACCGATTCTGACCGTGGCCAACTGGTCGGGTCAGTGGCCAGGGCTGGTGGGTCTCCTGAACCTGAACGGCTGTCTGACCAAAATGGGCGTTGAGTACAGCACCATCTGGAGCAAAGACTTCACCGATGATTTCTTCCTTAGCGGCATCCGTCAGTGGCTGAATGAGGGTCGCATCACCCACGACACCAGCCACGTGCGCGATCTGGACCTGGCGGCGCTGCCGGCTGACGAAGTTGAACTGGGCCGGGCATTGGCCCGTCAACTGCGGCGGGAAAAGGCCATCCTGGGCATCTTCGACGAGGGCTGTATGGGCATGTACAACGCCATCATCGACGACGAGCTGCTGAATCCGACCGGCCTCTACAAGGAACGGCTGAGCCAATCGGCGCTGGTGGCGGAAATGCGCCAGGTCTCCGATGCAGAAGCCCAGGCCGTGCGTGATTGGCTGGACGAGCGGGGTATGACCTTCGTGACTGGCCCCAACCCCGAGACAGACCTGACCGACGACCAGATCCTGGCGCAGTGCAAGATGTACATTGCCGCCGTGCGCATCGCCGACGATTTCGGCTGTGACGCCATCGGCATCCAGTATCAGCAAGGGTTGAAGGACATGACGCCGGCCTCGGACCTGGTTGAGGGGCTGCTGAACAACGTGGAGCGGCCACCGGTCTACGATCGGGGAGGCAGCCGGGAACTCTATCCCGGCCGGCCCCTTCCCCACTTCAACGAAGTAGATGAAGGTGCCGGCGTGGATGCCCTGGTGACCAACCGGGTGTGGACCGCGATAGGTCTGGACCCGGCTACCACGCTGCACGACCTGCGCTGGGGCGAATGGTACACCGGTGATGGCGTGGACGATTTCGTGTGGGTGTTTCTGATCTCTGGGGCAGCGCCGGCCTCCCATTTCATTGGTGGGTATGCCGGCGCGCGCAGTGAACGTCAACCGCCGATGTACTTCCGCCTGGGCGGCGGCACGCTCAAGGGCGTCAGCAAGCCGGGGGAGATTGTGTGGAGCCGAATTTTCGTGATGGACGGTGCGCTCCATGCCGATCTGGGTCGCGCCACGGTGGTCGAACTGCCAGAGGAGGAAACCGAGCGGCGGTGGCAGGCTACCACGTCTCAGTGGCCCATCATGCACGCCGTGGTCCACGGCATCACCCGCGACCAGATGATGGCCCGTCATAAGGCCAACCACCTGAACGTGGCCTACGGCCCCTCGGCTGAAATGGCCCACAGGGCCCTGGCAGCCAAAGCGGCGATGCTGGCCGAGATGGGCGTGGCCGTGCACCTGTGCGGCGTATGAAAGAACGACCGCCGACGGCAGACCGCCGATACAGTCTACAATCCGACGGCGGTCTGTGGTCGGCCGTCGCGAACGCAGCGAGAAAGGAGGACAAGCAACTGGCCTGGGCTAGAGAACTTCCTTTCAACGTTTCCGATAGAATTTTCGTATTGACCTTCCTGTTTGCCCCGCGATGAGGCATCGTGTGGGAGCGGTGGCGCACGCTGCAGGCCCGGAGAGCGCGCGCGAAGATCTTCCAACAACAAGAGAGTGTTCGATGACAGCCTCTGCCTGAAGAAAATCCTGCTCAATCGAAACCTAGGGTCTTTCCTTTCGGTTAAGAAAAGTGGGGATGGAGAGGAGAAAGAGAAATACACCTATGCCGTTAGCAATTGCCTTTGACAGTGTTGGATCACCGAAGAGATAGAAAGAGACTGTCTGTTTGGAAAACGGAAACCATAGAATAGAACTTAATCGCCATGTAGTATACTGGCTCCTGTGAAATATCGGGTTCATAGGTCCACTGCATCATTGGGTGATAGGTCGGGTCCTGACCTACGTATACCGACAACCCATTATCCGTCGTCATCCAAAGTGCAATCTCCGCCTCTTCATCTTCAGTGAATGGACTGCAATCCGTCCATCCCAGCTCTTCGTGGTAACGAGACCAATTCCCAGGTAAGTTGGTCCTTTCGCCGTATATGACAAACTCGCAGTACTCGAGATAGAAGACCGGATATCCAGCGTCCCACCCCTCTTGTGGGACATGTTCGGCATCCCTCTGCACCCGTCGGAATTCCCACTGGAACTTACCCGGCCCCGGCCATTGGGACCAATTTCGTTCCGTCCACTGTTTCATTGCGATTTCGCTCCAATCTGCTAGGCTTTCCCCTCAAAATGTGAAGAAACACGACATTCTCCGAACCGATTTCACTTGATGGCTATAGTTTACACCGTGCGAACGCTATTGGCGAATTGGAGAGAGGGCTGACTAACAGGTGTTGGTGCCGCTGAGCTCCATGGGTGTACTAAATGTCAGCCATAATCTGCCCTAAACGCTTTCTCTTTCATCAAAGAGCTGGCGCTCGTAATCATTTTAGAAATTCTTCTCTGACCTTAGTTCCATAAGGCAAGACGGCACCTCCAGTCGGGTGGAGTTCGCCACTCCCCGTCTCCTCCAGCCGTATTATGACCTGCCAGCGCGGCCGCCAGGCAAAAAGGCCGTAGCCGTCGAAAACAATCCGCCGGCCATACGGCCGAACCTCGACTGATTTGACCACCAGCCGGGGGGCATGGAGCCAGAGGCCATCCGACCACTGGTAGGCGTCTGCTCTGCTCTGCTCCACCCAGCTTGCCTCCTCAGGTGTCAGAGACGGCGTTGGCAGCGGTTGTAACAAAGGACCAAAAGCAGCTAAGAGGATAGAAAGGAGAAGGGCTGCGAGTAGCCAAGAGATTGGGGAGTGAATGTATTGCTTCATCTCACGCGCTTATCATAGACCATGCTGAATGTTCAACCGCCACGGTCCCTAGTTCCCATGCACCTGAAAGGGGCGGTCCATAACCCATGGACCGCCCTTTCGTTCCATTGCCGTTATCTGATTAGCGCGTGTTCTCAACCACCCAATACACAGAGGGAGGCGCTTTGATCTCGAGGCCGTTGTTACGGGCGCTTCTGAACGCATCTGGCAATGGCACATCGGCGAGGAATATACGCCCATCCTCCTGGATGGAGAGAAGTGTGTCTACCGGCATTGTCCCTCGCAGCGAGATGATGCCTGCAAGATCGGCGGCAGTCGAATTTTCAAGTGCTCTTTGCAACATCACTTGATCAATGGTGCCGTTTTCGTCAACCGCACCGCCTATCGTAATCCGCTCCGTTCCGTTGAACCCCCGGGCATCAAATCGCTTGGCGTGTAACTGATACCTGCTGCCAAGACCAGCAGCTACTGTCAGGGGCTGGGGCTCCACAAACGTAATTGTAACTGGGACTTCAACCCCTCTTGCCTCGTTCATGGCCAGCTCTTCTTGCCTGGCCAACGCCTCTTGCTTGTACTTTTCCAGTTCTTCTTCCATTCTAGGAAACTTGGGACCAATTGTCGCGGACGGTTGCTCTATTGGACCCTGCGCGAACGCGGTGTTGAACGGGATATTGAGTGATGCCAGACCCCGAGTATCCCAATAGAGCCCAGGATCGTTCAACAGTTCGTCGTTCAGGACCGCATTATATTCACCCGTTATCCACTCGTATTCGCTCATCTGAGAAGTGGCCATAATGTGACCTGAGGCGTTGCCCTGGGAAGTATCCCTCCACTGGTTCCAAAAGTAGTACTCGGTGGTTGGCGACAGTGCATACGGGTCAAGAACCGTGACTTCGGCCTCATCGTTGAATCCATTGCCGAAAGGCTCTGGATCGTCATCAGTATCATACGTGAGGAGAAGGTAGGTTAGTTCCATACCACCCGTAAGCGTGTAGCGCGTAGTCCTCGACGTTCTTCATGTCGGCAGTCCAGTAGTAACCATTGTTCTCGTAGTAAGAGATAATCGATGCAATCGAATTGTGCCCTCCAGAGTGCCAGAAGAAACGCTTCATGTGACCCTCAACATATACCCAACCTGACACCCACTCCCTGGTTGACGCTACCCCCGTATAGGGAGAATAGCTGCCGGCGGGATTGGTCCAGGAAGCAGAAGAACCTGACAGAGCTTGCTCCAGCACGATCCGTTGCGCTTCCAGCACGAGCTCCTGGCGCCGGTCGGCGTCGGCTGTGGAACGCGCCTGTGCCACCAACTCAGCCACGTCGCCACCCGAATAGTTGAGCAGGTTACGCGGCCCGGGGCCGAGGAAGATGCCCAGCGCCCGGTAATCGCCCCAGGCATAGTCAAACAGCAACAGGTCGAAGTCCTGGCGCTGGGTCAAAATGTCCGCCCGGGGTACCTCGCGGATGCGGACCTGGCTGAATCCGACGGCCTGCAATTGTTGCTGAACGGCGGCGGCCAGTTCGCGATACGTGCGGCTTTCGGGGATCAACAACACCACTTCGGCGACAGCGTCAAAGCCGGCCTGTGCCAGTAACACCCGGCTGCGGTCGGGATCGTAGCCGTAACCGAAAGACGCCG
>JBHIAO010000344.1:0-6226 GCA_046758565.1 Anaerolineae bacterium
CTGTCGGCGGCACTGGCGTGTTGGTCACCGTGGGCGGGGCTGACGTGCTGGTTGGCGTGGGTGGCACGGGTGTGTTGGTTGCCGTAGGCCGCGCCGGCGTGCTGGTCGGTGTCGCCGTGGCCGTGTTGGTCGCTGTAGGCGGCACTGGCGTGTTAGTCGCCGTCGGCGGGGCTGACGTGTGGGTTGGCGTGGGCGGCGCCGGTGTGTTAGTTGCCGTGGGCGTCGGCGTCGCTTCGGGTGTGGGCCCCGAGATGACAATCTCCCCATCCGCGTCGCTAACCGGTATCGGGTTACCGCTCGGATCGGTGAAGGTAGAGATCACTACATCCAAGATGCTCGTGTCACCTGCCTGGCCCACAGCCTGGAAGGTGATCTCGGCCATGGCGAGGTCCTCTGATACCCCAGCGCCGGAGACCACACTTAGTCGGACAGCGTCGCCAATCTCGTCGCCATCGGAGTCAAAGTCAGGATTGCAGGCTCTGATATCGAACTTGCCGCCCGGGTCAGGCACACAGGCGGTGGCATCGAGAACAGACGGATCGTACCGGACGTCGACAGTGGCGGCACCCAGGCTCCCTTCTGGCACATTCGCTGTCAGCGTCAGTGTGATGCCACCGGCTGGCAATACTTCGCCTGAGCCGATGCTGACTGTCGCGCCGGAGGGGTCCTGTATCAACAGGCCTCGAGGCTTCCCTTCCAGGTGCGTCGCTGCCGAGCCCCTTGCAGGGCACAGCGCGTTAGGAATGCCGACGTCGCACTGCAGAATGAAGAGGGCATCGATAACGCCGCAATCGCCATCCCCATTCACGTCGCACAGCGGCAGGAACAGCGTGCCTGGCGGCGGTGGGCATTCCTCACTGGCAGACCTCTCCCCCACGCTGTATTGAAGGATGAATAGGGCATCGACCGGGTTGACGAAGTTGTCACAGTTCACATCGCCTGGCAGTCCAGCCGTCGCCGTGGCCGTGGGTGTGAGCGCAAACGTCGCCGTCGTGGTAGGTGTTAGTGCGAACGTGGGTGTGTCGGCCGGCCCGGCATGTGGGCGGAACTGACTCAAGCCGCTCCCCTGGGTGCCGACCCACACATCGCCGTTGGATCCCAGGGCCAGGCTCGTGATATCGTTGCCGGCCAACCCAGACGTCGCCGTTGTAGCCGCGGGCCAGGTGCCGTCGATGTGCGCACGCAATCCACCGCGGGTCGGCGCATCACCCCGCCCGTCCTGCCCAATGCCGGCCCACAGCGTCCCGTCGGGAGCCAGTTGCAGCGACGAGATGATCCCCTGCTCTGGAAATCGGACGGCTGACCATTGCCCCTCGGCCAGGTGGGCAACGACGGCATCCACGTATGGCCATTCCTGAGAAAGGATACCCTCGGTGTTGTACGTGCCGGCCCAGGGGGTTCCGTTATGGTCAACGACAACAGTGCGGAAATCACCGGTCACGTTTTCGCCACTCCAGGTCGGGATGTCGGAGTTGGTCGCTGTGTAGCTCGTCCAACTGCCGCTTTCAAAGACGGCCAGGCCGCCACCGGTGCTTCCGCCAGCCATGTAGGGCCCCGTCGCCACCCACACCCGATCATGCTCGCGGTCAAACGCGATGTCTGTCACCAGGTTTGATGGCAGCCCATCCTCCACGGTGTAACGCGTCCAGGTGTCTGTTGTCGGGTCGTAGACGGCCAGGCCGGCGCCCGAATTGTCGCGCAGATCTCCCGTGCCGATCCACACCAAGCCGTCCGCGTCGACCTCGATAGTGAGAACCTCATTCGCAGGCAGGCCGGAGTTGTCCTTGTCGTAGGTGGTCCACACCCCGTCCCGGTAGACGTTGACACCACCACCGGCCCAGGCACCTCCCTCCACATATTGTTGTGTGCCGATCCACACGGCGCCATCTTCGGCGATGGACACAGTCCGAACCATGTTCGAGGCGAGACCGGAGTTCTCCCTGGTGAAGTGATGCCAGGCTCCCTGCGGATCTCGCATGCTGATGCCGCTGCCCCGAGTGGCGAACCACAGACTACCATCATCAGCTATGGTGACGTCCGTGATTTGATTGCTTGCCAGATGAGAGTCGGCCATGCGGTAGACTCGCCAGACGTTGTCTGCCGGCCCGAATTGTGTGAGACCGCCGCCCTGGCACCCGCTTGTGTCCTTGCACCACGGCCCGGTGCCGACCCAGATGCGCCCCTGGTCGTCCGCGAAGACGCTCCAGAGAACCTTCGAGGAAAGCCCATCATTATCGTCGTAAGTGGTCCAGGTGTCCCCGTTCAGCACACTAAGCGCGTTGAGCGCGCCGACGGGCGTGCTCTCGGTGTCGTAGGTGAGCGCCCACACGCGGTTGTTACCGTCCACGGTCACATCACGAACGGTGTTAGATTCCAACCCATCGCGTTTTCGATATGTGCGCCACGAGTCATCCGCAGGATTGTACACGACCAGCCCCGAGGGTGTGGCGAACCACGCACGTCCATCGGGCGCCGTCGCAACGGCGTTGATGCGGTTGTCCGTGAGCTCGGAGTCATCTCGGGTGAAGACCGTCCACATGCCGTTGGACAGGCGCGCAACGCCGCCGCCCTCATCCACCCAGTGGGCCGGCGTGGTCTCCGTGGCTTCGACGAACACTTTGTAGGGCCAGGTCCCGACCCACACATCATTGCCGGCGAAAGCAACGTCAGTGATGTTGTTGGATGGCAGACCGTCATCAACGGAATACGTGAACCAGTTGCCACTTTGGCGAACGCTGAGGCCACCGCCGATCCACGCATCACCATTCCAGGTCTGGGATGTGCCGACCCACAGACTGCCGTCAGATCCGTACCCGACACCCGTGGTGTTGTCCGACGGCAACCCATCGGCAGTCGTGAAGGTGGTCCACGTAGCGGTACCAGGCTCAAACTGACTGACCCCCTTATTGGTGGCAAACCATAATAATTCGTTGCTGGAAGTGACGGCCCGGACATCATTGCCGGCCAGTGCGGTTTGTGGAGCCAGGTACTGGGTGTAGCTGCCGTAGTATGAATCCCAGCGCACCACGCCACCATTGTGAGTGCCGGCCCACACCACATCGTCGATTACCGCCAAACCGCGGATGTCATCGCCATTGGCGTAGGTGATCCAGTCGCCTGAGAGGAGTAAGGGCGTTTCCACCTGGGCGTTAGACGGCGTCGAGAGGAAAAGCGATAGAGAAAGGAATAGTGTGGTGAAAAACAGTATAATCAGGACAAGAATCGTGAAGACAGCACGTGAGCTTTCGCTCCGGGGCAGCGGTGTGTGTCGATTCAAGGTGGATCCTCCTGAAAAGAGGGTGCTGATCGCATGAGCACCCTTCGTGCTGCGATGGTTCGGGACAGGTTGAGGATTCAGGAGGCTTGGCGAGGGCTGATGTTCCTTGCCTTGCCTCCTTGCTACTCCGGTTATTATACAACATGCTATATGACGCCTGGCCTACGAAATCCCACATCTTGTGCGACACTTGGCCTACAGATGGGTGGCGGGTTGCCTACTCTGAGCCGAGGAGCCCTTCGACGCTGCTCAGGACAGACGGGGGAACAGAGGGGGCGCGGGGCAGAGGTGCTGGGGCGCGGCGGCGCTGAGGAGAATGATTGGTCAGTCGCCGGCAATTAGCCTGCGGAGAGCCTCAACAAGGAGTTTGTGCTCGGTGCGGTGAACTCGATCCTTCCCAGCAGGTAAATTTCTTCGATTGACTTGGTGAGGAACTTATGGTAGCATTTTCCTCTGGAGATCAGCAAGTCAAAAGTCGATCCGAAAGCTGATCAAGTCCTATTCGCGCTGACGCTTCAGCTCTGTGAAAACGATGTCTGTAAGAGGCGAGTATGCTATCACCGTTTCCGGGTATGGATCCCTATCTTGAAGCCACGGGAATATGGCAAGATTTCCATGACCATCTAGCCCCTGAAATAGCAGCGCGACTGAATCCACTTATCCGCCCGCGCTATTACGCCGCGCTGGTACCGTATGTGACCTACGAAGAGGTCGAAATAGCAGCGCCGCGAGGCGGGCGGCCCGATGTGGGTGTGCTACACCTGCACCGAGCAGAGGACCATGGGCCGGTCTCGGTGGCAATCGCACCTCCACCGGCTGAAAGCCGGATTTTGCTTGAATTCCCACTTCGCCTCCATTCAGTCGAAGTCCGCGCAGCCGGTAATGACGTGTTAGTCACCAGCATTGAGATTCTCTCGCCAGTCAACAAACAGCCTGGGCATGAGGCCTTTGACGCTTATCGCCGCAAGCGGCGAGCACTTCTCCACTCGGATGTGCACCTGATGGAGATCGACTTGCTCCGCAAGGGCGAGCGGCCTCCGTTGGTGGATCCGGTGCCCCCCGCACCCTACTATGTCACACTCGGTCGAGCCCAACGCCGGCCAGTGGTTGAAGTCTGGCCACTGCGGTTACAAGAGCCCCTGCCGACCGTGCCAGTACCCCTGCTACCCCCTGACCCTGATGTACCACTGGATCTCGGAGCGGCTGTCGCTGCCATCTACGAACGTGGCGCCTATGACCTGCGGATCGACTACCGTCAGCCACCTCCACTACCTCCGCTGTTACCCGAAGATGAAGCCTGGGTTCACGAGCGCCTTCGTAATCTAAGAGAACCCGATACCTCCTGAGTACAACACTAAACTACTCAAACACAACCCCTCCTCCACCCTTCTCCAATCTCCAATCTCTAATCTCTGCGCACCAAATCTCGAATCCGCCTGGCCACCGCCTTTGCCCGCCTCGACGCATCCCCGACGTATTCACTCGCATCGAGCAACTCACGGACCCGGTCAGGGCTAATGAACTGGGTGATGGCCTCATCGCCGGCCAGTCGTTCCAGCAGGGGATTGGGTTCGCCAGTGGCCACCGCCTCCCAGGCAGCCAGGGAGTGCTTGCGGATCACCTCGTGCAATGTCTGCCGGTCGCCGCCGGCCTTCACTGCCACCATGAGCACCCGCTCAGTGGCGGCGAAGGTGCCGTACTTCTCCAGGTTTCGGGCCAGCGCCCGCTTGTCGATTTCCAGTCCGTCCAGCAGGCGCGTTGCCCGACGTAGAATCTCATCGGTGGCCAGGAACGCGGCCGGCAGCACCTCGCGCCGGTTGGCCGAGTCGTCCAGCGTCCGCTCCAGCAGGGTGTGGGCCATGTTGTCCCACGCAATGCGGGGGAGCGACGCCACAAACCGCGCGAGACTGTCGATGTTCTCGGCGGCAACGGGGTTGCGCTTGAACGGCATGGTCGACGATCCCACCTGCTTGGCGCCAAAGGGCTCGAACCACTCGTGGGCCAGCGGCGATTGCAGCAACCGTAGATCGAAGGCGAACTTGTAGAGGCTACCGGCCAGGCCGGCCAGTGCGTTGAAAACCAGCCAGTCCTGCTTGCGCGGATAAACCTGGGTGGCAACGTCGAAAGGCTTAAGCTCAAGGGCATCCATGACTCGCGCTTCCAGCTCCGCCGGCGTCATCTCAATGCCGGCCAACAGTTGTGTGTATGAGGCTGACGTGCCGGTCGCCCCTTTGATCCCCTTGCCGTGAATCCCATCCCGTACCCGACGCAGTTCCTGGAGATCGGTCAGCAGATCCTGGCCATACTGCGCCAGCCGATAGCCGACGGTGGTGGGTTCAGCCGGCTGGAGGTGGGTGAATCCCATGCACGCGACATCGGCCCAGCGCTCGATTTCGTCAGCCAGCTTTGCTAACAGAGTCTCCAGTCGGTCGATGACCAGGTCAAGGGCGTCACGGATGCGCAGCGCGTCGGCGTTGTCCAGGACATCGGTACTGGTAGCGCCCAAGTGGATGATCCCGCCGCCCACCGAGCACTGCTCGGCAAAGGTCCGCAGCTCGGCCATCAGGTCATGGCGAATCTCCCGCTCGATCTCGTGCGCCCGAGGGATATCGACGTCATCTTGATGCGCTCGCAAATCGGCCACCTGCGCCTCCGTGACGAGACCGGCCGCCTGCTGCGCTTCGGCTAAGGCGACCCACACGCGGCGCAGCAGCTGGCGGCGATATAGCTCAGACCAGATGTGTCGCATCTCCGGGCTGCCATAACGCCAGGTGAAGGGGGACAGAAACGTTGTGTGATCAAAGTTTTCAGTGATGTGCATGAGCTAATTTTACTCCGGATGGATACTAACATCAATGCCCACGGCCGGCCTTACCCGCGTCATCGACTTACGGTATGACGTTACTCCGCAACATTTGCGTCGTGTGCGTGAATTATCGCCTCGTAAAA
>JBHIAO010000345.1:0-6219 GCA_046758565.1 Anaerolineae bacterium
GAGCGAGTTGAGCTGATCGAAGGAGTGTTGCATGCCATGAGCCCGCGCGGACCACGTCACGGCGGGTGTTTAAGTCGCCTTCTACACCTGATCTTTCCATGCGTAGGAGATGATGATGCACTTGTACGTGTGCAAGACCCCATCACCATCGCCACGGCCGGCTCGGAGCCGGAACCGGATCTGGTACTGGCGGTGCCGCAGCCGGGCGCCTATTACGGTCGCCACCCGGAGCCCGGTGAGGTGCTGCTGCTAGTCGAGATTGCCGACACCACGCCGGAGTACGATCGCGAGGTCAAAGGCCCACTGTACGCTGCCGCCGGCATCACCGACTACTGGATCGTCAACCTGGTGGACGATGTGGTGGAAGTGTACCGCGAGCCGGTCACTCTGGCGGATGGGACAGCCGGCTACCGCACGGTTCGGGTGTGTTCTCCGGATGGGACTGTGACGCCGCTGCATTTCCAGGACTGTAGAGTGGCCGTCAGCGATCTGATTCCGGAGCTTGGGGGATGAGAAAAGGAACACAGGGGAACTCGTTAGGAACACATGGGAGCTCTTTACAGGGCACGAAAGGAGCATTCCTGATGGAAGTTGTAACCGCACCGGTACGCTGGACTGTTGCCGATTTGGAGCTGTTGCCTGACAACGGCACACGCTACGAAATCATCGAGGGGGAACTGTTCATGGCAAAGCAACCACACTGGCATCATCAGGCTGCATGCAATAACATTGCTGCAGAATTGACGAACTGGAACCGCGTCACCGGGTCCGGGCATGTGGCACCAGCGCCCGGCGTGATCTTCGATGACGAAAACGGTGTCGCACCGGACGTGGTATGGGTCAGTAACGAGCGACTGGAGGCGATCCTCGGCGAAGACGGCCATCTGCACGGTGCCCCCGAGCTGGTGGTTGAGGTCCTCTCCCCTGGGACAGAGAACGAGCGACGGGATCGGCAGGCCAAGTTGAAATTATATTCCCTACGCGGTGTGCAGGAATACTGGATCGCCAACTGGCAGTTGAAAACCGTGGAGGTGTATCGCCGGCAAGCACGTGCTCTCCAGTTGGTAGGCACCTGGCAGGCCGGCGATAAGTTGACCTCACCGCTGCTTCCCGGCTTTTCGGTGCAGGTTGCAGGCCTGTTCGCGTGAATCAGTATGCCCGTGAGATCGTTGAATATGACCGATATGAGCGATATACAAGTCCCGTCACCTACCCCGCCACCCGCCTGGCCGGCCTACGCCTACGACGACGAGATTGACCTGCGAGCCTACGTGGAGGTCCTCCGCCGGCGCTGGTTGATGGTGATCGGCATCCCAGTGGTTGCCGTAATCGTGGCAGCGCTGCTGAGCTTCTTTGTGCTGCCGCCGGAGTATGAAGCGACCGCCGGCCTGGTAATTCTCAAAGCCCGCACCGAGGTCGAGTTCGAGCCCAAGATTCGCACCGAGCTGGGTCAATCCCTGGCCGTGGATGTGAAATCCCGGCGTGAGGCACTGCAGGCCCTGGCCACCTCGCGGCCTGTGGCGGCCTTGGTCATTGAACGTCTGGGGGATCAACTTCCAGAGGAGGAACGGCAGGTCGATGAGCTCCTCGACTCCGTCAGTTCCAAACTGACCGGCGATTTGCTCACCATCCAGGCGAAGCACACCGACCCGGACCTGGCAGCGGGGTTGGCCAACGCGTGGGCTGAAACCTATGTGACGTACGTGAACCCGCTGTTCAGCGACGTCGCGCAGACGCCAGACACTCTGGCACCGCAGGTTCAGAACGCAGAAACGACCTATCAGGTGGCTGAGGAGGCCCTGGTGCAGTTCCTGGCGGACAACCCCATCCAGCGTCTGCAGCGCGAGGTGGGCGATCTTCAAAGCCGTATCGACAAGCAGTACACGGATCTGCGCGCGCTGGACTACCTGATCGACGACGTGGAGGCGCTGCAGGCCCAGTTGGCCGGGGGCGTCGCCTCGTCCATGCCCACCACCTTGGGTAACAGCCTGGCGGTTGTCTTCCTGCGGGCACGGACCTTCACGGCATCATCGAGGGCACAACTGGAGACTCAACTGCAGCTCGATCCGGCTGCCTGGACCACCGCTCCGCAAGACGCCCCCAACTGGCAGCGCGAGTTGGAGGCCCTCTTGACGATTCTGACAGCGCGCCGGGATGAGCTGGATCAGACGGTGCAGAGCACGGATTGGGAGCAGGAGTTGCTGGCGTTGCAGAGCGAGTTGGAGCGCCAGCAGGCGCAGAAGCGGGAGTTAATCAACAGCCGGGATCTTGCATGGGACACTTACACATCGCTGCGCCGCAAGTACACCGAGGTCAAAGTCGCCACCGAGGCGCCTGACCTGCAGGTGAGCATCGCCATGCACGCCGATGTCCCGGAGGAGCCGGTCGGCCCACGTAAGATGCTGAACCTGGCCCTGGCCGGCGCTCTGGGGTTGATGGTGGGCGTGTTTGGGGCGTTCTTCGTGGAGTTCCTGGAAGAGGACGAGCAAGAAGAAGGGGAAAAAGGAAAAAAGAGAAAAGAGGAAAAAGGTGTCTTCTCGTGAAGCGCTGTCCTGAGCGGCGTCCTGAGTGCCTCGGCCGACGCCCCTGAGCCGGGACAGGCCTCGGCGAAGGCTTTGTCGAAGGGGAGCAGAGGCGCGGAGGAGCAGAGGTGACTCAGAATGGAAAACCGCGTGCAAAGACTGGTGACTTACTTCCGTGGTCAATCGGATGTCGTGCTTGTGTACCTGTTCGGCTCACAAGCCAGCCGGCGAGCTCATCCCGGGAGTGATCTGGATGTCGCGCTCTTGCTGGATGAACAGGGGCGCACGTCATTTGAGCTATTGGAGCGACGGCTGGAGCTCGCGGTGCGTGCAGAGGAGATTGTCCGGGGATCGGTGGATGTGGTTTTGCTCAACCGAGCTTCCCTGTTGTTGCAGGGGCAGGTTCTGTGTGAGGGGCGGCTGCTGCATGCCGCCGACAAGGCAGCCCAGTTGGATTACGAGGCACGAGCGAGAGCCCTATATTTCGACTTTCAGCCCCGTCTCCGCCAGCACCGGGAGATGCTGATTCAATCCATACGGGAGGGTACTTTTGGACAACTCAGTGCCAGACGTCGACGCCATCATTATCGAGCGGATACAGCGGCTTGACGGCTATCTGAATGAGCTGCGCGAACTGCAGGGTGAAGTTGATTTCGAAATCTACCAGCGGGACAAATTCAAGCGCAAATTCATCGAGCGGACGCTGCACACGGCGCTTGAGGCCTGTTTGGATATTGGCAATCGCCTGATCTCGCTGGAGGGGTATCGCCAGCCAGAAGACAACAAGGACGTTTTCGTGGTCTTGACCGAGGCCGGCATTTTGCAGCAGGATAAGTTGGAGACCTTCAAGCGGATGGCAGGTTTCCGAAACATCCTGGTGCACGAGTACGCCAAGCTCGACGATGCGGCGGTCTATGGCGTGTTTCAGAAGCGGCTGGATGATCTGGCGACCTTCGCTGAGGCGGTGATGATGCACATTACCTCAAGCAAAGAGAGTCAGGATTGAGTGAAGCAAATACTTACATCATAGGAAGCCGACTTGTTGCTGATTCTCCGGGAGAGCGAGTTATCCTTCCTGGAACGCGGTGCGCGATACCGGCCGGCGGGTGTCGGGGTGGGCGTAGACGTGTTCGCCTACACCCGGGCGGAGTTGGAGGCGATGCTAGCGGCGGGCAACGCGTTTGTGACTCAGGCATTGCGTGAGGGTATTTCGCTCTTTAACTCAGGATCGCGCGGATGAGCTTGCGCCCGTTTGAAACCGGGAAGGTAGTTACACGCAGGCCAAACCAATGGGCAAAGCAGACATAAGCAGCAAATGGCTCCTGGGAGAAGAGCCCGAAGCGTGGGTGCGCTGGATGATGGCCGACCCGACGCTGGAGATAGAAGTGTTCCTGTCAGCCGAGTTCCAGCACGTGCTGCGCCACAGTGATGTGCTGTTGCGGCTGCGGGACGATGATGGCCCCTTTCTGCTACTGATCGAGCTCCAACTGCGCTACGACCCGGACATGCCCTGGCGGGTGCAGGCGTACGCTGCTCTGGCCGAGGAGAAGTACCGGCTGCCGGCCTATCCGGAAGAATTTCGGATTGCGGATTGCGAATTTCGAATTTAGTTCATGAGCCGAATCTTGAGCACAACCGACGACATTTGCTCCAAATCCGAATTCCGAAATCCGAAATCCGAAATTGCCATGCATGCCGGTGCCCAAGTATTGCGAGAACGGGGGGCCGGCGAGGAGATGGAAGCGGTGCTGGCGCTGTTTGCCAGCTTTGTCATGAGTCCCGAGGAAATACGGCAGATCGTGAGGTGGGAAATGGCAGTCTTGCGAGAGTCACCGTGGTATCAGGAGATCGTACAGGAAGGATTCCTACAAGGACGCCAGGCAGGAATCCAGGAGGGAATCCAAGAGGGTCGCCAGGAGGGGATCCAAGAAGGTATCCAGAAGGGACTGGTCGAGGCAGTGTTGCATTTGCTGCGAGCTCGCTTTGAGCCCCCAGATAGCACCGTCGAGCGCCTGACGCTGCAATTGCAGAAAGTGGGTGACGTCGAGGTCTTGCGTCGGCTGTTGGTCGCAGCGGCTACGGCAGAGGATCTCGATCACTTTCAAGCCGTCCTGGAGCGCCCCGACGGATTTGCGGATGCGGAGGCGGGCGCAGAGGGTCAATCAGAAGATCCCGCCCATCCATGATGCCTTGGAGCAGATAAGACTTTATAGGGATTTGTCTTATTGGTACGGGATGCGCTGGCATTACGATTTCGAATACTTCGACTGGGCTCAGCACAAGTTTCGAATTGCGCGATTTCGAATTTGTCTCACGTCGCCGTTACATCCCAATTGGGATACAAAAGCCGGCGAAAAGCCAAATTCGAAATCCGAAATCCGAAATCCGAAATCGTAATGCCAGGCATTCCGTTTGGGAAAGCTAATTCCCTATAAAGTCTACTATAAACAGGCAGAGTTGGCAGAAAAACGCAAGGCGCAAGCCCTGGAAGCAGCCGAGGCCTGCAGGCGATTGCTGAAGGAGCGTTTTGGCGCCCGGCGGGTGATCCTCTTCGGCTCGCTGGCCGGCCAGGGCATCTGGCATGGGCGGTCGGATATCGACCTGGCTGTGGAGGGTCTGGACCCCGCCGAGTTTTTCCCGGCCTACTCGGCCTGCCGCGATCTGCTGCCCCCGGGCCTGGAGTTGGACTTGCTATCACTGGAAAGCGTTTATCCAGAGATGCGGGCTCGCATCCTGGGGGAGGTGGAGATGCCTGATGATCCTACGTTAGCACTACAGAGACTGATTGAGGACGAATTAGCCGCCCTGGAACGGGTGGTAGAGAGCACAGAGGAGGCCCTGGCGTCGCTCTCTGACGATCCGAGCCAGTTCGAATTGCATGGCCTGGCGGCCTACCTCCATCAGTTCTACACCGGGGTGGAAAGTATCCTTGAGCGTATCGCGGTAGGGTTGGGAGAGGGCCTCCCGCGCGGGCAGTACTGGCACGTTGACTTGTTGAATCAAATGGCTGAGGAGCGGGCGGGAGAGCGCCCGGCGGTAATCGATGAACCACTACGTGCCCGGCTGAAGGACTACTTTGACTTTCGCCACTTCTTCCGCCACGCCTACGGCTACACGCTGCAGTGGAGTCAGATGCGCTGGAAGGTCGAGAGCCTGTCGGATACGTTGACGATGTTACGCGACCAGTTAGACGCCTTCTTTGAGGCCATGCAATTGAGGAACTGACTCGATGGACCGAGCACGTCCGTATTCACACCAACTTAATGGGCATTTAACGTATCTGTAACAAATCCGTAACAACATGGGCTGGTCTTTGTGGTATACTCCTCGTAGCCGATACGAAGGCCAGACGCCTTCAAAAATGCGCGTATTTGTGGTATAATAACGCCGGCCTCCGATAGTAATATGATTCCAAGTTCATCCAGAATTCACCTGCCAGCAAAGAAACTTCGCATACCTTGTGTTATAATCGTTCGGGAAACGTACACCGAGATCAATCAATGAAGCCGACACAGTATCTCTATCCTCTGGGAGGTTAATCCTATGACACAACAGCAAGTTATTCCAAGGTGGTTCAGATGGGCCGGCGTTGCGGCCTTCGTCCTGATCGTGATCGCTCTGGTCGTTGTGCCAGGCGGCAGCCGGCTGTATGCCGAGCCGGCCGGCACGGTGACGATGCGAATCGAGCCGGAGTTCT
>JBHIAO010000346.1:0-6210 GCA_046758565.1 Anaerolineae bacterium
TGTCCATCAGAGTTGTTATGAAGCCCGATCTTGCCCCCGCCCAAGGCTACCGCGAGTTGTGGGGCCGCCGGCGCGATGAGCTGGCGGCGCTCCTCTGGCTGTCAAATGAACTCCTCAGCAGTCTCGAACCCCGTGACATCATGAAATGCGCGACTAAGGTCGCGGTGGAAGTGCTGGACGCCGACCGATGCAGCATATTCCTGCCCGATCCACTCAGACAGGAGTTGGTTCTCCGGGCCGGCTATGGATGGGGCACCGAACTCTTCGGGACCTTCCGCATCAAGTTCGGAGTCGACACCGCAGCAGGCCACGCCGTCGCCGAACGCACGCCGGTCGTCGTTCCTGACATGACTCGGGAAGATCGTTTCAGCGTGCCGGAGATGTTCATCAAGCAGGGGCTTCGTTCGGCATTGAGCACCCCCATGCTCATCGAAGGCCGGCCCATTGGGGCGATGTTGATCAATACCCACGACGTCCGCAGGTTCACGGAGGCCGAAGTCAAGCTTCTCAGTCTCATCGCGAATCAAACCGCCATCGCTCTGGAAAACGCCCGACTCTACGATGCTGCGCAACACAAAGCCCAGCAGTTCCGCCTGATTAACAAGGTCGGGCGACGAATCACCTCGATTCTCAATGTGGATGAGCTCATCAACGAGGTCGCGCGGCTCACCCAAGAAACCTTCGGTTACTACAATGTCAACATCGGTCTGGTAGAAGGCGACTATCTGGTGATTCGAGCCAGTGAAGGTGAGTATGAGCCTAGCGAACCGCCGGTGGGCCAGCGGGGACTCATCGGCGACGGAGCAGGTATCGCCCGCTGGGTCGCTGCCCATAACCGGCCCCTTCTGGTCAATGACGTGAGCCAGGAGCCTCGCTACCGTTGCCTGGAAGCCCTGTGCCGCACATGCGCAGAGCTTGCCGTACCGATCCGGATTAGCGACAAGGTGTTGGGCGTTTTGGACGTGGAGAGTGACCGGATCAACGCCTTCGACGCGCGAGATATCCCGCTGCTTGAGAGTCTGGCGGCTCAGGTGGCTGTCGCTCTGGAAAACGCGCGGTTGTATGAAGCAGAACAACGTGCGCGACAATCGGCCGAGACGCTGCAGAAGATAGCGCGCATCCTGACGGTGACGCTGGATCTGGAAGATGCCCTTGACCGCATTCTGGTGGAACTCAAGAAAGTTATTGCCTACGACAGCGCCGCCGTGCTCCTGGTTCGGTATGACCGCCTGGAGGTAGTGGCCTCGCAGCACGTCGCAGACGTTGATCCAGACATGCGCGTTGCGCTCCCGATTGATGACCCGTTCTTTCAACAGGTCAGTCAATCCGAACAACCGCTCGTGTTGAAAGATGCGCAGGCTGATCCCCGTTTCACGGCTGCCGGCCAGACTGGGTACGTACGCGGCTGGGTTTGCGCCCCGCTGGTTGTCAAAGACAGCGTGATCGGCTGCCTCACCGTTGATAGCCGGCAGGTCGGCGCGTATAACGACACGGACGGTCAGACGATCGCCACATTCGCCCGCCAGGCCGCTATCGCCATCGAGAACGCGCGGTTGTGGGACGAATTGCGCCGGAAAGAGGAGATGCGTGGCTGGCTCATTGAAAAGATTATCAGTGCGCAGGAAGATGAGCGCCGGCGTGTTTCGCGGGAATTGCACGATGACACGGGCCAGTCGCTCACCTCATTAGCGATGCTGTTACGCGTCCTGGAGGAGCAGGCGAGGGGTCTGCCCATTGAGTCGCAAATCACGGACGTGAGGGACCTCGCGAGCACAATCCGCGATGGGGTGCACCGTCTCGCTCAGGCGCTGCGGCCCAGCACGCTTGACCAAATGGGACTTATCGCGGCCATACGCGAGCACCTTCGTCAGCTTCAACAGCAGTTCGAGCTGGATGTGAGTTTCACCATTGAGGGATTCGATCAGGATGGCCTGGACTGCGGCTCGCGGCTGCCACCGCAGGTTGAGATCACGTTGTATCGTATTGTCCAGGAAGCGTTGAACAACGTGATCAAGCACGCCAATGCCGACCAGGTTGCCGTTTCGCTCTCTAATCAGGGCGATAGGGTTGTTGCCACAGTCAGTGACAACGGCCGAGGTTTCGATGCCGATGCCGTCCTACGATCCAAAGAGGTGCGCAGTCTCGGGCTACTGGGTATGCGAGAGCGGACAATGCTTATCGATGGCAAGTTGATCATTGACTCAGCGCCTGGTCAGGGCACGACCATTCGCGTCGAGGCACCGCTGGTGACGATTGGGGAGGTTGGAGGATGAGTATACGAGTGTTGATCGTCGACGATCATGCGCTGATGCGTGCTGGCCTGCAGGCCTTGTTGGGCACACAGCCTGATATCGAAGTCATAGGTCACGCGGCGTCGGGGATCGAGGCCTTGCGAAGTGTGGAGGAGTTGGAACCAGACATCATTCTGATGGATATTTCGATGGCCGGCCTGGATGGATTGCAGGCCACTCGTAAGGCCAAAAGCATGAATCCTGACGTCAAGATCATTGCACTGACAATGCACGAGGATGAGAGCATCGTCCGAGGCGTGCTCAAGGCCGGCGCATCTGGCTACGTGTTGAAGCGCGGCGCCGAGGACGAGCTTCTGGTAGCCATCCGGGCGGTTCATCGGGGAGAAGCCTTCATTCACCCCTCACTGACGCAGTCGTTGATCGACGGTTATCTGGAAGATGCGCCAGACAGCCCGGTAGATGTTGAGCCAGAAATCCCACTGACGCCACGAGAACTGGAGGTTCTAAGTCTCATCGCTCGCGGCTATAGGAACCAGGAGATCGCTGAGGAACTGGTGATCAGCGTCAAGACGGTCGAGTCCCACAAAGCGAACATCAAGGAGAAACTGGGTATTCGCAGCCAATCCGAGCTAGTCCAGTACGCCCTCCGCAAAGGCCTCGTTTTGTGACAAGGGGACAAGGAGACGCGGAGACAAGGAGCACAGCGGAACCTCCCCTTATCTCCCCGTCTCCCCTTCTCCCTGTCTCCTCTGCTCCCCTGCACCCCCGCTCCTCTGCACAACTCAGGGAATTCCCCGACATCGAGTATCGAAAATAGTCAGTCCCACGGATAGACATCTTGAGCCAAGTCGGATAATATATCTGTGCAATTTGCCTACGGCGAATTCCGGGGTCGTGGTCCCCCCTGCACCTCTCCGGAATTCGCCGGCATCTCGTCTGACGGAAGGATTCAGCAAGGGTGGGGTGAACATGAGTGAGCATACGGACGACTTGACTTCACAGATGCCGGCGAACGGGATAGTGGCCGGCTGGCCGCAGGAGCACGTGCGTGAGCACATCGTGCGCGCGATCCTGATCTATGCCCGCCGGCATCGGGAGATGCTGCATGGATTGTCGGAAGAACAGGTGCGGTGCTTGATCGAGGCGATCACGCGGAAAGCCGAAGGGGTTGTCCGAAGCCGGTTGGACCGCCACTTAGGTGGCATCAAGCCGTCGACATGGATAGGCGCCATTGCGATCCGCGAGGCGATGTACGTCTTCAAAAGGAATGCCGGCGCACACGAATCTGTGGCAGCGTCGATATTGCAGCAGTCATTGCTGGCTCATTCGCCCTGTCTGCGACGAGAGACGTGAGACGCGCTCGCCCCGAGCGATCATTATCTACAAGAGTCGACCGCTGGCTAATTGTGAAACGGAGGTCTATATCGTGTGAGAGCCACTCCTGCCCGGTGAGTCACCCACCGATGGCATACACATAAGTAGATGTGTTGAATGATGAGAAGTTGAAATCGACAATAATGGAGGCATAGTGATGAAAGGTCTGAGGAAGTGGATCGTTGTAATGCTGGTTTTAATGCAAATCCCCAGTCTGTCAGCGGTAGCGGCTCTGGCAGAGCCGGAGACGAAGGAACTGTTTGATCTTTCCGTCGAGGAACTTAAGACGGAGCTTGAGCTTACAGGTGACGTCGATCTCCTGAGCCTGACGGACAGTGAAATGGACCAAGTCCTTCAAGTATGCCACCGGATGGGCGAGTATCTGGTGTTGAATAACGACGGCACGCTGAGCCTGAAGTCGCCAGACCTCGGCTACGTAGGTGTCGACGAGGATTTCGTTGACGAGTATCGAACCGGCCTGGAAGGGCTCAACGAGCTCGTGCGCATGGGCTGGGTGACCTTTGATGACGAGTTCAACATGCAGTTCACCTCGAACATGCCGCAGGAAGCCTCGGCCTTTGAGCAGGGGCTGCAGCAGATTGACGAGAAGTTAGCTGGCGACAATCTGGCCGCACTGGATGACGATACGGAACTGACCTGGCGGCGGTCTCGTGGATTCCTTTTCCGCTTCGGCCGCGGCTTCCACCGCTTTCCTTTTAGATTCGCGAGCTTCGCGCCGACGTTCAGCTCGCACTTCCGCCGTGGTCGATTCTCACACCGCTTTGGTCTATTCTTCGGAGGGCGCCATCACTTCTTCCGCCAGCGTTTCTTCAGGCGGCATGGCGGTTTCTTGTTCTTCCCCGGCCGTGTCTTCAGCCGCGGCATTGGGCACCACTCGTTCTTCTTCCGTGGATCCCACCACAGACGTTGGTATCGTGGGCGGGGGTTTTTCTAGACTCCGGTGAGCGAGCGATAGAAAGAGGAAGGGGACGAGTGGCGGGCCACTCGTCCCCTCAGTGTTCCTAGGCTGCAAGAAACCTGACGCGGCGCCTTGTTGGAAAACTGTACGTCCGCGAGCCGTTGCCGTCTCAGATGAGAAATACCTGGAGGACGAGGGTCTAGCAACCCTCGTCCTCTGGCCGTTCTAGGAGTCAAGAACTGTCACGCGTTCCTGCAGTCGTGCCAGGCGGTCCCTGGCTTCGGCGAGCTTGTCGCGCTCGCGTTGGACCACCTCAGCCGGCGCCTTGCTTGTGAACTGGTCATTTCCAAGCAGGTCTTCCGCCTTGGCGATCTCGGCCTTCACTTCTTCGATGGCCGAGGCCAGTCGATCGCGCTCGCGGTCCAGGTCCACCAAACCGGCCAGCGGCAGATAAGCCTGCACGCCATCGCCCACCACGACGGAAGCTGCCTGGGCCGGCGGTTCCGCCAAATCGGCCACAATCTCTAACTGGGCTTCATCCAGCCGTGCCAGGGCTGTGATGATGGATGCGTGCTGCCGCAGGAGTCGGGCCTGTCCGTCGGCGCTGATGATGGCGGCAATGCGCCGACCAGGGTCCACATTGTACTCGGCGCGGGCGTTGCGGATGCCTCGAATCAACTCTTGAATGAGCCCCATCTCGCTCTCGGCGTCAGCGTCGCGTTGGCCGGCTTCGGGCCAGCGGGCGATGATCAGCGCCTCCCCCTCCCATTGCGGATTGCGGATTGGGGATTGCGGAATGTGTTCAGCAATCCCGGGTCCCAAATCCGAAGTCCGAAATCCGAAATCCGAAATGGGGCGAGGCATGCGTTGCCACACCTCCTCGGTGATGAACGGCATGAACGGGTGCAGCAGCCGTATGGCTTGTTCGAGCACGTGGGTCAACACCTGTCGCGTTGTCTCGGCCGCGTCTTCGTCTTCACCGTAGAGCCGGATCTTGGCGATCTCGATGTACCAATCGGCGAACTCGCTCCAGAAGAAATCGTTGATCTGCCGACCAGCCTCTCCGAACTGGTAGGCATCCATGAGCCGTGTAGCGTCGCCGATGAGGCGATTGAGCCGGCTGAGAATCCAGCGATCGGGTAGCGTAAGTGTGTCCCATCGGGCCTCCAGAGCCTGACCGTCGATGCGATCGAAGTCGCCGGAGAGATTGGTAATCACGAAGCGGGCTGCATTCCAGATCTTGTTGGCAAAGTTCCGATTGCCCTCGATCCGGTCATAGGCCAGCTTCATGTCGTTTCCTGGCGATGAACCTGTCAGCAAGGTGAACCGCAGAGCATCGGTCCCGTACTCATCCATGACTTCGACTGGATCAATCACATTACCCGTCGACTTGCTCATCTTCCGGCCGTCTCCGTCACGTATCAGGCCGTGAAGATACACGGTATCGAACGGGATGTCACCCGTCATCTCCAACCCCAGCATGATCATTCGGGCCACCCAGAAGAACAAAATGTCGTAACCGGTCTCCATCACCGACGTGGGGTAAAAGTACGCCAGATCTCCAGTTTCGTGGGGCCAGCCGAGGGTGCTGAAGGGCCACAGTCCGGAACTGAACCAGGTATCTAACACGTCGGGGTCCTGGCGAATGCCGGCGCTGCCACAGTG
>JBHIAO010000347.1:0-6189 GCA_046758565.1 Anaerolineae bacterium
GTTCACTGCTCACTGTTCACTGCTCACTGTTCACTGCTCACTGTTCACTGTTTACTGTTCACTGATTATCCGTCGTGTCCTCACACGCGCTCAACTTCTGCCAGAGTTTTCAAGCGTGCGAGGTCGCTCAAGGAAACGTCCTCCCAGCGCCAGCACGCTGCCCCGTGCCGCATAGACGTGGTGGCCTGGAGGTGTGGATTCTCCTCCCAACACTTGTCGATGACGTAAGCGCACCGCGGTGCAAATGGACAATGATGCGGGTATTGCAGTAGATCCGGCGGTAGGCCCTCGATGGAGTAGAGTTCCGCCGGCCTCCTCTCATCCAGCCGCGGGATAGACCCCAGGAGGCCGAGGGTGTAAGGATGCCGGGGGTCAGCGTACAACTCCTTTATGCTGGCAGCCTCAACCATGAAGCCGGCGTACATGACATTGATGCGATCGGCAATGCCGGCGAGGAGACTCAGATCGTGCGTGATCCAGATCACCGACATACCAATGTCCTGCTGCAGACGCTTGACCAGATCAATGATCTGAGCCTGGATCGTCACGTCCAGTGCCGTCGTGGGCTCGTCGGCAATCAGGATCTGGGGATTGCAAGCCAGCGCCATGGCGATCATCACACGTTGTCGCATCCCGCCGGAGAACTGATGCGGATAATCATCCACGCGGTCGGCTGCTGCTGGAATGCCGACCATTGTGAGCAGCTCGATGGTGCGCTTTCGGGCCGTTTCTTTGTCCATGCCGAGGTGCAGTTGCAGGGCCTCACTGATCTGCTGATTGACGGTCAGCACCGGGTTCAGGCTGGTCATGGGATCCTGGAAAATCATGGCGATGCGATTCCCGCGCACCTGCCGGATTTCGTCGTCGGTCATCTTCAACAGATCCCGACCCTCGAACAGCACCTCGCCATCGGTGACCTTGCCGGGCGGGCTCGGGATAAGCCGCAAGAGAGATAACATGGTCACGCTCTTGCCGCAGCCGGACTCACCTACCACCCCCAGCGTCTCACCTTCGCCCAACTTGAACGACACGCCATTGACGGCATGAACCGTGCCGTCCTCGGTGAAAAACCGGGTCTTGAGGTTCGTAACCTCGAGAATTGTGCTCATTCTCTCCTCCCAAGTACTGCGTATTGGAGATCAGGACGGTTCACCCGGGTTCCGTAGCTGTGCCAGTTCGGCTCGCAGACGCTCTACTTCATCCGCCAGAGCCTGGCGGGTTGTCTCCACTTCCGACGGTCGCAGGTAGCGCCGGCCACTGGCTGCGTCCACCACCCGTACCTGTCCGTCCGCTTCAATGACCAGCCGGAAGCCAAGTTGACTCGTCACCCCCTCATCGGGGTCCTGCTCATCCCGCCAGGTAGGCCGGCCAGCCTCATCCCGCTCCTCCGCGTTAAGCCGCTTTAGCAACAACCGTTGGGGCAAGAACTCCCCCGTCACGTCCACCAGAATGTATTCTGCCACCCCTAAGTCGGCGTAGATCACCGGTTTCCCCGTCGGGCTGATGTCTTGCTGTTGGTACGTGCGCTTTGAAAGCACCTCCACTACCAAGACCGGTGCCGGCCCTGTCTCTTTCACCCGGTATGACCCCATACTTGGATTGGGGGGCAGGTCTGCCACCACCACCATCTCGTCGGGCGATACGTAGGCATCCGGATCAATGGGGTGGTAGTGCAGGTTGAGGTTGGAAAAGAGATGATGGTTGGGCTGGCCGGCCAGGTGGGCCTCCAATCCCAGATAGATGATGCGATCGGTGAGAGTGTGTACGGTGTGCTCTCCCATTTCCTCCTGTCCCTCATCCTCGTACAACACCGGCAAGTCAATGGCGATGACCGGCGGGAATGCAGCTTTATCTTCCATCTTGCTACTCCTCGACAATTCCCAACTTCACCTGTTAATTCTAATTCAATCTCAGTCCAAATGCGGGTTCAACGCCTCATGTAACCCATCACCAATGAAATTGAAAGCGAATACCAACGATGCAACGATCAGGCCCGGGAACCACAGCAACACTGGCGCTGCTGGATGCCGCCAGAAGTTGAAGTTCTGAAGAATCATGGCTCCCCAGCTCGGGGTCGGCGGATTGATACCAATTCCCAGGAAGCTGAGGGTTGTCTCGGCCAGGATCGCGCCGCCGAGCCCCATAGAAAAGGAAACAATGATCGGTGCCATCGCGTTTGGCAAGAGATGGCGTGTGATGATGTGCCATGGCCGGACACCGGTTGCGCGCGCGGCTTCGACGAATTGTTCCTCTTTCAATGCAAGAATCTGGCCCCGAATGAGTCGGGCCAGCCCGGCCCACCCCACCAGACCCAGCGCCAGGATTACCACCAGAAACTCCGCATAGCCGGCCTTGACAAAAGGCTTGAGCCTCTCAAACGTCAGCATCCAGGTCTCGATTCGGCGCTGGATGGTTGCTGCGATGAGGATCGCGAAAAGCAACCCCGGGAAGGCGAACAGAACGTCGGTGATTCGCATCACCAGGCTGTCGATCCAACCCCCAAAATAGCCGGCCAGTGACCCAAAGAGCAGACCCAGGACCAAACCGACGATGGTAGCCGAGGGGGCGACGATAATGGCCGTCCGCGCGCCCCAGATCACGCGGCTCAGTTGGTCGCGGCCATGATCATCGGTCCCCATCGGGTGTCGCAGGCTGGGCATCTGCTCGACCTCGGCATAGTTGACCTTGGTGGGATCATAAGGTGCCAACCATGGAGCGAAGATGCCGGCGAACACCATCCCCAGTACGATGAACAGGCTAATAACTGCCAGTGGGTTGCGGGCAAATCGTCGCCAGAAATCCCACCACCGGCTGCGCGGTCGCACCGTCTGGTCTGATAGTGTTCGTGCCCGAACCGATGCCGGCTGCCTAACGGCCCTTTCCATCGCTATCTGTACCGAATCCGAGGATCGATAACAGTATATCCCAGGTCAACGAGCAGGTTAGCCAGAGCGTACGCGGCGGCGATCAGGATGATCAACGCCATAATCACCGGATAGTCTCGGGCGAAGAAAGACTCAAATCCCAGCCGGCCAATGCCCGGAATCCCGAAGATGTACTCCACGATAAATGTCCCCCCAACCAGACCGCCCACCATGAGTCCGAAGATGGTAAATAGCGGCATCAGCGCATTGCGCAAGGCGTGAACCATCATAACCACTCGTTCCGACAGGCCTTTTGACCGGGCCGTGCGCACATAGTCCTGGCCGATGACTTCCAGCATGTTCGCTCGTGTCTGCCGCACAAACACGGCGATGACGCCCGTGGACATCACTGCCACGGGCATGATGGAGCGGGTACTGATCAGTCCGTCCCAGCCGCCGGAAGGCAGAATGCGAAAACGTGCGGCCAGAAACCACAAGAGGATTGGGGCTAGGACAACCGTCGGTAGAGAAATGCCGGCCACCGAGCCTGTGACGATTGTGTAGTCGAGCCAGGTATGATGCTTAACCGCTGCCACCACGCCCAGCGGAATTCCAATCAGAAGTCCGACAGCCAGGGCTGCGGCGTTGAGTTGAAACGAAATCCAGAGGCGGGACTTGATCAAATCAATCACGGGCCGGCGATACTTGATCGATTCTCCCAGGTCGCCGTGCAGGAGCCCCCACACGTAGTCACCATATTGAACGAAGAAGGGCCGATCCAGGCCCAACTCATGCCGAACCCGGGCTGCAGTTTCCGGATCGTAATGCTGGCCCATCGCGATCTTGACCGGATCGCCCGGTCCGTAGAGCCCCAGCGCGTACGTAATCATGATCACGATTGCCAACAGCACTGGGAGCCAGAGCAATCGGCGTACCAGGTACTGAATCATCTGGCTAGAACTCGGTGAACTCGCGACGTCTGAGCCCTTCCAAATCCAGTGTACCGGTTCGAGGATCGAGTCTGATCTCCCACTGCTCCATGGTGCGAGCACCAATGAGAACATCCAACTCATAGCCGTCGGCATGGCCGATATCCTCCATCGGCACAGCGTCCGCAAGAAAACCTAACCCTTTAATTTTCCCCTCCATGAGACACAGTTCCCGGATCTCAATTTCCCTGCCCCCCAGGGCGACGTGAGCAGGTGGCACCATGGCCCTTTTGGGTGCCTCTGTCACGAGGGGGGAACGGACATACGTGTAAATTGCCCCGGTGTCGAACAGCGCCACCGCCGGCTGTCCCTCAATTTCAATGGTCTTGATGATTCGTTCCATGATTCTGCCTCCCTTTCGAAATCCTCATTTCTCTAACCAGACATACTTGAGGCGTGGGACGACGGCCGGCGGGTACACCATGCCCTTAACATGCGGCTTCGTCAGCCAGTATTCAGCATTGTGGAACAACGGAATCCAGGGCGCATCTTCTACGATCGTGCGCTCGATCTCCTGGTACAGTTGCATGCGCTTCTCGTGGTCTTGTTCCACCCGCGCCTCTTCAAGGAGACGATCCACTTCGGGGTTTGAGTAGTTCATATGGTTGTTGGTGCTCTGGCTGTGAAACATGATATCCAGGAAATCTTGCGGATCCGGATAGTCGGCACTCCATCCCAGGACGAACATCTGATAGTTGGCTTCGCCAACCTCGGTGAGGAAGATAGCGGACTCCACCAGTTCCACTGACACCTCGATGCCCAGATTCTGTTCCAACATCCCGATAACGGCTGTAGCCACGAGCCCCGGTTCCGCGCCGGCCCCCGATGTTGTAAGCGTGATGTCGGGTAGATCGTCCACACTGCCGTACGCAGACTCCGCAATGAGTTCCTTAGCCCGCTCGACGTCGAAGTCGTAGACGTCGAGTTTGGGGTTGTGGGCAGGCATCTTCGGAGGCAGAATGCCTTCGGCCGGCACACGGGTCCGGCGCAGAACCACGTTCGCCAGGATCTCCTTGTCGATGGCATAGTTGAAGGCTTGACGCACCTTCGGATCGTCGAAGGGCGGTATTTTGTTGTTCAATCCGACGTAGAACGTGGACAAAGTGGGAGCCACGACGGTCAGCTCATCGTGGAGCGGGTCGGTTGGATCCAGAACTCGCTCGACGTCCGCCAGGCCGACGGGCGTGGCATCGATGTCACCGCTTTCGTACATGATCATTGCTGATCCGCCGGCAAGCAGGAACTCTACGCGCTGCACAGATGGCTTCGGCTCACCGTAGTAGAATGGGTTCCGCTCCAGAACGATTTCCTCGCCGAGGCGATACTCGCGCAGACGGAACGCACCGGTGCCATTGGGCTGGTCGGTCCAGGTACGCCCGCCGCTCTCAACGTTGGCCTGGTCCAGAACGAAGCCGGTGGGGTACGTCAGTTTCGCAAGAAAATAGGCCTTGGGTGCATCGATGGTGATCTGCAAGGCATGATCATCGATGACCTTGATCCCCTCGACCTCGTCGGCTTTGCCCTCCAGTTTGTCCATGGCACCGACGATGTCGTTCATGTACAGGCCAGCCACTGTTGACCTGGTTTGAGGATCCAACACCCGCTCGAAGGACCATTTGAAATCCTGAGCGGTTACCGATCGCCCATCGTGAAACTGGGCATCCTCGCGAAGGTGGAACGTGTAGACGGTTCCGGAGTCATCCACCTCCCAGCTCTCTGCAAGGTCAGGAACGATTTCCAGGTTAGGATTGAGGCCTACGAGGCCGCTGAAGATCTCCACGATGTAGGTTGCCGACTCGAAGTCGGTGACCAGGTGGGGATCCAGCGTGGCCGGGTCTGCGCCGACAAGGACGAGCGTCCCACCCGTGCGTCGTTCCTGGGGTTGGGCCGGCTCGCTTGACTTTGGCTGCTCGGCCGGCGAGGACTCTTGTTGAGTCGAGGGGGGCTCTTCGGGTTGCTCACGGACTTCCGCCGTGACCTGGGCCGGCGGCTGTCCCACTGGTCCGGATTCCGACAAGCTCGCATTTCGATTGGCCAGCATGCCGACGGCGAGGAAAGCAACACATGCGAGGGCCAGCAGGGATACAACAACAACCGCACCAATTGTCAGAAGCCACTGATTTCTCGTCATACCGGGGGACCCCTTATCTCTTTTCCCGAGACTGGCAGTGACAAAGTAGCTTCCGGTCAGACAGGTTGGCTAGATGTAGAACCCGTGATGCGTGATGATCACTTGCATCGTCGAGTTTCCCTGTCAAGCGCCGGTCACTTGCCAACATGCCAGTGTGTCAAGTCTACATGTTCATGATACTGTGGATGTTGCAGGGGCGGACTAG
>JBHIAO010000348.1:0-6178 GCA_046758565.1 Anaerolineae bacterium
GGCCCGCGCCAACAAGCGGAAGGAGGACTCGAGATGGAACGATTCGTAGGTACCCTGATCGTGTGTGGCCTGTGCAGCAAGACGAGGGAATCGGACGACATATGCCGGTGGTGGGTAGGCGTAGACCGGGAATGCAACGATCTATATCTATGCCGTGAGTGCCAGAGTGTCGCCCACTACTGCGACATCTGTCAATCAATTCACGGTGAGGGTGAGATAGGGTTAGTGTGTAGCTACGCGCTTTGCCCCTGTTGTGAGGAGCTATTTCGAGCACACCCCGCCTACATCGGCCTCTGTCCCCAGTGCGTGACCGGGGGCTGTAGAACCAGCGAACCCTGGAGGATCTGGAAGCGGCTTCCGCGGCGTTCTTGTGCCTGAACGTCTCCGAGGGGGACACCGGCCTCCGCCAGGCAGCGATTAGCATGTTGGCCAGCGAGCGCCACGAAAGCAATCCCATTCAGATCGTTCATGGGCACTATTTCGTTTCCATCAGGTAACGGTCGATATCGCGGGCGGCGCGCTTGCCGGCCCCCATGGCCCGCACTACGGTGTCGGCCCCGATGACGATGTCGCCGCCGGCCCACACCCCGTCCCGGGTGGTCCGTCCTGTCTCCGAGTCTGCAGTAATTAGCCCCCAGCGATTGGTGGCTAACCCATCGGTAGTCCTGGTCAGCGTGTTGTCGGCCTGGTAGCCCAGGGCCAGAACGGCCGTGTCCACGGGCAACGTGAACTCGGTGCCCGCTTTCGGCACGGGCCGGCGCCGGCCGCTGGAATCGGGCGCACCTAGCCCCATCGCCTGGCACTCCATGGCCACGAGGCGGCCTTGCTCGTTTCCAATGAACCGCACCGGCGTCGTGAGGAACATGAACCGCACCCCCTCCTCTCGGGCGGCGGCCACTTCCTCGCGCCGCGCTGGCATCTCCGATTCCGATCGCCGGTAAACCACCGTGACTTCGCGGAACCCCAGGCGCAAGGCTGTCTCGGCCACGTCCATGGAGGTGAACTCCTTTAGTCCATCCCGCTGGACGATGTAGCCCAGGCGTACGGCCGTCTGGGCTACGTCCATGGCTGTGTTGCCGGCCCCGATGACCGCCAGCCGTTCCCCGATCTGTGGGAGCTGATAGCCGGGCACTTGACCATTGTGGGACAGCCTGGCGTGGGTCAGAAACTCCGTGGCACTGTAGACCCCATCCAGCTTCTCGCCGGGGATCCGCAGCCGGTATGGAACCGTGGTGCCAGCCCCGATAAAGGCTGCATCGAAGCCCTCTGCAAAGAGATCGTCGATGGTGAGATCTTCGCCGATGGTCGTGTTCAACTGGAAGTCAACATCGACGGCCCGGAGTAACTCGATCTCCGCCTCGAGAACGGGAGGAGGCAGCCGAAAGGTGGGGATTCCCCATGCCATCGCTCCACCGATGACGGGAAGGGACTCGAAGATGGTGACATGGTGACCTCGCATAGCCAAGTCACTCGCGCAGGCCAGACCCGAAGGACCGGAGCCAACAATGGCAATCCGCCGGCCCGTCGGTGGCATCTTGTGCTCGGCCTGCCGATGTCGCTGGCCGGTTGTCCGCTCCCAGTCGCCCAGGAACCGCTCCAGGGCGCCGATGGCGATGGGATCGCCACCTTCTTGTGCCAGAACACACGCCCCCTCGCACTGCCGGGCGAAATCGCAGACCCGTCCGCAGATCGCAGGGAAGTTGGTGGTGCGACGGAGAATGTCAACGCCCCGCTGAAAATCCTGGTTCACCAGTGCCTGAATGAATCCAGGAATGTCATTGTTGACCGGGCAGCCTTTGACGCACTGGGGTTCGGGACACGCTAGACAACGACTGGCCTCAGCCAGTGCCTGCCCCCGGCTGTACCCCAGTTCCAACTCCTCGAAGTTAGTGGTTCGCTGACGGGTATCCAGGGTTGGCATACGCACCCGGTAACCCGAGAGAGCCGGCGCCCACTGGGTGTCCGGATACTCGCGGCCGGAGGGTAGCTTCAGGTCATGATCTTCCCAGACGCCCGGGTGTGGGCTCGGACCATAGATGGGGTCCAGTGCTTCAGGCGTGCCTACCTCCCCGGCCCCACACGCCTGCAGAAGGGTGTGGATCTCGTCTCGCCGCCACGGCGGTATAGTCACACTCAAGAGGTGACCATTCTGGCCATCGGCTCCTGGCTCCCGGGTCAGGATACCCATGAAGTCTCGGGCGATGCCGGCTTTTTCCAGTCGGCTCTGGGCCGCATCCCGATCCTCAGGTTGGTCGAAAGCCGCGACCAAGATTCGGCTCGGTCGTTCTTGCTCGCTCATGATGCATCTCCTAGTGTAGCTCATCATTCGTCGGCTGGCCCGGCCTTGGACAGACTCTCGATGTACTGGATAATCGCCTCCAGTTCGCTGTCGCTAAGATGGGTCGTGCTGAAAGGCGGCATTTTCTCTTTCGGCTCTCGTACCTGTTGGCGTATTGCCTCGGCGATCTTGCCCACCAGGCTGGGCGCCAGATCGGTACCTTGAGCCTCCGGTCCGTGACATGCCACGCAGCCCTTGCTCTGGAAGAGGTGCCCTCCCATTTCGGATTTCGGATATCGGCTTTCGGATTGGGTGGCAGAGTCTAAATCCGCAATCCGAAATCCGACACCGGAAATCCGTAACAGGTAGGTCACGACGTCGGCTATTGCCTGCCGGGACAGGGGAACCCGGGGCATGGTGGCCTGGTTATTGACGGTCTCCGGGTTGGAGACGAAGGCGTACAGGAACGTTGGTCCGAACGCTGCCACACCATAGAGATCCGGGCCGACGTTGCCGCGGGCATCCTCCCCGTGGCAGGCGGCACAGTTGCCCAGGAAAACCTGCCGGCCGGCCGCCACGTCCCCGGTCGGCATGAAAGAGCTCGGCGCCCGGATAGAGGCTGCCTCGGGTCCCTGCCGCGATTCCCGGTAGGTCTGGTACCCGAAAGCGGCCAACGGGGTACCGATCACGGTGACCAGGGCGGTGATGATTGCTATGAGTTCCCATTTACGCATTTTGGACAACTCCTAACGTGAAACGTGATGCGTGAAACGTGATGCGTGAAATAGCCTGCCCTGAGCCCCGTCGAAGGGTTGCCGAAGGGCGATGGCTCACAACCGAGAGCATGTTTCTCGCAAAATCCTCACGTTTCACGTTTCACATCAGCCAAGGTACAATCGCAGAAACACCAGCGTCACACCCATGAGAAACATGGCTACGGGAACCAGGGCCCGTCGAGCCCGCTGTGGGTCTGGGAAGCTTTCCTCCGAGAGGCGATGGGCCAACAGAATGGACAGCACCAATCCCACCAACAACACAGGAATTTGGAAGTAGGGGACCCATCCGGACAGGTACGGCGTCCACGGGTAGTGCTTCGTACCCAACAGGTCCCAGCCCCAGCCAAAGGGATCCGATAGCAGTGGGATCGCGTACGAGATGTTGATGAATACGAAAGCAATGCTGAAGGCGATCCAGGCCATCAGGCCCATGGGCACAAGCGAGTACGCATAGGTCACAAAGACGCGTCGCAGTGGGACCTGCGATGCGCCCGCCAGCCGCCTCGACAGCCAGGAAAACGTTAGGAAAATCCCGGGTACCACCACCAGGTTCAGGGCCAACAGCCCAACAGCGTACGCCGTAAATGTCGGCAGACTGTTTAGATTGGCCCAGTCTTTGAGCCAGCCCCACGGACCCAGCATCACCGCCGAGTAGACGCCGGCGCTGGTGAGCATGATGAAGGCCTTGTACGCCTCATCCAGGTGACGGTAAGGCACGAGCAGGTCCTTGCCAAAGGCCCGCAGGTTGAGGCCGACGTTGCCCACCGGACAGGCTTTGATGCACTCCGTACACAGCCCGCAGTAGGCGTTGCGGTTCATCGTGCCGGGGTACTCCAGCCAGGGGCAGCCAAAGGCGTCGGCCGAGCCACGGATACACTCTTTGCCGCAGTGACGGCGGCACACCTCCGGGTCCTTCACCCGTAGTTCCAGCGGTGCCACCAAAGAATACAGCCCGATGAATCCGCCGACCGGGCACACGTAGCGGCAGAAGGCCCGCCGCTGGTAGACCAGCGACAGCACAATGGCCAGGACGATGAACAGCGACAGCACGATGCCAGTGGCGATGGGGGTGGTCAGGATGATGGCGCTGAGAATGGCCACCGTCAGGAAGGAGAAGTTCTGTAGCCAGATGTTCCGCAGCCGGCGGGGCCACACCTTCCCCAAGGTGAAGAGCTGACGCTTTCGGCGCAGCACGAAGCCCAACCGCTGCAGCCATTCCCCTGGCGCCGGGATGGGACACATGGTGCACCACACCCGGGCTCCGAAGGGGATCAGCAACGTGATCAGCACTGCCCACCAGACGATCCACACAAAGATGATGGCGAAGTTGTGGTTGCCAACTGGGGTGCCGAAGAAGCCGGCCATTAGGATCAGCACGAAGAATAACAAGTTCGGCAGGATCACGAAGTACTGGAAGGCCCGGTGGTCGAGCAGGCGCTTAAGCGCACCGATCTGCAATAAGTCGAAGGGCAGCAGGCGAGTTGGACGGAAAATGGAGAGGGGAAGACGGAAGGGGGAAGACGGAAGGGGGAAGACGGAAGATTGGAAGTGTAGGTTGTCTGTTCCATCCTCCACCTTCCATTCTCCATTTTCCGTTTTCCACCTTCCATTCTCCATCTTCCCTTTTCGGGTCCAGACGTAGCCTACGGTGCCGGCTGCGGTCAGCAGCGTCAGAACCACCGCTCCTGTGTAGGGGGTGTTGGGTTCCACAACCAGCTCACCGATCATGAACGGGTGGATGTTGCCGCAGGTGTAGGAGCAGCGGAAACGGAACTTGCCGGCCTTGTCGGCGGTGATGGTCACGGTGCGGGTCTCGCCGGGAAGAATGGTCTCGTTGACTTCATAGCCGTCCAGGTAAAAGCCGTGCACCACGTCGGTCGAAGTGATATTGAAGACCAGTTGGTCCCCTCGATTAACGTGGATGACCTCAGGCTGCCAGTCAAAGCGGCTGGCCTCCAGGTTGATCTCGCGTCGAGCCGGCGATGCTGCCCGAGAGCTCAACGGCACCAGGCTAAGCAGAATGATCAAGACCAAAAAGGCTTGTACTGAGCGTGGTCGAAGCATCACCAACCAACGTTTCATTGTTTCACTCCCTTGCCACGCGCTTGTGGCGACAAGAAAGCCGGTGATACACCGACGAACTGACTCCAACCCTCGAAGGCCACCAGCTCCCGGATTTCCGGTGTGATAGTCAGGGTTGCTTGGCGGCCGTCGAACTTCAGAACCAGCTCAAGGACTTCCTGGCCATCATCTTCGATGGCGGTGATGCAGGCTCGATCGGGGTAACAGCGATACATCAGGAAGGTGGCCAGGCAGGACTCGCAGGCCGACAAGGTGCTGGCACACGTATCACGATCCATATAAATCTTCATCTTTGACACCCCTTTCGCTGTTGGAGCGGGAGCCGTGAATGGGACATTGTCTTACGGTTGTGCTGCAACGGCTGGTGGTACAGCAGAGGTCTTGCCCTGGAGCCTTGAGGGGGACACTTACGAGGGACCCGGTGCCCAGGAACACGGCATCGAAGCCATCGGCCAGCAGGTCATCCACGGTGATCGCCTCGCCGATCTTGGTGTTCATTGCTATCCCTCTCCCGTCGCCCCACGGTCTGCACATTCGCCGCTTGCTCGGATGGCCTGGATCAGGTCTTCGATGCGCGTCGCCGTTAACTGCCGTGCATCATAGAGGCACATCTCGTTGCCGGTGGACTCCAGGCGGATGAGGCGGAGTACTGCGTTGGACGGTAACAGAAGCGGGGCTGCTGCCCTCTCAGTCTCGCACACCTGGATCACGACGTCGGGGTGGAGATTCTGGACGTGGAGCCATCCCTGGGGTTCGTCAGGCATGCAGGCGATTACCTCGATACCCCCGATTGTCTCGAGCAGTCGCTCGATGGCCCGGCCGACCAGTGGAAATTGAAAAAGAATGACCACGCGACGGGCCTCCATCCATGCCTCCATTCATCATGCTCGATCTATGCTCAGTATAGGGCATGCCTGACCGCCTGTCTATCCCCCAGGCTAGCCCATTTAACAAAAAAAGAGAGCTATCTTGCGATAGCTCTCTCAGGTCAGATGTGGGCCACCTGAATGGTCGGAGTGGGCTATGGACGGATAGCCCACCG
>JBHIAO010000349.1:0-6155 GCA_046758565.1 Anaerolineae bacterium
TTTCTCGACGATCTTCTCTTTCTCGACGATCTTTTCCTCTGTGACAACCACCGTCTCTTTTACGATCTTCTCGACCTCGCGCACCTCTGGTTGTCCACAGGCTACGCCGAAGAGGGCGAGGACGGCCAGGACGGTTATCAGGATTACAAGCTTACGCATTTGCTCCTCCTTTATTGGTGATGATTGGTTCGGGGGTCATGGAAAATCTGGCGAAAACTGAGCGATACTGTTTCCTTGGTTCTCACCTCCTTTGGTGACGGGCCAGATCTCTCGGGAAGTAGCAGAGACGATTCTCACAGCCTGTCCCTTCTCGGGCTAAGCCTCGGGAGGAAGCCTGAGCCCGTCGAAGGGCCGCCGGCTGCCGGGCTTCGTCGCGAGCCCTCAGCCTGAGGGCCTCGGCTGAGCTCGGTCGAAGCCCTCGGGCCGAAAGCTCAGCCAAGCGGCGTGGGAGGCCCGGCCTGCCGGCAGATGCTCCTCACTTACTGCCACATAAGCCCCGGGCCATGCGCTGGCTGCTGGGCCGGCTTAGTCTCGCGCTCTGCCGGTTCCGACTCTCGTAGAGACCTCAGGAACAAGATCTTCGTCTGTAGGCTGGTAGGGTCAGGGGGAATGTCATCAATCGGTGCGGCGACCCTCGGAGCCCGTGGCCGGTGTTCCTCGCTCGTCGAACTCCCAGGCCGAACAGATGCGTAGTCCTGCAGGAGAGCGATCTCCACCGGGTCCATCGTGCCCAAGGTGATCTTGGGATGCATCTGCGGCGGGGGGTCACCATAGACCGTCAGTGTCCATATGCGTGCAGCCCTGGATGACGCCGGTGAGTTGTCAGCGCCATACGAGGTCGGTGACGCTGCAGGTGAATCGTTGAGGGATACCACAGTGGACTGCTCGCCCCACCGCCCTTGCCAGACCAACGTGCTGCCAAACACGAGGATCACGAGCAGTAGGACCGCTTGTAGCACTGCCCCTGACCAGTGTACTGTCGTCCGGCGTTGTGGTTTGGTCAACTCAGCGCAAACCCGATCCCAAATGTGAGCCGGCGGCTCCTCACCTGCGACACTTTCAACGAGCGCACGACGAATTAGTACGTCCAACTGTCTGGGCCGATGGTCATGTGAACTCATACGCTATCGCTCGAGGCAATCGTTGATCAGCCAGCAGCGCCTCACGTAGCTTCTCGCGCCCATAATACAATCTGGACTTCACGGTGCCAACCGGGCAATCCATCATCTCGGCGATTTCCGCGAGGCTAAACTCCTCCAGGTAGAACAAGATGATCGTCGCCCGCTGGTGGAATTCGAGCCGATCGATGGCCTCTAGCACAACCTGCTGCAACTCACTTTGCTCCATGGCGTGCTCAGGAGAGCTCCTAGGGGCAGCGACCAAACGGTCGACGGCTTCCTCCAGAGAGATCAACCAACGAGCTTGCTTCGTGACCCAGGTGTAGCTGAGATTGATCGCAATCCGGTGAAGCCAGGGAGCGATGGGCCCATCATCACGGACGCTGTCAATGTGCCGGAAAGCCCGCAGGAAACAATCTTGAAGAATCTCCTCGGCAGCCACACGATCCCGCGTGATCGCCAGAGCAGTACGGTAGATCGAGCCTTTGTGCAGTTCGTATAACGCCTCAAAGGCTCCCGTATCGCCTTCCTTGGCGCGGGCTATCCACTGAGCTTCTTCGCTTGCCGGCATACCGTCTCCAGGGCCTGCCTTGCATATACCAGACATGCACCCGAAAGGTTCAACGGGTGCAGCAGTCAATTATGGCAAGGCCAACCTACGGCTCGCCACGCCAGCGCAGATTGGGACGCCGTGCAGCGGTCACCTCATCCAGGCGCGAGACCGGTGTGTTGTGCGGTGCCTGGGTGACGAGTTCGGGTGTCTCCGCCGCCTCGCGAGCAATCTGGAGCATAACGTCCGCGAACGCGTCCAATGTCTCCAGGCTCTCGGTCTCCGTCGGTTCAATCATGAGCGCCTCTTCCACAATCAACGGAAAGTAGACTGTCGGGGCGTGGAATCCGAAGTCCAACAGACGCTTGGCAATGTCGAGGGTTCGGGCGCCTTGCTTCGCCTGCCGTTTGCCGCTGAGCACCACCTCGTGCATACAAGACCGGTCGTAGGGCAATTCGTAGGCGTCCCGCAAGCGGGCGAGTAGGTAGTTAGCATTCAGGACCGCATTCCGGCTCACCGACTCCAGGCCTTCGCGCCCCTGCTGCCGGATGTAGGTATATGCCCGGACCATGTTCGCAAAGTTACCGTAGAATGCACGGATGCGCCCGATACTCAGCGGGCGGTCATGGTCCAGGTAGTACCCGTCGGCGTTCCGAGCCACGACCGGGATGGGCAGGAAGGGGGTCAGCTCTTCAGTGACGGCTGTGGCGCCGGCCCCCGGACCACCCCCACCGTGTGGTGTGGAGAAGGTCTTGTGAAGGTTGTAATGGAGCACGTCACACCCAAGCTCGCCGGGCCTGGCGACTCCGAGCAGGGCGTTCATGTTCGCCCCGTCACAGTAGACGAGCCCGCCGGCTTGATGTACTGCCTCCGTGATTTCCAGGATGTGTTCCTCGAACAGCCCCAGGGTGCTGGGATTGGTCAACATGAGGCCGGCCACTTCTTCGCTCAGCGCGGCGCGAAGAGCGTCGGGGTCCATGTTGCCCCGTTTATCCGAGGGTATCTCCACCACTTCGTAGCCACACATGGTTGCTGTGGCCGGGTTGGTCCCATGCGCGGAGTCGGGCACCAGGATGTATTTGCGATGGGTATCGCCGTTGTGAGCGTGGTACGCCCAGATGATCAGCATGCCTGTGAGCTCGCCGTGCGCACCAGCTGCGGGTTCCAGCGTAACACCGGGCAGGCCGGCGATCTCCGCCAGCACTTCCTGCAACTCGTACATGAGTTGCAGCGCGCCCTGGACGGTCGACTCGTCCTGGTAGGGGTGCAACCAGGCGAAGCCAGGTAAGCGGGCCGTCTCCTCGTTGATCTTAGGGTTGTACTTCATCGTGCACGAACCAAGGGGGTAGAAGTTCGTGTCGATGCTTAAATTCAACTGGGACAGGCGGGTAAAATGCCGGATAACGTCGATCTCGCTGACGTCCGGCAACGGGAGCTCATCCCGAACATAGCCGGCCGGCAGCGGTGCCTCGGGTACATCCAGATCAGGCAGGTAATCGTTCACCCTCCCCGGCTTGCCAATTTCGAACAGCAACGGTTCAAGAATCTTGTCACGGTCCATGTTGTTCGACTCCTTTGTCTCTTGAGGCAGCCAGAAGTTCGATGAAATCCTCGGGTGTGATTATGGCGACGTCGGTATCTAGAACAGCCCGCGGCTTATCCATTCTCGCCGTGCCTCAGCAATCATCTCTTCGATCTCTTCGTGCGTGTACTGAGCAACGAGCGCATCAAATTCCTGTACTAGGTGCTCTACACGATCAAAGTCGGCGAACTGTGCTTTAGGGAGTAAAGCGGTATCGCCGATTACGACACCTTTGAACCAGCCTTTACGAATGCCAGCCAAGACGATTTCTTGCGTTGTCTTGAACTTCTTGGCAACTTCTTCACTCGTGTAGTATTTATCCAGGTGAGTCACGATTGCCAATAGAGTCGCAATAGCGGAAGCGTCATCCTTGCGCCCCTCGGCTTTCAACTCTTCGCTGAGGCGCTCGATGCGTTCAACCTCGATTATTTGGAGCTCCTGTGTTGCAATCATCAATCTCCAATATCCAATATCCAATATCCAAGTTAGAGCCTCTCTAGCACGCGCTGCGCTGCCTCCAGGCCGGCGCCCAGGTCGAATTCATAGCCGCTGTGCTGCAGCCCGCGCTCGATGGCTCCCACGGTAGCCAAAATATCGCTGGCAGACACTGCGCCCATGTGGCCCACACGGAAGTAGCGGCCGGCGATTTGCGGCAGAAGCCCGCCGGCCACAATTACACCCTCGTCGTGGATCTTGCCGAGCAGGCTGCTGTCAACCCCCTCAGGGTAGTAAACGGCTGAAAGCGTCGGTGCGCGAAGGTCGGGGCTGTTGGGCAACTGCCGTAAGCCCAGCGCTTCCATGGCTGCCTGGAATGCGCGGGCAATGAGGCGATGGCGCCGGAAGCGTGCCTCCATCCCTTCGTCGAGAATTAACTTGAGGCTGACCTGCAGCGCCAGAATGAGGTTAACCGGTGGCGTGCCGAAGTAGCTGGGCCGACGGGCCTCGTAGGCCTGCATGATCGGCAGCCAGTTCGCGAAGTCAGCAAAGTAGCTTTGGACCTCTGTCCTTCGCGCTTCGAAAGCTTCCATCGCCTTTGGACTCATCAGCACCAGGGCCAAACCCGGTGGCACACCAATCGCCTTCTGAGACGCGGTGACACAGACGTCAACGCCCCATGCCGATTGGTGAAACTCAGCGCCAGCGGTTGCACAAACGCCATCCACGATACTGAGAGCGTCATACTCATTAGCCAACGCAGCCAGGCCTTCAACATCCGTGGCAACCCCCGTGGACGTGTCGACCTGCGTGATTGCCATCAGTTTGGGTCGAGTGCTGTCGAGGGCCTGCTCCACGGCGTCATTCGACGGCACATCGCCCGGCTTCGCGCGGACGACAGTCATCTCAGCACCATAGCGCTCGAAGATGTCAGCAAAGCGGTCGCTGAAATACCCGCTACTGACGACAACAACTTTGTCGCCCGCCTCGACCAGGTTGGCAGCCGCGATCTCCATGGCCAGTGTGCCCGAGCCAGCAATCACAAACGGCTGCTCGTCTTCGGCAAGGAACACGCGGCGCAGGTTTTCGAGAACCTCACCGAAGCTCTCGACGAACTCCGCTGAGACATGGCTGGGCGCTGGTTGGCTCATGGCCCGAAGCACTGCAGGCTCAAACTCAATTGGGCCGGGGATCATCAACAGGTCGCGCTCACTCATGCATTCCCTCCCAGTGGTCAGTGACCAGTGACCAGTGAACAGTGAGCAGTGAACAGTGAGCAGTGAACAGTTATCAGACTGACCACTGATTACTGTTTACTGTTTACTGATCACTGATTACTGGTTACTGATAAGGCGTTAACCAGGCCGTCGATTTGGTCCCGGGTGTTCATTTCAGTCACGCAGAAGAGCATGGCGTCGTCCAGTTCATCGTAGCGGCGCCCGAGATCGTAGCCGCCAATGATGCCGTGCTCGCGCAGTGCTGCATTCACCTCCCGCGGCGCAATCGGTGTCCGCACTGCAAATTCATGGAAGAACGGCCCATCGAACACGCGCTCATAGCCACTCAGCGATGCGATACGGTCTGCAGCGTAGTGCGCTTTGTGGTAGCAGAGCTTGGCTGCTCGTAGGAGCCCGGAGCTACCCATCGCTGCCAGGTAAACCGTGGCTGCGAGGGCGACCAGTGCTTCGTTGGTGCAGATGTTGGAGGTGGCCTTCTCCCGGCGGATGTGCTGCTCCCGCGCCTGAAGTGTCATCACGTAGGCACGGCGGCCATCCCTGTCGGTTGTCTGACCGATGAGCCGGCCGGGCATCTGGCGCATGTGTTTCATCCGCGTGGCAAACAGCCCCAGACATGGCCCTCCAAACTGCAGTGGTACACCTAGCGGCTGCCCTTCGCCGACCACGATATCGGCGTCGAAGCTCCCCGGTGGCTTGAGCAGGCCCAGAGCGATGGGATTGACGACCGCGATGAACAGCGCGCCAGTCCTGTGGGCCAACTGTACCATCGTTGCCAGGTCTTCAATACCGCCGAAGAAGTTCGGGTAGCCGACGACCAGACACGCTGTGTCCTGGTCTACGAGCGCATCGACAGAAGCCGCATCTGTTAGCCCGGTTCCGGCATCGTACGCAGCTTCCTCCACTGGCATGTCCAGCCCCTGCACATAAGCACGAACGACATCGCGGTATTCAGGGTGAATGGCATTCGAGAGAACCACCTTATCCCGCCGTGCAATCCGCGCTGCCATCAGCACAGCCTCGGCCAGCGCGCTGGCCCCATCGTACATGGAGGCGTTAACTACCTCCATGTCGGCCAGCATGGCGATGAGGGATTGGAATTCGTAGATCGAGGTCAGCGTGCCCTGACTGACTTCGGCCTGATAGGGCGTGTACGCTGTGAGGAACTCGCCGCGCCGCAATATCGTGTCAACCACAGCCGGCACATAGTGATGGTAAGCGCCGGCCCCCAGGAA
>JBHIAO010000350.1:0-6149 GCA_046758565.1 Anaerolineae bacterium
GCTTTCTCGACCAGTGCGCGGCTGCCGATGAAGAGCGGCGTGCGTTGATGGAGCGAGGTCGGCTGGATGTCCAGGATGTTCTGGGTGCCGTCCGACGCGTAGCCGCCGGCCTGCTCAGCAACGAAAGCCAGGGGGGCTGCTTCGTACAGCAACCGCAGCTTGCCATGGGGCTTGCTCGGGTCTTTGCTGTCGGCGGGATAGTAGAAGACACCGCCGGCCAGCAGGTTGCGGTGAAAGTCCGCGACCAGTGAGCCAATGTAGCGCAGCGACAAGCCCTTGCGTTCGCCATCGCGGCCCTGCAGATACTGGGTGAACCGCCGCACGCCTTCGCTCCAGTACATCTCGTATCCCTGATTCACGCTGTAATACTTCGGCTTGTCTGGAATCTGGATGTTGTGGTGCGACTCCAGAAACTCGCCGACGTTGGGATCCAGGGTAAAGCCATGCACACCCGCACCGGTGGTGTAAACCAGCATTGTGCTGGCACCGTAGATGAGATAGCCGGCCGCCACCAGATCGCGCCCTTTCTGCAGACAATCCTCCAACGTGCCGGGGCCATCCTGGCTCTTGCGTCGATAGACCGCGAAGATGGTCCCGATGCTGACGTTGTAGTCGATGTTCGACGAGCCATCAAGCGGATCGTACAGTAGGACGTATTTTCCCGTCGGGTATTTGTCGGGGATGGGGATGATCTCAGGCTGCTCCTCGGAGGCCATGACAGCCAGCCGGCCGGTGTGGTCGTTGAGGCGATATATTGTGCGGTCAGCCAGGCGGTCGAGTTTCATGACCTCTTCGCCCTGGATATTTGTGTCACCAGTCTGTCCGAGAATTTCCGCCAGGCCGGCCCGGGTCGTCTTGCTGGCGATAATCTTGCCGGCCAGCGCCAGGTCGTAGAGCAGACTGGTGAGCGTGCCTGTCGCCTCGGGGTAGCTTTCCTGTTCGTCCAGGATGTGGCGTTCGATCGTCGTGATCTTGCCAGATGTGGTGGATTGTGCTGGCATCGTCTTGCTCCCTTGCAAAATGGTTGATGTGTGGAATCGTTGTGGTCGCCTCACAATCAGCAGTCGTGGAGACAGTAGGTTGCTGTGACTCATTATAACATCTGTTGCAATTGAGGGCAACACGACTGTCGCGCCGGCTTTGGGGATGATGGGAAGACGGATGATTGTTTGGCTGGACTGACTGACCGTAGTATAATTGCGCAGTGATGCGGGTAGTTTTCATCTCGCTGGCGGCCAATGCGGATGTGTGCCAACGCTGTGCCGAGCACGGGCTGGAGATGGTGGACTGAAACAAATCACACACAATGGGTGATGACGTAAAGCGCAAGAAGCTGATTCTGATCGACGGCCACGCCCTGGCCTACCGGGCGTTCCATGCCCTGCCGGCTGACATGACCACCACGCAGGGCGAGCCGACGAACGCCACGTACGGCTTCGCATCGATGCTGCTCACCGTGCTTCAGACAGAGAAGCCCGACTACATCGCCGTGAGCTTCGATGCCGGTGACAGCTTCCGCACAGAAAAATATGCAGAGTACAAAGCGCAGCGAGCGAAGATGTCGGATTCCCTGCAGATTCAGATGGATCGCATTCGCGAACTGGTAGAAGCCTTCAACATCCCGGTCTACGAGGTCGCCGGCTACGAGGCCGACGATGTGCTAGGCACCCTGGCCCAGCAGGCTGAGGACGCTGGAGTTGACACCCTCATCGTCACCGGCGATACCGATACGTTCCAGCTCATCAATCCCCACGTGCGGGTGTTGACCTCCCGTGGCTATTTTTCGGACACCATCGTCTACGACCTGGAAGGCATCCGAAAGCGCTACGGCCTCAAGCCCGAGCAACTGCCCGACTACAAAGGCCTGAAAGGTGACCCCTCGGACAACATCCCGGGCGTGCCGGGCATCGGCGACAAGACGGCAACGACTCTCCTGAAGGAATACGGAACCGTCGAGAACGTGGTGGAGCATCTCGACGAGATCAGCAATACCCGAGCGCGCAACGCCCTGGCCAAGCATCGCCAGACAGCCCTCCTGGGCAAGGAGCTGGCGGTCATCCAGCGAGACCTGCCCATCGGATTAGATCTCGACCAATGCCGGTCCCGCGATTATGACCGCGAGCGGGTGATGCGGCTGTTGCGAGAGCTGCAATTTCGGAGCCTGGTCGATCGCTTGCCCGAACCGGAGACACCTACTCAACTGGCGATGTTCGATGAGGCCGCCGAAGGTCCGCCGCCCGACCAGGCCAGGTACCACACCGTGGATGAGCCGGCCGAGCTCCAGAACCTGGTGGACCAGCTTATGAAGGCCCAAGGCTTCGCCGTCGACACCGAGACGACCAGCGAGAACGCCATACTGGCCGACCTGGTCGGGCTGGCGCTTGCCGTGGAGCCAGGCGAGGCCTGGTACGTCCCGGTGGGGCATGAGGCCGACTACGATCAATGGCGGCTGGACCTGGGACTCGGGCCGGCTGACACCCAACCGCGCACTAATCTGACCCTGGAACAGACCCTGGACAGTGTCCGTCCTCTGCTTGGCAATCCGGACATCACCAAGCTTGCCCACAACATCAAGTATGACATGATGGTCCTGTGGCGGAACGGCGTCGAACTGAGCGGTCCCATGTTCGACACTATGATCGCCGCCTGGCTGCTGGAGCCGTCGCGGCGCACCCTCAACCTGAAAGACATTGCGTGGTCCAGGTTGGGCGTTGAGATGCAGCCCATCACCGAGCTCATCGGCAAGGGCCGGAACCAGATCACCATGGCCGAGGTGCCCATCGAGCCTGTTACGGCGTACGCCGGCGCCGACGTTGACATGACGATCCGGCTGGCGCGCATGTTGGAGAGCGATCTCCGGCAGCACCCCGACCTGTGGCGTCTGTTCCAGGAGGTGGAAATGCCCCTGGTGCCAGTCCTGGCCGACATGGAGATGGCCGGCATCCGGATCGATCCCGCAGTTCTGGCCGACATCTCCCGCGCCATGCACCAGCGCATCACTGTCCTGGAGAAGGAGATCTACGAGATCGTCGGCTACGAGTTCAACGTGAATTCGCCCCAACAACTGGCCGATGTACTCTTCGAGGAGCTCCGGCTCCCCAGGAAGCGGCGGACCAAGACCGGCTACTCGACGGCCGCCTCGGTCCTCCAAGAAATACGAGATGAAGGCAGCGACCCCTACGGCATCTGCGACCTGATCTTGGAGTACCGGCACCTGGCCAAGCTGAAGGGCACCTACGTGGATGCGCTGCCGCAATTGATCAATCCGCACACAGGCCGAATTCACACGTCGTTTAACCAGACCTCGGTGGTGACGGGCCGGTTGTCCTCAACCAGCCCCAACCTGCAAAATATTCCGATTCGAACTGAAGTGGGCCGGCAGATCCGCAAGGCCTTCGTCGCCGGCCGGGGTTACCTGCTCGTCAGTGCCGACTATTCGCAAATCGAGCTGCGCATCCTGGCGCACATCAGCGGTGAACCCCGGCTGGTGGAAGCGTTCCGACGGGACGAGGACATCCACGCCAGCACGGCCGCCACGTTGTTCGACGTGCCGCTGGACCAGGTGACACCCGAGATGCGCCGGCTGGCCAAGATGGCCAACTTCGGCATCATCTACGGCCTCAGCGGCTACGGGTTGTCCCAGCGGACGGACATGGCACCGGCCGAGGCCAACGCCTTCGTCGAGAACTACCTGGCACGACTCCCGCACGTGCAGGCCTACATTGAAGAGACGAAGAAGAAGGCCCGCGAGCAGGGTTACGTGGAAACGCTACTGGGCCGGCGGCGCTACTTCCCCGAGCTCCAGCGCCGGCGCGTCCCCCGCAACCTCCGGGAAGCCGCCTACCGCGAAGCCATCAACGCCCCTATCCAGGGCACGCAGGCAGATATTATCAAGTTGGCCATGATCCGGCTCCACGACGCGCTGCAAGTGCGCCGTCCCGACGGCCGAGGCGCTCGGATGCTGCTGCAGGTTCACGATGAGCTCTTGCTGGAGGTCCCCCAGGACGACATCGACGCTACCGTCCCCCTCGTGCGCGACACGATGCGCGGCGCCTTCCAGCTCGATGTGCCTATCAAAGTCGATATGAAGGTTGGCCCGAACTGGCGGGATATGGAAGCGGTCGAACAATGATCACTAATGCATACTGCGTACTTCGTATTTCGTAAGACAGAACGGCACTCTTTCAGGTCGCACAACACGCAGTACGCAATACGCAGTGAGTCTTGAGAAAGAGCGATGCTTAGGCAGCAAATCGCGTCACTAATCGAACAAGCCATGATTGAGGCCCAGGCTGCCGGCGACCTGCCAGCCTTCGAACTTCCCGAGCGCATCCCTATCCAGCGAGCCAAGCCGGAGTTCGGGGACTTCGCGTCACCAGTGGCGATGACACTGGCCGGCATGGCCCGCATGGCACCCATCAAGATCGCCGAGGCAATCATCGGCCACCTGGGCGAAGCCGAGTTCCTGGCCGCGGCTGAGGTGACATATCCTGGCTTCATCAATATACGGCTTAGCCCTGCGTGGCTGGCTCTGCAGGTCAAGGCCATCCTGGCGGCCGGCGACCGCTTCGGCGACGTCGATCCTTCGACGGGCTCAGGACACCGCCTGGGGCATGGCCGGCGCATCCAGGTGGAGTTTGTGAGCTCTAACCCCAACGGCCCGCTTACCATCGGCCACGGGCGAAACGCTGCCATCGGCGACACCCTTGCCAACGTGCTGGAGGCAGCCGGCTACCAGGTGCAGCGGGAGTACTACTTCAACGATGCGGGCCGGCAGATGAACCTGTTCTACGCCAGCGTCTACGCCCGCTACATGCAGGAACTGGGTTACAAGGAAGTCGAACTCTCCGAGGAGGGTTACCAAGGGGCCTACGTGATCGACCTTGCGCGGGAAATCATCGAGGAAGAAGGGGATCGCTTTGCCGGCCTCAACTACGACCGGGCAGTCGAGGAAATTGGCAAGATCGCGCTGCAGAAAATGATTGATCTGATCAAACAGGACATGGCTCTCATGGGTGTGCGCTTCGACCGCTGGTACACCGAAAGCAGCCTATTCCAAACGGGCCTGTTCGATCGGGTACTTGGGATGCTTCGTGAGCGGGGTTTTGTCGAGGAGAGAGAGGGGGCTATCTGGTTCACATCTACAGGTCTGGGAGAGGACAAAGACAACGTCATCGTTCGATCCAACGGCCACCCGACATACTTCGCGTCAGACATCGCATACCACTACGATAAGTTCGTGCTGCGCGGATTCGATGAGGTAATCGACGTCTGGGGAGCTGACCATCAAGGTCACGTCCCACGGATGAAGGCAGTGATGCGAGCCTTCGGACTGGATCCTGACCAGCTCGATATGATCATCTATCAGCTTGTGACCCTGAAACGAGGCAAGGAGTTCATCCGCCTCTCGACACGCACCGGTGATTTGATCACGCTGCGCGAAGTAATCGAAGAAGTCGGGGGGGACGTCGTACGGTTCCTGCTGCTGCAGCGATCGCCTACTGCCCAGATGGACTTCGACCTGGAGCTCGCCAAAGACACATCCGAAAAGAACCCAGTCTACTATGTGCAATACGCCCATGCTCGAATCGCAAGCATCCTCCGATACGCCCAGGCGCAAGGCGTGCCCATCTCGGACGATCCGGACGTTTCTTTGCTGAACCACCCGGCAGAACTCGATCTGATTCGAATAATGTTGCGGCTGCCGGAGGTCATCGAACTTGTCGCCACCCAGCGGGGACCCCATCACCTGACCCACTACGCACAAGAGCTGGCGACGGCATTTCACGCCTTCTACAAAGAATGCCGCGTCATTTCTTCCGAGCCCGGCGACGAGGCCATCACTCAGGCTCGACTGGTCCTGGTTCGGGCGGCACAGCTTGTGCTGGCGCGCACGTTGCGGCTCATCGGTGTGGATGCGCCGGAACGGATGTAGTCAAGTGGTCGCTTAGTCAAGTCGTCAATTGGTCAAGTGGTCGCTTAGTCAAGTCGTCAATTGGTCAAGTGATCGTTTGGCCAGATGGTCAGCTCGCCCCCCTGACCACCCGACTACCCGACCACCGGATCATCTGACTACCCGACCACCGGACCACCCGACTACCCGACCACCGGACCACCCGACTACCCGACCACCGGACCACCCGACTACC
>JBHIAO010000351.1:0-6102 GCA_046758565.1 Anaerolineae bacterium
CTGATATACCGTGAGCATCAGGGATGGGACACTCGGGTTCAGGTGCAGAATCTAAGCTCCGTCCTGAATGCCAAGGTCAAGGTTTACTTCCTCGATGCGGGGGGTGATGTCATCCACACGGTTGTCGATTGGATCTGTCCTCGCGGTAGTCAGACGTTCATTCTGGCGGTCATCAGTACCCTGCCAGGGGATTGGGTGGGGCAGGTCCGGGTCGAGAGTCAGGATTGGTTTGCATCCAGCGGCCCCACCGTGCCCGCACCCAACATCGTGAGCGTTGCTCAGTTGGTGCGCTGGAGTGGGCCGGCGCAGGTGGTGCCCCTGGAAGCTATGAGCTACAATCTTCTGTCTGAGGAGCAGGTTCTGGACTGGCAGACGGGGAGAATGGGCGATCTGCAGAGTGGGGTCGGCACTTCGGCTACGCTCAGCACAGGCTTGATCGGTATCCCGTCCTTATCAGGCGCTTCGTCCGGATTGGTGACCCAACTGGCCATCCAGAATGCCGTCAGCACACCAGGGGCCACCGACTTCGTCCTCTTCTTGTATGACCAGAATGGTCTGCTGGACTTCGTGTGCCAGAAGCTGAATGCCCGGCAAGTCGAGTATATCAGTCTGACCGGGTGGGGCTACCTAAAGCCGGGATTCAAGGGATCGGCGGTGATCTCGGCTGTCGCGTGGGAACATGGGGTGATCGATGTCGCGTCCGGCGACGTGGTGCGTAACCTGCTTGGGTTGGCGGCCGTCAAAGTGGAGCGCCTCAACGAGCCGACAACATCTAGCGGGCAACTGGCCGGCGATGAATCCAGCGCCACTGTTGGCATCCCCCTGGCTGACCCGTTCAAACCGTTCAACCCCGCGCCCGACCTCGGCTTCGACGATGGCCGGCCGCTTTGTCCGCCGTAACAGTCCTAAGTCCGAAGTCCGAGGCCCAGGATTGAATTCGCCATTGCTCGTCCGTTACACCTGTGGTATACTTGACTTGACCAAGGACAGGGGGGTGCCATTTGGAATCACCGAAGCTCAACCGGGCTCCAAACCGTGCAGATATTGTCAGACAATGAACTTGAGCAATCCAACAGGAAGCCCCAGATGGTTTGCCCATGAACTGGTATTTGCGTGGCTTACCCTCACAGCAGGCGCACTGCTCTTTGCCCTACTCGCTACTTTGCTGGCAGTGATGGGTTTCTCAGAAACCGTCAGCTTTCTTGTGTCATTGCTTGTCACGCTGGTACTTGTGGTGGCTCTGCACTTGAATCGGTTGGCTGAGCAGTGGCCGAACACAGGACGAGGGTCTGCTTTGAGAAAGAGGATTCTCAACCTTTTTATCAAGGCTGCAGAGCCACGCTCAGAGGAGGAAATCGTTTTGGGTAGGTTGATTTATACACAATTCGTGGAGAAACAGGATGGGGTTCTTGGACAAGTTAGGCGGCCTGTTTTCGGGGGGCGAGCAGAAGGATGATGCTGTACATCTGTACGTCCAGTGTGACAAGTGTGGGGCGAAGCTGCACATTCGGGTTGACAGGCAGTACGACCTGTCGCCGGAATACGAGGGGAAAGGTACCTACTTCCTCCGCAAGGAGATGCTAGACGACAAATGCTTCACCTTGATGTACGCCGAGGTTCACTTTGATCGCCAGTACAATATCATTGCTTCGGACGTGCAAGGCGGTCAGCTCATCTCGCGTGAAGCATTCGAGGCCGAAGAGCCAACCGGGCCTAAGGGGAACTAGAGAGGAACCAGGGGGAACTAAACGGAACTCATGAGTTCCCCCTGGTTCCCCTTAGTTCCTCTAAATTCCTCTCCGCCCATTGCCTACAACCCACGTATCTGCCGCGTGGTACAGAGTTCCCAGATCGCCTTCTCCTCTGACCCGAATGGCAGTCTCTACCTGTTCGTGAAGCAGGTCTTCGTGAGTCGGCTGATCAATATCCCTGAACACACCCAGGGGAACAGGGAACTCAGGGTAGTCGATGCTGGTCAGTAGATAGGCCAGGGTCGGCTCCGGCGCCCGCTCATCGTGGACCAGCAGGTTGTCTTCACCGACACCGTCGCCCAGCGTCACCACCTCCGGTGTGAGTCCTCGCAACCGAATGCCTTTGTCCTGGTCCTTCCCGAAGATCATGGGTCTACCATGTTCTAACGTCAGACTGTTGTCGTCCTTGACCTTGGCGTCGGTCATGTAGGTCCACGCATCAGGGTTGAATATACGGCAATTCTGGTATATCTCGACAAAAGCCGTGCCTCTGTGTTCGGCTGCCCGCAACAGTGTGTCGACCAGGTGCCTGGTGTACACATCCACGCTTCTGGCGACGAAAGTGGCCTCGGCGGCGATGGCCACCCGCAGAGGATTGAATGCCGGCTCAACGGAACCCATCGGTGACGACCTGGTCCTTGCTCCTCGCAGCGACGTCGGCGAGTATTGGCCTTTGGTCAGACCATAGATGCGGTTGTTGAACAACAGGATCTTGATATCGACGTTGCGGCGCATTGCATGCAACAAATGGTTGCCTCCGATGGACAAACCATCGCCATCACCAGTGACGACCCAAACACTCAGCTCGGGCCGTACAGCCTTCAGGCCGGTGGCCAAGGTGGGCGCGCGGCCATGGATGGAGTGGACACCGTAGCAATTCATGTAGTAGGGAAAACGGCTTGAACAGCCGATCCCGGAAATGAAGACGATGTTCTCGCGCGGTATTCCGAGCTCTGGCAGGATCCGCTGCATCTGGGCCAGGATGGCATAATCCCCGCAGCCAGGACACCAGCGGACCTCTGCGTCCGATACAAAGTCTCTGCGCGTGAGCCTCGGCGATGTGGCGATATCACTCATCTGCTTCCTCCAAATGAAATTTCGGATTTGGAATTCTCAATTTCGAAATTCGAAATTCGAAATTCGAAATTCACTCCAGTAGTTCATCAATCTTCTGGCGGATCTCACGGATTTTGAACGGCCGGCCCTGCACCTTGGGGAAGGGGATCACCTTCAGTGGGAAGTGGGCGTTGAGGAGCAGTGCCAGTTGGCCCAGGTTCATCTCCGGCACCAGCACCCGGTCGAAGCAGGCCAGTACGTGCCCCAGGTTGGGCGGAAACGGGCTCAGGTAACGGATGTGAGCGCTCGATACCGCTTTCCCATCACGCTGCGCAGCCTGTACCGCCTGTCGGATCGCGCCGTAAGTGCTCCCCCAGCCTATGACCAGTAGACCGCCCTCGGGTTCGCCAAACACTTCCTGCTCTGGGATGTACTGGGCAAGTCTCGCAATCTTCTCGGCTCGCAGGTGCACCATCTCCTCATGATCCCCCGGCAGATATGACACGTCGCCCGTGATGTTCTTTTTCTCGAGCCCGCCGATTCGGTGCTCCAGGCCCGGTGAGCCCGGGAGTGCCCACGGGCGCGCAAGTGTGGTTTCATCACGCAAGTACGGAGCGAAGTCTTCGACTTCGGTGCGATGGTGAACCGAGATCGGCTCAAGGTCATTGGGGTCGGGGATCCGCCACGGTTCAGCCGAGTTGCCCAAATAGCCGTCGGACAGCAGGAGGACAGGTGTCATGGCCCTCACTGCCAGGCGAAAGGCCTCGATTGCCATATCGAAGCAGTCCGCCGGGCTGGCCGGCGCGATCACCGCCACCGGGCTCTCTCCGTTGCGACCAAAGACTGCCTGAAGGAGGTCCGCCTGCTCGGTTTTGGTGGGGAGACCGGTGCTCGGCCCACCTCGCTGCACGTTGACGACTACCATGGGCAGCTCCAGCATAATGCCCAGGTTAATGGCCTCGCTCTTGAGGGCGATACCTGGGCCGCTGGTCCCAGTGACAGCAAAGGCACCGCCAAAGGCCGCACCGATCACGGTCCCCATGGCAGCGATCTCATCCTCCGCCTGGAACGTGAACACATCGAAGTGCTTGAGCGCAGCCAATTCATGCAGGATGTCACTGGCCGGCGTGATGGGATAGCTGCCATAGAACAACCGCTTCCCCGCCAGCCGCGCCGCAGTCACAAGCCCTATGGCCAGCGCCTGATTGCCGGTAACTTTGCGATAGATTCCAGGTCTCAGGATAGCTGGCGGAATTCGATAGCGGGCGCTGAATGCCTCAGTGGTCTCACCATAATGGTAACCGGCCTTCAGGGCCCGCGTGTTCGCTTCGGCAACCGCTGGCCGGTTCTTGAACTTCGTTTGAATCCAGTTGAGAGAGGTGTCCAGCGGTCGATCGTACATCCAAAATGTCAAACCGAGCGCGAAGAAGTTCCTGGAGCGGTCGATCTCCTTCCTGGATAGTTCCGAGATGTCTTCAAGAGCCGTGCGGTTGAGCGTTGTAATGGGCACTGCATGCAGTTCGTATCCTTTAAGGGAACCGTCGGTGAGCGGGTTGCTCTCGTAGCCGGCTTTGCGTAGGTTGCTGGCGTTGAACGTGTCGGAATCGACAATGATGGTGCCGCCTGGCTCCAGGTTGACGAGGTTAGCCTTGAGGGCGGCGGGGTTCATGGCGACCAGGGCTTGGGGTGCATCGCCGGGTGTATAGATGTCATGACTGGCAAGATTGACCTGGAACCCGCTGACTCCCGCCAGGGTCCCTGCGGGTGCCCGGATCTCGGCGGGGAAGTCCGGGAAGGTGCTGACGTCGTTGCCAAAGACGGCCGACGTATCAGTGAATTGAGTTCCGGTGAGCTGCATTCCGTCGCCGGAATCGCCGGCGAACATGACGGCAACTGCGTCCAGTTGCTCGACATTGAGCTGCTCGACGTCTTCGTCGGTTTTGGTTAGCGTGTGTGCCTCGGGCATAACCTCAATTCTCCTCTATGCACCGGCTGGTGCCTTCGGAACCCGTTGGGTTTGTTTGAGCAGCGGGCGGAGCAGCGCTATTCTAACATAGTAGGGCATGCAGGTCAAAAAATGGTCACGATGAGGTACAACGCTGGTCAAATTATGGGCGGGCGGCACCGGCAGCATTGGATTTGCGCAAGACGGGTAAGAGCCCTGCGGTAAAGGTCATCCCACCTCGTGACGTAGAATAGGCCGAATAGGTAAAGGAGTAGATGCTGATGGAGAACGATGCCCTTCAATACCCGAGCAACCAGATGAGTGCAAGCCAGCGCATCACCGTGCCGGCCGAGGTGTATCCTTATCGTGCGGGGTTGGTCGGCGGTATCGTCGCCGGCGCTGTCATGGCGTTGGTCATGGCTGAGTGGGGTGCCCTCACTGGCAGAGGTGTTTGGTTCCCTGTCAACCTCATCGCCGCTACCGTTCTACGCGACTTGCAGGCTGAGTCTCTGCAGATGCTGGCCCAGTTCAGTCTGGCAGGGGCACTTGTTGGAACCCTGATTCACTTCGCCCTGTCGATCGGATTAGGCTTCCTCTTTGCCACCCTGTTGCCAACACTCCCCGGGTCAGCTTTCGTGTGGGCACTGATCATCGGCCCGATCCTGTGGTTCACCGCCCAGTACCTCGCACTCCCGCTCGTCAATCCGCGGATGGAGGCGCTTGTCCACGTCCCGTCTTTTGCGATCGCACACGTGATCTACAGCCTGGTCTTGGGATGGTGGATTTCAAGAACAGCGAAGATAGTGTGTTGCGAACCCGGGACAACAGGTATTCGGCAGATGTTTCTTGGCCGGTAAGGCCGCCGAGTGTCGATTCGACCTCTTGCACAACACGTTCCAACACGTAGTGCGCTGCGGATTTGACTTCAGCAGACAGTCCGGTGCTGGCATCAAAGGCATTCCCTTCAACACCATAAACGACGAGGTGTGGTGGGAGTTGGTCCAACACCCGCGCAAGTTCAACCGCCTCGGCCACGCTAAAGGCATGGGTGGAATAACGGAAGAACTTTGCGGGAATCGGTTGGACGTGGGCATCAAATCGATGGATTGTGCCTGGCGCGGAATCAGAAGAGACGGCATCGAAAAGAAACACCGTGTTGGCGCCTTTCCACGCTTCCATCAACGCGGTGGCGTCGCCGGCCTCTTCGATAACGACCGTGTTGGGAAGGCGCCTCGCCTTGAGTTGCCGAGCGATAAAGAGCCCGACACCGTCATCACCACGATATTCGTTGCCCACGCCGATGAGGAGGATTGCGGATTCGGGGTTCTGGGCTTCCTCGGTCATAGACAA
>JBHIAO010000352.1:0-6101 GCA_046758565.1 Anaerolineae bacterium
ATGCCTGTGACCCCGCCGATCCAGGCAAGCAGCGCGACGGCACCCAGGACAATGGTCATCCAGCCGAGGACCCGCCGCTCATCCCGAAGGAAGGTGCCGATGCCGATCCACCACACTGCAATAGGAAACATCTCCTTTCTGGGATCATTGGTTGCCGCTGTTTCGCCTGATGTATGCAGCTTAGAACCTATCGGAAGAATGTGTGGGGCGGCCTTTCCAGGCTGCCTGGGCAGGCTTTCTAGCCTGCCCCACGACTCAGGCGCAACGCCTGGAAACGAGAGGGTGGCTCACGAACTTGAACGCGCTACCTCTGCTGGGGGCCGTTACGCGGTGGCTCCAGCCCCGGCTTCGAGAAGGCCCTTCAAAATCTCTAGCTGAGCCTCAACCTGCTTCTTGATCATGCGGGCGACAATCGGTTCGGCCAGCTTGAAAAACCCTCCTAACTCCGCCTCGATCAAAAGAGTATGTTTCGTGCCGCCCTGTACGGACTCAAGGGTTTGAGAGACTTTGTTTGGTGTAGGCCCCGAGATAGACTTGAGCGCGAACTTCCTGTTCGGCTCATACTCCGTGACTTCATAGGTCTCTTCGATCCGCCGACCCAGAAATTGCTCTACTTCTCGGATCGTCGTGCCCACACCCATTGGGCCGTCGGATGTTTGCTCCCACTCCAGGAGGATCGATCGCCACAGCCGTTCATTCTCAGGATTGGTCACAAATGCAAAGACCTCCTCAACGGGGCGATTGATCACCACACTGCCTTCGATTCTTGCCATCTTATTGCCTCCTTTCGTCTGTCGTTGTGGGCCACCCTCTGGTACCTCTTGGTACTTTGGTTTGTGCAGAATGGAATGCTTTGCGGCCTAACTGCTTGGGCATCAGCGGCGCGTGGTTAGCGAGTCCGCTGCATGCCGTGGTTAGGCGACTACGCCAACTGATGCCACCTCTGTACATAATACGAACGCGTGGGCCGAGGTTGGCTAGCTCCCACCCTGCCCTGGCGCAGGCACCACTCCTATCTGCTGCATCCATCCCAGCATGTCCATCGCCAACCATGCTTCTACCATCTTGCCTCCCTGCCAGCGCGTTAGACTCATGCCCTGGACGGATACTTGCTTGCCTGTGGGGGGTATACCGACCCACTCACCCGTGTGCGTGCCGGTGACTGTCCGACGGGACAGCACCTTGTCGCCCTCGGCAAGCTGGTCCTCAATCTCGAAATGCATGTCAGGGTAGCCCGTCCGATGGAGGGAGATGGCCTGCTTGATGCCCTCGAAATCGGGCGTGATGCCTGGGGGTGGGTTGTGGACCATCATGTCGGGTGAGGCCAGCTCTTCGTAGGAAGCCACGCTCCCCTGGTTCCACACCTCCTCGTACGAGCGTCGGTCTAATACCTGTTAGGCAGCCCAGCGATAGGAGGGAGGAGGCCCTACGACCCCGTAGCTGATGCGACGGGCTCCCGCAGCCGCAGCAGGGACACCCCCATGGCCACCAGCCACGCCATTGAAAGGACGAACGGGACGAAGGGGGCCATGACAAGCACATCCCAGACCAGGGCCAGGGGGAAGAACACCATAAGGACCCCCGCCGCTACGCCAAGCCAACCTATCCAGCGGGCGATTACCGAGGTCCGCAGCACCCCGATGCTGAAGAGCACCCCCCCAATGCCCAAGGAAAGGAAGACCCCCAGGCTCCACATCCATGAAATGCTTACCAGCACGGTGCTTTCCACCACCGCCAGGGCGGGCTTGAGGGCGGCATCTGCCTCAGCGTAGCCAGGAACCAACTGAGTCAACTCGCCCAGCGTCAGCATCAGGGCCATGAAAACCATTGACACCCCTATTAAAGCGAAAGCCAGAGCGGGCCACAACAGGCGCCCTGCCCGTTGGAGCGCCTGGTAGAAGCCCAGCACGGCCGGTATCAAGAATGCCATTACTACGACCACCAGAGCGGCACTGCTAAGGTAGAAGGCATTATTGTGGGCATCCCGCAGGTAAGCCTCGATCTTGTACGGGTCTTCCTCCACGCCCGATGCCAGCATGAAAATAATGGCAACGACCCAGACTACCACAGTCAGGATGGCGCATACGCCACCAACCTTCACCAGGTTCATATTCATCCTCCTTTGCACCGGATGATGCCAGTGCCTGCTATTAGATTAGGAATCGCTCATCTCGACCATATTGTACTGCGTGTGTCAACTGTTGGCAGGCCAAGGCCATGAGTAGGCCAATCCACAACCTCTGCATTCCACTGCGACCACTTCTCGATGTTGCTCACAAAGGCGAAGACCTCCTCAATGGGCCGGTTGATCACCTCGCTTGCTTCGGATTTTGCCATCTCAATGCCTCCTTTCGTCTGTTGCCGTGGACTACCCTCCCGGCAACGGCCACTTTCCAATCTCCAATACTTCGACTGGGCTCAGCACAAGTCTCCAATCTTCAATCTCTAATCTCCAATCTCCAACGTTTCGCGCATACCCCGGTCCAGGCTTTCATCGAACAGATCGATCCGCCGGGGTGTCACGTGGACCACCAGGTACACATCATCCGGCGGAACGGCGGAGCTCCACCCGGGCAGCAATCCTCTCCAGTCGGGGGCGACCACCGGGCGGGCGATGCCCTGGACCTGGAGCCAGCGCAGGCCGGCAGCGTAACAGGCCTGAACCACCAGCAACACCCTTCGACTAGGCCCTTCGACGGGCTCAGGACATCGCTCAGGGCAGGCTCCGGGGTCTTGCTCCAGGTGGTAGGCCACGTCGGCCCAGCGGGGCACCAGGCACTCCACTTCCAACCCCCGGCTGCGATAGCGCACGGGTATGGCCCACACGTCCCCTTCGACAAGCGCCGTCCTGAGTTCATCGAAGGGCTCAGGGCAGGCTGCTGCGCCGGTGGTGCTGATGACACAGACCCGATGGTGTGAAAGATAAGCGGCCATTCGGTCGCGCAGTTCGTCCAGTATACACATCGTCCAGGCGTGAAACATGAAACGTGGCGTCCACTTGACACGTGAGTCAAACTTAACCTCAGTATACTCCCAGGAAACGGGTCTGTCATCAATCAAAAGATTGATTTGACGCAGAGGGGGGATTGATTTTGGAGGACGAGTGGGGGAATTAGATGAGCCGTAGCGTACGAGTGCGAGCAGCCGCCTCCGTCCGGGTGGCGACGCCCAGTTTGCGCAGGATGTGGTGCACGTGGGTTTTGACGGTGTGCTCGCTGATCACCAGTTGTTCGGCGATCTGCCGGTTGCTGTCCCCCGTGGCGATCAGGCGCAGGACTTCGACCTCGCGGGGGGTGAGGATCTCGCCAGTCTCTGGTACACGAACCGCTCGGGGCTCCTCTGACACGCCCAACAGGTCCAGCAGGTGGGCAGCAAAGGTGGGATGAACGCCCCGCTCCACCGCCAGACGCAGGACAGGCACGGCGGCAGCCCCGTAGGACAGGATGAAGCCGGGGGTTCCCTGCCGCTCGCACTCGGCCAGCGCCGGCGCCAGCTCGACCAGCGCCTCCTCGGGGCGGTTCTGCCCCAGGTAAAGGTGCGCCAGCATTACACGGGGGTTGCCAAACACAACAGAGACGCGCTCTTCTTGCTGGAGCGAGACCGCCCGCCGAAACGCTCGCTCCGCGTCATCATAGCGTTCCTCGGCCATGGCCAGCAGGCCGCTCATCTGGGCACGAAACACTGAAGCCATGGGCAGTTCACGGGGGTTTTCAGCCGCACACATCTGAGCATACATCTGGCGGGCTTCCTCCAGACGGCCCTGCAGCCAATAACCCCGACCCAGCACGAAGAGGAACGCGGGCATCGTGATCCCGGCCAGGGCCTCCTGCTTTAGTCCCTGGAGCACCAGGTCGTAGAACGGCTCGGCGGCCGCATAATCACCCCGGGCCACATGGGCGCCGGCCAAAATCGCCGCCGCGTCCGCGCCCATGAACAGGGAGCCACCTAACCGCTCCTTGATCGCCAGCGCGCTTTCACCGACCCGGATGGCCTCTTCCAGCCGTCCCCGCCACAGGTGGATGAGAGCCGTCAGTTCCTCGATGATCAAGCGCATGGGGCTGACTTGATCCCCAAAATGCGCCCTCGCCTGGTGACAGATCCGCTCCATGTGGTCCACGCCGCCCGGCAGGAGGGCATAGCTCGGGTTGAGTCGCATAATCAGAAGCCCCAGCACGTCCGGGTCTGCGGACTCCTGAGTGATCGCTCTGGCTGCCTCGAAGTCCGCTTCCGCTTGCGCCCAGTCTCCCCGCATGAGCGCCAGACTGGACCGCCCCATCAGCGACTGCAACCGTGTGTGGGGAGAGAGCGGGCGTGCCAGGGCACCATCGGACAGCGCGGCACCACGCTCGAAGTCGGCCTGCAAGAACGCACAGCTTGCCATCTCCGCCAGGACCTCACCCTGTGCTGCCTCGTCGCCGGCGGCCTCAAACCCCCGCCGGGCCTCTTCCAGGAGCGATTGGGCAGTGTCCAGGTCACCCTTCTGCCAGGCACAGATGCCCAGCAGATAGGCCAGGCGAGGGCGCGCCTCCCGCGCCGGAGCCGGCAGGGCATGGATCCAGCCGGTGAGGGCGTTCACCAGGCCCTGCTGCAACAACTGCCCACCCACTTCCTCGATGGTCTGGGCGGCTTCCTCCCACATCTCCGCCGCCAGGTAATGGCGAATGGCGCGGCTGGGCGTCCCTCGCTGCGCCTCGGCTGCCCGGCGGTGCAGGTCCGGCATGCGCTCCGGCATTTCGCGGGCCAGCCGCCGGCGCAGGAATTCGGCGAAGAGGGCGTGGTAGCGGTAAGAGGGAAAAAGTTGATAAGGAAATAAGGCAACAAGGGACTCCCCTGTTCCCTTTTTACCTTTTCCTCTTTCCTCCTCCTGCGGTCCCACGGCTACCACGAAGAGATTCCGCCGGTAGACCTCTTCCAACACCTCGCCGGCGTCAGCGCGGCCGGTGACTGCCTGGCACAGGGCGGGGGTGAGCTCGGACAGGATCGAGGTCTCCAGCAGGAAGGTGCGCGTGGCTGGCTCCTGGTGGTTCAGGACCTCCTCCGCCAGGAAGCTGAAAACGTGGCGGTCGGTTTGGGCCAGGTTCTGAATGAAGGCCGTCCGGTCGGCAGGAGAGGGGATGCGTTCCAGCGAGCCGGCTAACAGGCGCAGGCCGGCCGGCCAGCCCTCGGTGCGATCGTGGAGGGCCGTCAGGTCGGCGGGCGAGAGACCCAGGTGCAACTGATCGTTGAGAAAGGCTGTCGTCTCCTCGGGGGTGAAGCGCAGGTCGGGGAGGCGTAGCTCGGCCAGTTGCCCCCGCGCCCGCAGGCGGGCCAGGGCCAGGAGCGGGTCCTGACGCGTGCCCACCGCCAGGTGCATCTGCGGCGGCAGGTGCTCCAGCAGGTAGTCCAGGGCGACGAAGACGGTCGATTCAGTGATCAGGTGCAGGTCGTCCAGGATCAGGGCGAAGGGGTCGGGCAGGGTTTCCAGGACATCGTTGATGAGCACACCCACGATGCGCCGTGCTTCTGCTCCGGGGCTGGGGAGGCCGGCCAGGACGGCCTGGGCCGTGGTCCCGCAGGCGGGATTGAGGCGTCGCAGAGCGGCAATCAGGGCGGTTAGAAAGCGGGTCGTGTCGTTGTCCTCCTCGTCCAGGGTGAGCCAGGCCACCCGATTGCGGATTGCGGATTGCGGATTGCGGATTTGGTCGTCATCCGTCCGCCCCAATCCGAAATCCGAAATCCGAAATCCGAAATCAGACAGGAGGGTGGTTTTGCCATAGCCGGCGGGGGCGGAAACCAGTGTGAGCGGATACGAGGTGAGGGCATGGTGCAGCGCATCCAGCAGGCGCGGGCGTGGGATTACGTCCTCGTGCAGCAGCGGAGGGTGAAGTTTGGTTTGTGCCAGCCAGTCGGCCTGTCCAGATGCCGGTGTATCCATTGGTCAAGCAGTCAAATGCTCAAGTACTGGGCATTGGCAGATTTGGTGACACCACACGAAGATTATACCTGGAGAGGGCTGAAGGTGCAAGTGGCCCTACGATTCGGATTTGAGTGCGCAACAGGAGCCCGGCATGGCCTGCGTCAAACCAGCCGGGCTCCTGGCCTACCGCTGCCCACAAGCCTAT
>JBHIAO010000353.1:0-6098 GCA_046758565.1 Anaerolineae bacterium
GACGAGGGCCGGCTGGCCGTCGAGGAGTCGTTCGGCGATAAGGTTGAAACGGCCTACATCGAGAACGTGCCTGAAGGCCCCGAGGCCGAGCGCGTCATCCGCGACTTCGCCAACAAGGGCTACGATCTGGTTTTCACCACCAGCTTCGGCTTCATGGACCCCACGATCGCCGTAGCTGAAGAATTCCCCGACAAGTGGTTCGTCCACATCTCGGGCTACAAGACAGCCGACAATGTGAGCACCGTCTTCGGTCGAATCTACCAGCCGCGCTACCTGTCTGGCCTGGTGGCCGGCGCCGCGACTGAGTCCAACATCATCGGCTACGTGGCTGCCTTTCCCATCCCTGAGGTTCTCCGGGGCATCAACGCTTTCACGCTCGGCGTTCGCGAGGTGAACCCCGATGCAGAGGTACGAGTCGTCTGGACCAACACCTGGTTCGGTCCGCCGGAGGAGAAGGAAGCCGCCGAGGCACTCCTGGCTGAGGGCGCCGACGTCATCGCCCAGCATCAGGACACCACGGAGCCCCAGAAAGCCGCTCAGGACGCCGGCGGCGTCAGCATCGGCTATGACTCCGACATGAGCCAGTTCGTCGGGGACACCGTGCTGACCAGCCCGGTGTGGAACTGGGGCGTCAAGTACGTGGACATCACCCGCCAGGTGATGAACGGCACGTACAAGACGGAGGAGTACTGGGGCGGCATGGCGGACGGCATTGTCGATCTGGCACCCCTCAGCGGCCGGGTATCTGATGATGTCAGCAAGCTGGTGGAGGAAAAGAAGCAGCTCATTCTGAGTGGCAACTGGGACGTCTTCTGTGGCCCGATCAACGGCCAGAACGGCAAGCTTGTCGTCCAAGCGGGCCGATGTCTCTCGGATGAAGAGATGCTCAGCATGGACTGGTTCGTCGAGGGCGTTGCGGGTGAAGCGCCGGCCGAGCCGCCGGAGTCCGCCGGCGAGGTGGAAGCTCCCGCAGGCGCACCCCAGGCCATGGAGGAGCTGACCTTCGGGATGGTCCTGGTCGGCCCGCACAACGACCACGGCTGGAGCGAGGCTCACTACACGGCCGGACAGTACGTCGAGGAGAAGGTGCCGGGTACCAAGATGGTCTGGCTGGAGAGCCTGAACCCGGCCGATCGCCCTGAGACGACCCTGGAGCAGGTCGTGGACGACATGGTCAGCCAGGGCGCCAAACTCATCTTCACTACCTCCGACGCCTTCGAGGAGGACACGGTACCCGTTGCTGAGAAGTACCCCGACGTCGTCTTCATCAACATCTCCGGCGATGACGTGCTGACTGGCGAAGCCCCGCCCAACGAGGGGAACATCATGGGCAATATGGTGCCCATGAAGGGCGTGGCTGGCTGCGCCGCGGCCCTGACCACAGAGACGGGCACTATCGGTTATCTGGGGCCGCTGATCAACTTCGAGACCCGCCGGCTGGCGTCGGCTGCCTATCTGGGGGCACGCTACTGCTACGAGAACTACGTTGGCAAGGATCCAAACGACCTGCGCTTCGTCGTGACCTGGATCGGTTTCTGGTTCAACATCCCCGGCGTCACCCTGGACCCGACCGAGGTGACTAACGACTTCTTCGATACAGGCGTCGACGTCGTGATCTCGGGCATTGACACGACAGAGGGACTGGTGGTCGCCGGCCAGCGGGCAGCTCAGGGTCAGCGTGTCTTCGCGGTGCCGTACGACTACGAGGGGGCATGCGCCGAAGCGCCGGACATCTGCCTTGGCATCCCGTACTTTAACTGGGGGCCGGCCTACGCGGCCGCCGCGCGCGCCGTGATGAATGGCACCTGGAAGCAGTCCTGGGACTGGAACCCGCCCGACTGGAGCAATATCAACAACCGCGACACCACTGGCACGGGCTTCATCTTCGGGCCGGCGCTCACAGCCGATCAGCAGGCCACGCTCCAGAAGTTCATCGATGGCCTGGCGTCAGGGGACATCGTGCTCTACCAGGGTCCGCTGAACCTGCAGGACGGCACGCCATACCTGGCGGAGGGCGAAGTAGCAACGCCCGACCAGATCTGGTACCTGCCGCAACTGCTGGAAGGCATGGAAGGGCCGAGCGAATAGCTCGACAATGTCACACTCCGCCTTACATGTCATTGCGAGGCGCGGAGCGCCGAAGCAATCCCCACCGTTGCAAGCAATTGAAGGCAGGAGATTGCTTCGCTCCGCTCGCAATGACACCTTTCGCGGTGCCTGCCACAGCAAATGCGACAGTGTTAAGATCGGAAGAGGTTGGAGATTGGAGGTTAATCTCCAATCTCCAATCTCCAATCTCCAATAATGAAGATCGAGCTTCGCGATATCCGCAAGCACTTCGGGCCCGTCCGGGCGAACGATGGGATCTCCCTCACGCTGGAAGAGGGGTCCATTCACGGCCTGCTCGGCGAGAACGGGGCAGGCAAGACGACACTGATGAAGGTGCTGGCCGGCTTTCTGACGCCCGATAGCGGCCAGATCGTGCTAGACGGCACGCCGGCCAGCTTCTCATCACCGGCAGACGCCATCCGTGCCGGCATTGGCATGCTCCACCAGGACCCATTGGATTTTCCACCTCTGACGGTCCTGGACAACTTCATGCTAGGACGCGATGCCGGGCTGCGGCAGAACAGGGCCCAGGCGCGGGGGAGTCTCCTCGGTCTGGCAGGGCGATTCAGCTTCGACCTGGATCCCCAGGTGGAAGTGGGTCGCCTAACCGTCGGGGAACGGCAGCAACTGGAGGTATTGCGCCTGCTGTCCCTGGGCATCGAGGTTTTGATCCTGGACGAACCCACCACCGGCATCTCAGCCGATCAGCAGGCAGCGCTCTTTGAGATGCTGCGCCAGTTGGCCCACGCGGACGGCAAGACGGTGGTTTTCGTGTCCCACAAGCTCGACGAGGTGCAGCAGTTGTGCGACGAGGTGACGGTGCTGCGCCGCGGCCGGGTGGCCGGACGCGAATCGATCCCGTGTCCCGTTGAGCAGTTGGTGCAACTCATGTTCGGCCAGGTGCTAAGGCCGGCGGACCGCGAGGAGGTGGAACTGGGATCGCCGGTTGTGCAATTGCGAGATCTGACGGTCCAGGCGGGTCGCATCACTGTGTCCAACGTGAATCTGGACGTCCGGGCCGGTGAGGTGATCGGCCTGGCGGGGATGCTGGGCAGTGGCCAACGCCCAGTTCTGCAGGTATGCTCGGGGCTTATCCGGCCTGAGGCCGGCCGCGTCTTCCTGGATGGTCAGGACATGACGGGCCAACCGTATCACCACTTCTTGCGGGGGGGTGTCGCCTACGTGGCGGCGGGCCGGCTGGAAGAGGGGCTGATCCCAGGCCTGAATCTCACCGAGCACTTCCTCCTGGCTGAGCCCCAGCAGCGGTTCGCCATCGACTGGCCGGCGGCGCAACAGACGGCTGCGGCCCGAATCCAACACTTCCACATCGTGGGGCAGCCGGACACTCTCGTCGAAGCCCTGTCGGGCGGCAATCAGCAGCGCGTGCTGTTGGCGCTGTTGTCACCTTCGCTGCGCCTGCTGCTGCTTGAGGAGCCCACGCGGGGGCTGGACGTGGAATCCACGGAGTGGATCTGGACGCAGTTGCTCCAGCGGCGGCGCGAGGGCACGGCCATCATGTTCACCTCACCCGACCTGGACGAGATTATGGGGCGGAGCAATCGTATTGTCGTCTTCTCGGGCGGTCGCGTGACGGGCGTACTGGACGCAGCCGAAACCTCGGTTGAACACCTGGGGCGTCTGATCGGAGGTCAGGAGGAATGATACGCTCCCTGCGGGTGATCGAGTTCCTTCTGGCACTGGCGCCGGTCGTCCTGGCGCTGGCATTCACGACCGGGCTGCTACTGGCCGTGGGGGCGCCCCCAGGCAAGGCCTTTGTGCACATCCTTCAGGGTGCCTTCGAGAGCCCAACCAAGATCGCAGACGTCTTCGCGTTCTGGGTACCCCTCACGCTGTGCTCCATAGGGCTACTGCTGACTTTCACCGCCGGGCTGTGGAATATCGGCATTGAAGGGCAAATCGTCGTAGGGGCGATGTTCACCAGTTGGGTGGCGCGCAACGTGTTCTTGCCGTCGCCGATCCTGATTCCCCTGGAGCTGATAGCAGCCCTGGTCGGCGGTGCGCTGTGGGGGCTTCTGGCTGGCGTGCTGAAGACCCGCGGCAACGTGCACGAAATTTTCGGCGGCCTGGCCCTGACCAACATCGCTCTTATTCTCACGAACTACCTGATCTCCGGCCCATGGCAGCCACCGGAAGGCGGCAGCCTGCAGGGAACGACCCCCTTCCAGGCCGCAGCTCTTCTGCCACGGTTCGCCGGCGCGCGTCTCAGCCCGGTGGCCCTGGCCCTGGCACTCGTTGCCTTCATCGCCATCTACTTCGCGTTGCGGGGCACTTTCTGGGGACTGAAACTGAAGGCTCTGGGCAGCAACCCACGCTCGGCGTTTCTGCTGGGCGTGTCGACTGAGCGTCACGCGCTGCTGGCCATGATGGCCTGCGGCGCCCTGGCCGGCCTGGCCGGCGCTGTGCGTGCCGTCAGCTTCTACGGCAACCTGCGTCCACTGATCTCCGGCGGCATCGGCTTTCTGGCTATCCTGGTCGTGCTCCTGGCGTCGATCCGAGCCCTGTGGGTGCCGTTTATCGCCTTCTTCTTCGCTGCCGTGATGGGCGGCAGCCTGCGGCTCCAGATTGAGACCCAATTGCACAATGCGCTGGGGGGCATTCTTCAGGGGGCACTAGTGATCTTCGTGCTGTTGATGCATGGAGTGCGGCAGCGGGTGGGCGGTCAACGGATTGCCTTCGGCGAAACGGATTAGCGGATGAAGGCTGTCAGCGGATCGCCGTCGGCGAAGCGGATTGGCGGATGGGCGGTCAGCCGGTTGCCTGCGGCGAAGCGGATTAACGGATGAAGGCTGTCAGCGGATCGCCGTCGGCGAAGCGGATTGGCGGATGGGCGGTCAACGGATTGCCTTCGGCGAAACGGATTAGCGGATAGCGGATAACGGTTGGCTGCTGGCCGGCCATCAGTGCGCTCGGTGATTCAGTGATTCCAGGCTATGAACCCACTTCTACTCCGCCAACTGGCGTCGGTGGTAGCCCAGTCGTCGCCGTTGGTGTTCGCGAGCATCGGCGAGGCTATCACTGAGAAGGCCGGCGTCATAAACCTGTCCCTGGATGGGTCGATTCTGATGGCGGCCATGACCGCCTTTGCGGTGGCCTTGAAGACGGGCAGCCTGGTGCTGGGCTTTGCGGCAGCGATGGCTGTTGGGGCGGCACTGGCCTTCCTGATCGCCTTCGGCAGCATCACCCTGCGCCAGGATCAAGTGGCTATCGGCTTCGTGTTGACCCTGCTGGCCGACGATCTCAGCGCCTTTCTGGGCCAGCCCTTCACCCGCAAGCCCGGCCCTTTCGTGAAGCACATGCCGATTCCAGTCCTCAAGGACATCCCGATTCTCGGGCCGATCTTTTTCAATCACAACATCGTGGTCTACCTGAGCCTGCTGCTGATCCTGGTCGCCTGGTTGTGGATTTTCAAAACGCAGCCGGGCCTCAGGCTGCAAGGCATTGGCGAGCGGCCCGAGGCTGCTTTCGCGCGAGGGACCAACGTCAACCGTATGCGGTACGTCTACGCGATTGTCGGCGGCGCTCTGGTGGGTTTTGCCGGCGCCGCCTTCTCGCTGAGCGTAAAACTCGGCTGGAGCGAGGGTCACACGCGCGGCACCGGCTGGATCGCGCTGGCGATTGTGATCTTCGGTGGGTGGCATCCCTTCCGCGTAGCCTTCGGCGCCTACCTGTTCGGGGGCCTCAAGACGGTGGTGACGACTATGCAGCGCGCGTTTCCGGGCGTGCCGGTGGTGCTGTTCAACACCACACCCTGGCTGCTGCTGATCCTGACGCTGCTGCTCGTCGGAAGCGGTGCCGTGGAGCGCCTGCTGGCGGTGTCCCCCCCACCCGTGCGGCGCGTCCTGCGGGGTGTATTGCGTTCCACACCGCCGGCAGCGTTGGGAACGACGTTTGTGAAAGAGTAAAACGTGATGCGTGATACGTGATGCGTGAGAAAGAAAAAGGTAACAGCGAATGAGCACGCTAACTGT
>JBHIAO010000354.1:0-6089 GCA_046758565.1 Anaerolineae bacterium
TCACCCTCGTCGACGTCGACTTCGTCCCCAAACCCATCTACTGGGAAATCCAGAACTATGCCCGAACCGACTAACCCTAGCCAAAACCCGATGAAAGCGATTGCGTACTGCGTATTGCGTACTGCGTATTATCTATTCCGAAATCCGCGATCCGCAATCAGAGGGAGAGCCTCCCCGCTTCTAAACGGCGCGGGGTTCGCTGATCCGGCGGTCGGCGGTCGGCGGTCGGCGGTCATTTTCCTCATCGGGCTCGTCGCAATTGCCATGGCCCTGCTATCGCTTCGCGGTGTGATCGGCCGGCAGCGGGACGAAACGTGGGCGCGGATTCAGCGGTCGGGGATGATGCGGGTCGGCCTGGACCCCAGCTTCCCACCCTTCGAGGTGGACAATGGCATTGAGATCGTGGGCTACGACGTGGATCTGGCGCGGGCACTGGCTGAGCGATGGGGCGTCGCGGTCCAGTTTGTGCCCATCAGCTTCGACGGCCTCATCGACGGCCTGCTGGCGGAGCAGTACGACGTCATCATCTCCGCCTATCCGTACGATCCACGGCTGACGCAAGACGTGGCGTATTCGAAGCCCTACTTCAACGCCGGCCAGGTTCTGGTCGTCCGCGCCGACGACAGTACAATCGCCAGCATTCAGGACCTGGCCGGCCGCCGGCTGGCCGTGGAGTGGGGCTCGGGGGGCGATGTGGAGGCACGCCGGCTCGTAAAACGCATCTCGGATCTTGAGATCGTGCTCTTCGAAACGCCCACAGCCGCGTTGGACGGCTTGCGGGCCGGCCAGGCTGACGGCGCACTGGTCGATGCCGTTTCCGCCTTGGGGTACATTGGTCAGCAGGGGGGCGTACGCGTTGTCGGCGAGCCGCTCACCGATGAGCGTTACATTATCGTGGCGCGCTCCGACAGCCGGCAATTGCTGAAGGAAATCGACGCTGCCCTGGTTGACTTCCACCAGGCCGGCCTCTTCCAGCAACTCCGCGCCAGATGGTTCTGAAGCAGTTGGAAACTTTGACCGAATTGCAATCCTACATGAACCAAATTTTGACCTCTGGGTGCTATGCTATAATGGATAAGTGGCCAACCAACCTGCCCGTTGGCCCGTTGGCTGGGGGGGTCGGAGGATGGCCTCTGTGGCCAGGATACGGAATAGGGTTGCGCAATCCTGGAGACGCCTCAGTACGGCGACCAAACTCCTCGTCATTCTCGACGTACTGGCGGTCTTCCTCATTATTGGTTTCCTCGTTGCCATCAGCGCAGTCATCACCCAACGCATGCGTGTCAGTGTGGACACCGACCTGCACCACCACATCGGCACGCTGCGGGCGATCGTTGCCTGGGAAGGTTACTATATGCGCGCCGAGGCGCGCACCCTGGCTGGGTTAGAGGGTGTTGACGATGCGCTGCGAGCTCGTGATGTCCAACGCTTAAGCCGTTTTGTGGCGACAATCCAAGACACCCACGGCCTGGACGCCATCTACGTCGTCACCGGTAGCGGCGATGTGCTCCTCGGTTCTGCCGTGCACGGTCCTGACCCTGCTGCTGTGGCGAGCCTGGATTTGGTCCGAGAGGGCTTCGCTGGCCAGAACCTTAATCGTTTCCTTGTCGTCGACGACAAGGTGTGGCTGGCTGGTGTTGCCCCCCACGTCGAGCCGGACGGCCAGATCGACGCCATCTTCCTGCTGGCGCGGGAGTTCGACCACGACTATCTCAGGGATCTAAGCGCTACATTGGGAGCCGACGTTGTACTGACTGGCGGTCAACTGGTGGTGAGTTCGCTTTCGCCTGACGATCATGACCGCCTCCTCGCCACCGAATGGCTTCCTGATCCCCTGACCACTGAGGAACTGCGTCTGCAGGACATGCGGATTGGCAACGTTCCCTACCGCTTGCTGGTCGCTCCGCTCAGCCCTGCGGATTCCCCCGCTCTCATCGCGGGCCTGTTACAGCCTACCAGATTGATCGATGATGCCATCCGGCAGACCATCGTCCGGGTTGCAGTCCTGGGTGTCCTGCTCGTCAGCGTGCCCTTCGTGCTGATCCAGTTCCTGATCCGGGCCGTTTTCAAGCCGCTGCAATCACTGAGGCAGGCGGCCGAGGTCATCGCCGCAGGCAACCTCGATCAGTCGGTGCAGGTCCAGGGGACGGCCGAGGTCCAGGCCCTGGCCACCAGCTTTGACCAGATGCGCATCCGTCTGCAAAGCTACCTGGAAGAGCAACGACAGTGGAACGAAGAGCTGGATGCTCAGGTCCGTGTGCGTACCCGGGAGCTGGAGCGGTTGTGCCGCGTGCGTGATCGGCTGGTGGCCAAGCTTATCTCCGCTCAGGAGGACGAGCGGCAGCGGGTGGCGCGGGAGCTACACGACGAAACCAGCCAGGTTCTGGCCAATTTGGTGGTTACCCTGGGCACTGTGGCCCGGCTCACCGGTGATGGCGAGACACACCGGCACCTGGAGCAGGCGAAACGACTGGCTGTAGACACCCTCGAGGGTGTGAACCGCATCGTGCTCGATCTGCGGCCCCGATTACTGGATGACTACGGCCTGTTGCCGGCCATCCGGTGGTACGCGGAGGAACGCCTGGATCAGGCGAAGGTGGATGTCATGGTTGAGGTTCAGGGCACGGAGATGCGCCTGCCTACCCATACGGAGACAGGGATCTTCAGAGTGATCCAGGAGGCCGTGAACAACATCGTCCGCCATGCGCATGCGACCCAAGCCAGGGTTCGTCTGACCTGGGAGCCCAGTCTGTTGACGGTCGAGATTGAGGACAATGGGCGAGGTTTTGACGTGCAGGAGACAATGAGCGGGGCGGAACGGGATCGGAGTCTGGGCTTGCTCGGAATGCAAGAACGCGTTGCTCTGGTGAACGGGACGTTGGCCATCGACTCTATCCCGGACACAGGCACCCGCATCCTGATTCGAGTTCCTTTGCCCCAGACGGTGGAAGCCAATGTCCAAGATTAGCGTGTTGTTGGCGGATGACCATGCCATCCTGCGGGCCGGCCTGCGAGCGCTGTTGGAGACCTACGCTGACATCGAGGTCGTGGGTGAGGCCGGCGACGGTGAGGAAGCCATTTGTCAAGTCAGGGAACTACGCCCGGATGTGGTGTTGATGGACGTGGCCATGCCGGGCATGAACGGTCTGGTGGCCACGCGTTACATCCTGGAGGAGAGCCCTGCCACCAAGGTCCTCATCCTCACCCAGTACGGCAACAAAGAGTACGTTCTCCCGCTCCTCGAGGCAGGAGCAGCCGGCTACGTGCTCAAGCAGGCCGCGGATACCGACCTCATCAGGGCGATCCGAGCCGTTGACCGGGGTGACTCCTTCCTGTATCCGCCCATCGCCAGGATGCTTCTGGAGGCTTATGCCTCGAACGAGCAGGCTGTAGACCCCTACGAGACTCTCACCCCACGCGAGCGCGAGGTGCTGGTTCTCGTTGCTCAGGGGCACAGCAACCGCGAAATCGCAGACATCCTGCATGTCAGCCCCAAGACCGTGGATGTTCATCGCACCCGCCTGATGAAGAAGCTGGATCTACACCACGTTGCGGGCGTTACCCGCTATGCCATCCGCCGTGGGCTGCTAGATCCGGATCAGGGCTAGCACTCTCCCCGCACACGCCATACGCCGCCTCACACGTTCCTTCCCCGCTCGCTTTGCCGCAGGCACCTCACCAGTGCACAAAGACTCGAGAATGTAAGGTGTCCTCTGTGGCATGCGTAAGGTGTTCGCCTTATTCTCAAAGCCACAGCGTTGCGCTATAGTTTATGTAGGGTTCACACATGAGAATTCGCATGTTTCCGTGATGAGCCGAAATGGAGCGAAGCGGATTTTCGGCCTAACGTGGCGCCGGGCTTCGCCCAGCAGTTGGGCTCGTACGGCCCGACCGAAAGGAGGAAAGCATGGGAAAGACTCCATCGAAAGCCGCGTTGATCCTGGGCACCGTGGTGACGGTCACCCTGGTGCTGATCCTCACCCCACTGGTGCTGGCGGGAGTCTTGGGGACGGGACCCGCTCCTTGGACCATCGGCGCGGCGCCGGCCGGCCGAGCGGCGCTGGAGGGGGTGGCATACTTGCCTCTGATCCTCAAAGGCTTCAGAGGGACCCCCCCGCTTGAAACCATGCACATAGAGGCGGCCACCCTGACGCCGGCGTGGTGCATCGCGTGCCACGGGAACAAGGCCGATGAAGTGTCCCTGGATCCGGCCTACCCCACGGCCCACCGCGTTCACCTGACCAGTGCCCTACTGATCCTGGAGTGCACCACCTGCCATCAGAGCGTGGACTTGCTCCAGGGCTCGGCGGCCAGCCTGCGTAAGCAAGTGGATGTGGAGCTGTGTGCCACCTGTCACTCGCCTTTTCCCAGCGTGATGCAGTCGGAGTGGCAGAACCTGGATTGCACCGGCTGCCACGCGAACTGGCAGGAGCGCATGGCCAGGGCGACCCTGGTCAATCTAGACGCCATCACCGCTCAGGACTGCCTGAAGTGCCACGGCGGTGCCGCATGGTACCAGGAGAGGAGGTAGAAGCTCATGACTGCGAGAGACAAAGGTTTGTTCGGCGCAAAGTCCCCTTTGGGGGCAAGGATCAGCCGGCGGGCCTTCCTCCAGGCAGCAGGTGCGTTGGGGGCCGTAGTCACTGCCCCAACCTTCCTGCGGGTGGGTGCGGCCACGCCAGATCAGCTCCCGCAGCCCCAGACACTGATCACGAGCGCCCCAGGGCCCGATCCCGTGGAGACGGCGCCGGGGGTGGATATACGCTACACCGCCTGCCTGCAATGCCACGGCTCCTGCACTATCATGTGCAAGGTCGTGGACGGTCGGGTAGTCAAGGTAGACGGCAACCCCTACAGCCCCATGAGCCGCTTCCTGGAGAACATGCTGTCCTACGATACCGACCCTGCGGCAGCCAAGACGGAGCGGGGCCGCATCTGCCCCAAGGGCCAGGCCCTGATCCAGACCTGCTACGACCCCTACCGGGTCAAGCAGCCGCTGAAGCGCGTCGGCCCACGGGGCTCGGGCGAATGGGAGGCCATCAGTTGGGAGCAGGCCATTGACGAGATCGTTAACGGTGGCAGCTTCGCCGACAGTGGCCCCTTCGATGGTCTGGCCGCTATCAGGAGTTTCGACCCCATTGACCCCGACATCCCCGAGCTGGGGCCCAAGGCCAACCAGTTCGTGATGATGATCGGGCGCGCCGAGCACGGCCGCAAGGACATTATGGGCAACTGGGCCAAGGGCGTTTATGGCACGGTCAACAAAAAGATCGAGCACACCAGCATCTGCGAGCAGAGCCACCATATCGGGCTGAAGCACTCGCTGGACTACAAGGCCCACCACGTGCAGCCGGATATCCTCAACTGCGAGTACGTTATGAGCTTTGGCGCCAACCTGGTGGAGGCCGGCTTCAGTCCCCCTCACTTCGCCCGCAAGCTGATGAGAGCCAGGGTGGATAAGGGGATGAAGCTGGTGGTCGTTGACCCCCGTCTTTCCAAGACCGCGGCCAAGGCCGACGAGTGGGTGCCCATCAAGCCGGGCACCGACGGAGCTATGGCCCTAGGGATGATTCGCTGGATCATCGAGAACGGGCGCTACGACGAGACCTTCCTCACCAACCCCAATGCGGCGGCTGCCGGGGCTGACGGCGAAAAGTGCTGGAGCGACGCCACCCACCTGGTGAAGATCGAGGAAGGCAGCCCCGGCAAGTTCTTGCGGGCCGACGAGATCGGCCTCGGCAGCGAGGAGCAGTTGGTGGTGCTGGTAGACGGCGAGCCCGCCCTGGCCGAGGAGGCCACCAGCGGTGACCTGGAAGTAGACACCGAGATCGAGGGTATCAAGGTCAAGTCGGCCTTCCAGCTCCTCAAAGAGGAGGTCGTGAAGTACACCCTGGATGAGTACGCCGAGATCACCGGCGTGCCCAGGGCAACCATCGAGCGGTTGGCTGACGAGTTCACCAGCTACGGCAAGAAGGCCCAGGCGACCTTCTATCGAGGCCCGGTGCAGCACACCAACGGCTTCTACAACGCTCGTGCCCTGGCCGTGCTCAACTTCATGGTCGGCAACCTGGACTGGAAGGGCGGCTGGC
>JBHIAO010000355.1:0-6073 GCA_046758565.1 Anaerolineae bacterium
GCGTCATCGCCGAGCTGGATGAGGACAACAACCTGAACCACACGGGAGTCTCCTGCCAGCCACCCGAGAGCCCGTTCCGGCCCGAGCTGGAGTGGACGTGGGCTGGCCGTGGCTCGTTTCCCACGTACAACCAGGTGATGATGACGCCGGCGGTTGTTGACCTGACGGCGGATGGGATTCCGGATATCGTCTTCAGCACCTTCCCGGACTCCCGCTACCTCGCCAGCAGCCGACTTCGAGCTATCAGTGGCAAAGACGGCAACCAGCTTTTCTCGGTCCCGCCCAACGATGTCCGCGGACCTGGCAGCATCGCTGTGGGGGATATTGATCTGGACGGCAAGCCTGAGATTCTGGCGGTGGCCGGGTCAGGCGACGGTATCATCGCCTTCGAGCATGACCTGACCTTCAAGTGGCAAAGCCCGTCTATCTCGACTATTGACCGGGGGGGCGCCGCCATCGCCGACCTGGACGGGGATGGCACCCCGGAGATCGTGGTGGGGGCCACCGTCCTGGACAACGACGGCACCGTGCGCTGGACCGGCACCGGCGGCCAGGGCGACAACGGCGAGGGCCCCCTGTCCCTGGTGGCCGACCTGGACCAGGCGGGCGATCCCGAGGTGGTGGCCGGCAACACCGCCTATCGCTCCGACGGGGGTATCTACTGGCAGAACACCGATCTGACGGACGGCTTCAACGCCGTGGCCGACTTCGACGACGACCCGTTCCCCGAAGTGGTGCTGGTCACCCAAGGGAGAGTCTACCTCCTGGAACACGACGGCACCGTGAAATGGGGGCCGCTGGAGCTACCCACCAGGGAGTGCCCTGACACCTGCACCAGCGTCGGTGGTCCACCCACCATCGCCGACGTGGACGGCGATGGCCGGCCCGAGATCGGCGTGGCCAACGCTTACTTCTACACCGTCGTCGAGACGGACGGCACCCTCAAGTGGAGCAGCCCCACCCGGGACTACAGCTCCGGCGCCACCGGCTCGACGGCCTTCGACTTCGAGGGCGACGGTGCGGTGGAGATCGTCTACAGCGATGAGGAGAAGCTGCGCGTCTACCGCGGCCGCGACGGGACGGTGCTGTGGGAGACCCCCAGCCCCAGCGTCACGACATACGAGATGCCGGTCGTCGCCGACGTGGATGCCGACGGCCACGCGGAGATCCTCGTGGTCAGCAACGACGTGAGTGGTGTCCCCGGTCCCCACGGCCTCCAGGTGTACGGTGACCCCAACGACCGCTGGGTGCCGACGCGGCGGATCTGGAACCAGCACACCTACCACGTGACCAACGTGGACGACGACGGCACGATTCCCCAGGTGGAAACGGACAACTGGGAGGTCTACAACAACTACCGCGTCAACATCCCGACCGGCGACCTGCCCTTCGTCGGCGCGCCGGACGTGACCGCCTCCTACATTCAGGCCGACGTGGGGAGCTACCCCGCTTCCGTCCGCTTCACTGCCCGGGTCGGCAACGGTGGCGCCAACGTGGCGGCGGCCGGTGTACCGGTGACCCTCTATGACGGTGATCCGGATGCCGGCGGAACGCCGCTGGGCAGCACGGCCACCTCCCGCGTCCTGGCCCCCGGCGAGTACGAAGACGTGGCCTTCACCTGGAACGCGCCTGGGCTTGGCCTCCAGACCGTCTACGTCGTAGCCGATGATGATGGGACGGGCGCCGGGACGCAGAATGAGTGCGACGAGGCGAACAACATCCACTGGTATCAGTACATCACCGGCCCGGAGGGGCCGGACCTGACCGTGCCTGTGGTGGACGCCAGCGGCACAAGCACCGACCCGCGGACGCTGACCATCGAGGGGACGGTCACGGCCCAGATCCAGAACCAGGGCTCCACCGCTGTATCCTCGCAGACTAGACTTCCGAAGTCTCAGAGACTTCGGAAGTCTTTCCAGTCTACGGGAGACTTCGACGTCACCTTCTTCGAGGACCTGGACGGGGACGAAGCCTACACGCCCGGCGTGGACAACGTCCTGGGCCAGGCGGCACACACTGGCGGGCTGGCCCCCGGAGCTACCACGATCGTCGTGGCTGCCATCAGCGGCCAGGTTCAGTTCCTGGGCTCTCCCCTCTGGGCGTTCGCTGACAGTGGAAACGCCATCGTCGAGCTTGACGAGACCAACAACCTCAACCACACCGCGACTCAGTGCAAGGTGAACGCAGCCCCGGCTCCAGACCTGACTCTCTCGCACCTGCGGGGCGAGCCGACGGCCTCAGTGGATCTCACCGTACGGGTGGCCAACACCGGCGAGACCCCAGTGGGTCCCGGTGTGGGGGTGAACTTCTACCTGGGCGACCCGGCCGCCGGCGGGACCCTTCTGGGCGGCACCGCCACCAGCAGCTCCCTGGCCCCCGGCGCCTTCGAGGACGTGACGGTGCGCTGGACGGACGACACGGCGGGCAGCCACACCATCTACGTCACCGTGGGTGCCGCCGGCGAGTGCGATGAGGGGAACAACACCTACCAGCAGCGGGTAGACATCCTGGACATCCCCCTGGTCGAACGTTGGAACCTGATCTCGGGCTGGGTCAACCCCTTCAACACCGACGTGGGCACCGTCCAGCGGCCCATCACAGGCACCTACGTCGTCATCCAGGGCTTCGACGGGGGCGCCCGGTCGTACTACCCAGACCTGCCGGCGGAGGTGAATACGCTGAAAGAGATGGACGCGGAGCATGGGTATTGGATCAAGACAGTGGGCAGTGAACAGTCAACAGTCAACAGTGAACAGTCAACAGTCAACAGTAACCGGTCATCACTGTTCACTGATTACTGGTCACTGTTCACTGATAGCGGGTCAGCGGTGGCTACTCTGCGGCTGGTGGGCACGGCGTTTCCCGAGAACTACGCGCTGGCGCTGGACGCCGACTGGAACCTGGTGAGCTTCTTGTCTCGCACTCAGATGGGGGTCATGGAAGGGCTGCGCAGCATCGATGGGGAGTACTTCACCGTGCTGGGCTTCAAGGAAGGGGCGCTGTCGTATTACCCCCACCTGGAGCCACAGTTCAACACGCTTTGGGCTCTGGAGCCGCTGTACGGCTACTGGATCCGCATGTCCCAGGCCGGCACGTTGCGCTATCCGCGAACGCAGCCCGGCAACCTGGGAGCGGCCCTGGCTGGCGGGGACCCCGATGCCAGACGCCGTGCCCAACTGGCGCGCCAGGCAGAACAGGCGACCGGCGTGCAGCCCACGAACACCTGGGTCAACTACTACGGGCCGGCCCGCCTGGTTAATGGACAGCCGGCGCCGGAGGGTGCCCTGGTGCAGGTGTTCGACGCCGACGGCGTGGTCTGTGGGGCCGGCATCGTAACCGAGCCGGGCCTGTATGGCCTGCTGGCCTGCTACGGCGACGACCCGACGACGCCGGCGGATGAGGGGGCATCGCCTGGGGATGTCCTGAGCTTCGCCATTGATGGGCAGCCGGCGCCTGTGAATGGGGAGGCCGTGTGGACAGCCCACGGCGATTTGCAGTGGGTGCCATTGGGGCCGGCGCCGCTGTGGGAGGTGCGGTTGCCGTTGGTGCGGAGGTAGCTGGGTGTTGGGTATTGGGTGATGAAGCGGTCGGAAGTATGGGGGAAGGGGGGTCTCCTCGAAGGCTCTTTCCTCGGCCATGGTCTTCTCGTGCTGCCCTCGTCGGGGCCGGCGGCAAGTATGCCACGCTACGGGTCTTCTATGTCGAATGTCAATGTCTTGCCATTGAGGGTGATGATGAATTGATTCAACACATTGCGACCCAGCAAGACGTCGTTACGAGCGGTGGCGATCACTTTCACGTTGTCCAGGCGCTGGCCATCGATTTCCAGCGCAACGGTATAGGCCACGTGGGTTGTGACCTCGCCCTTGTAATCCCGTCCCGTGACAGTGCCGCGCGCGGGGAGTTGCAACTGAAGCGCCACTGCCTCGGGAATCGCGGACAAATCTGCCCCGGTGTCCAGTTTGCCACGCCGGCGCGCTGCTTTGCCAGCATCAGACGGATGAATGACGACCACATCCACAAAGGGCGCCGGAGGAGTCAGGCTGTCGTCGTAGCGTGGCATCAGCCCACCGCCTCGGGCGAGGAGAACTCGTAAACATGGGGTGTCTCGCGAACTTCTTCGACGAAAATCGTTCGGTAGCCATATTCGACATAAACGCGTTGAACGAGGGCATCTTCATCGGCATCGGAATCCACGAGTTCACCGTCAACGATGGCGACCCATTGGCCGGCGTGCGTTTTCAGCAACTCGGGCTTCAGCCGTTCGAAAACAGCGTGCTCGCGTTCCAAAATGCGCTGTTGTTCCGCCTGCCACGCTTCGGTCTGTTCACGTTCCCGCCAGGCGACGAACTGTTCATAGTCATCAATCGGAATGACGGCGGCGACCGGCCTGCCCGCACGTTCCAAGATCAGGGGGTGTTCGGTCAACTCCGTTTCGTCAATGGAAAATGGATAGGCGACGCGTGCCTCTCGAATTTCACTTGTCATCGCTAGCGATCCTTTAACTCATAGACTGATTTGTGGAACGGTCATCGGTCACATCTCTTGAAAACGGATATCTTGGGAACCGGGTGACTCATTTTCTTGCCTTTCGAAGTCCATCGGGTGTTCGTGACGTACCGGATACTAGTATACATTGGCTCAGACGCTAAGTCAATTCAGTCTACCTGTATCCGCAGGGCAGATGAATAGCGGATAAGCGGATGAGAGGCCGGCGTATCTGCTTTGTACGCAACTTGAAACGTATGCATCGCCTTTGGATCTTGCTGCTGTGTCTCGCCTCGCTCCTCGCGGTGGCGTCGTCTGATGAACTGCACCCCACGCCCTGGTGGGTGGACTTCCTGGGCGAGGAAGAATCCACCTTGGACAGCGAACTGCTGCCCGTGGGGGCCGTGATCCGCGCCTATGACCCCACCGGGGTGCTGGCCGGCCGCGCCGAGGTGAGCCTGGCCGGCTGGTACCTGGTCTCGGTCTATGCCGACGATCCCATGACGACTGAGCTCGACGAGGGCGCCGTGTCCGGGGACCCGATCGCCTTCACGGTGGACGACAACCCGGCCGTGCCCCTGGGGCCAGACCTGCCCGTGTGGAGCCAGACAGGTACTCTGGCCCACGTCGAGCTGCGGGCCTGCACGCTGGCCGGCGACTTCGACTGCGACTGCCGGGTGACGGTGGCGGACCTGATGCGCCAGGCGCGCAGCTTCGGCGCCTCCCGAGGCCAGGCCGGCTACTACCCACCCTACGACCACGATGAGGACGAGGACATCGATATCGGCGATCTTCAGGAGACGGCCGGCAGGTGGCACACGGGTTGCCAGGGATAGATGGCCGGCACGGTTCACGCATCACGCTCACGTTTCACGTTTCACGTTTCACGTTTTCCATTCGGCAACTCACCGAATCTTTTCGGCACCCGCTGCGTTTATCCCATCAGGTCGCCGCAGCCAGACATCGCGATAGCCTGCAGGAGGAGAACCCAACATGAACGCGCGTCCCACCCGTGTCATCACCTGGCTGACTCGGCTCACCGGCCTGCTCGTGCTGACCCTGGCGATGGCAGTCACTTTGGCCCGGGCTCAAGTCATCCCTACTAACGAGTGGGTGAACTTCTTCAGCGCCAACAGCACCGTGCTCGGCCAGCCCGTCCCGGCAGGTGCCAGGATCGCCGCCTTCGATCCGAGTAACACACAATGCGCTGAGTTCACCGTCCTCGTTGCAGGTGCCTACGGCGTCATGCCGTGTTACCGCGACGATGCGAACACACCTGGCGATGAGGGGGCCGAGCCGGGCGACGTGATCAGCTTTACCATCGATGGGCTGCCGGCCACGCCGATACCTGTCAGCCTGAACGCCAACCCGGTACCGCCCTCCACGAATGTCACCTGGACGCAGTTCGGCGATTTGTGGGAGGTTGACCTGCAAGTAGTGGCCTCACCGACGCCCAGTCCCACGGTGACGCCCAGCCCCACCGCTACGGCGACGTCCAGCCCCACGGCCACGGCGACCGGGAGTCCCACCCCCACCTCGACGTCCAGCCCTACGGCCACGGCGACCGGAAGTCCCACAGCTACGG
>JBHIAO010000356.1:0-6054 GCA_046758565.1 Anaerolineae bacterium
CTCACGCCGGCCGCCGCTCTCATTGACACCGCCGACTTCTACCTGCAGCTCGAGGATTTTGACCCGACGCGTCAGGTTCTGGAAAATCGGCTGGCTGAAGAGCAGTCTATCATGCCCCACACCTTCCTGAAAGCCCTGGCGGGCGGCTCAGCGACGCCCGGCGGTGGCAGCGCGGCGGCCGTGGCCGGCGCCATGGGGGCAGCTCTGGTCCACATGGTCGCTGAACTGACCATTGGCCGCCAACGCTACGCCGAGGTGGAGGCCAAAATGATGGAAATCCGCGATCAGGCCACCAGCTTACAGGCGCGCCTGTCAAGCCTGGCCGAGGAGGACACGGCGGCCTTCGACCAGGTGATGGGCGCCTACCGGTTGTCCAAGGAGACAGAGGAGAAACAGAGGACGCGACGATCGGCCATCCAGGAAGCTCTGCGGGAGGCCATACGCGTGCCTCTGGAGACGGCCCAGGCCGGCATAGAAGTGTTGCACCTGGCTCGCCGGGTGGCGGAACACGGGAACGTGAATGCGCGCAGTGACGCCGTAACCGCCGGCTACCTGGCCCACGCGGCGGTGCATGGCGCTGCCCAGAACGTCCTCATCAACGCTGATGGGCTGCAGGATGAAGACGAAGCCGATGGCTATCGGGCTCAGATTGCGGAGTTGGAGGGGGAGGCCGGCCGGCTGATGGGGGAGATGGTCGCTTTGTGAGCAGATGAGATGATGAATACACTATCACGAGTGAACCAGATACTCGCTGAGATCAGGCGTCTCACAAGGACGGAGCGGCTGATGCTGGCCAGGCTGGTGCTGGATACCGTCCTGAGCGACGAAGTGGGTGACGAAGCTAACTGGTCAGCGATGAGTCTGGAGGCATTCCAGAGGGATTGGGACAATCTGGAAGATGCCATCTACGACAACTGGCGAGAACACTATGGCATTTCAACTGCGCAGTAGTTGGCCCGCTCCAGGTACCATCTCACAGGCACAGGGAGCGGGCCAGGTTTGTATTTGCCTCAGACGTCTGGATAGCCGCGGATCAGCAGAAAGCCACGGATGTAGGCCGGCCAATCCGCGGTTTTCTGCTGATCCGTGGTTGTCCCGCCCCAGACGCCCGAGCCAGGAACAGGCTGGACCATTTCTCTTTGAGGCCTCGGCTGCCGACAATGGCGAACCACCAGCGGACAGCATTTCCGGCCGGGCGCGGAGAGTTGTGGGCGCACACTACCCGCACCCCCACGTTGTTGTTACGGTTGCTTGCCCTGAGCTTGTCGAAGGGTACGGGATATTCCTGTTTCGGTTGGCGCAGCGGACGTTTCTATGATGATTGATCCACGAGCCGCCACGCACCACCCGCAGCGCATTCAGCCTGTCCCCACGGCGGCCGGCTCATGACCGGCTGGCTGACTTACGCCAGTCGCCCAGCAACCGGCCGATCTCCGTCACCATTTCTGCCACGTGGCGGTATTGACCCGGCCCCAGCAACTCCAGCTCGTGGCACAGTCGCAAGTGAAAGCGCAGTTTGGCCAGAGTGATGTCCGCCTGGGCCAGCAGTTGAGGCTGCCGCCGGCCCTTGGTTAACGCGGCTTCCAGAAACAGCTCCTGCAGGTCAAGAGCAGTGTCCTGCACCCGCCTGGCCATCGCGAAGCGTTGCTCCCAAGAGAATTTCAAGGTCTGGGGGGGCAGCCGCAGCAAGCCATGCTGGGTGTGAAGAAGGGCGATTCTTTCATTTCCATTCCATGTCATTCCGAACGGAGCGCAGCGGAGTGAGGAATCTCTAAGATGGGACGGGACAGGATGGCCTTCCGCAGGCCATACGTATTCCCGTGGCTGGCGTGGGCCACCCAGCCCTGCACACTGGCGGTGAGGGTCTCCAGATCGATCTCACCGGCCGCTCTCCAGAATCTGATCCACCAGCCAAAGCACGTCCTCATCTACGATAACCCGGGCGATGATACCGCGCAGGATGGCGTGATCCACACTGGGAAAGAACTGTTTCACGTCGCATTGGAGCACGTAGGGCAACTTCCGGGCGAACTGCGTGCAGCGATCCAGAGCGTGGTGCGTTCCCTTGCCGACCCGGTTGGCATAGCTGTCATGGATGAAGCGGCGCTCGAAGATAGGTTCCATAATGTTGCAGAGGGCGTGATGAACTACCCGGTCCCGGAAGGGGGCCGCGCTGATCAAGCGCCGCTTGGGTTCGTGGATGTAAAAGCTCACGTATGGGCCGGGCATGTAGGTCTTGCTGGCCAGCTCATCCCGGAGCCGGACCAGATTCTCTTCCAGGTTGAACTCGAAAGTGGCTGCCGGCGGGCGCCCGCGCTTCCCTTTCCGCGCCTTGCGGTAGGCCAGATAGATATTCTCGAACTCACACACTTGCGGATAGAGGTTGGCAAAGACTTTGGCCATCGTCTCATCGCTCCATACTGTCCTTTACAACGAATTGGAGGATTGAACGAAGTTTCATACGCAGCAGACCATCCCATGAAAAGAATTCGATAAATCCTCCAATTCGTTGTAAAGCTCCCCCAGTTACCAGCGGTCCGCAATCGAAATTTGCGTCGAAAAGTCTGGGAGGGGGACTCCCCCTCCCAGACCCTCCCCCGTTACAGAAATCAGAAATCAGCACTTCAGAATTCAGAACAGATGGGGGCGCACACTACCCGCACCCCCACGACGTAGTGACGGATGAACGGGATAAGCCTGTTACGGTCGGCGCAGCGGAGGGGCCTAAGATGGGGGGACCACGAGCCGCCACGCAACACCCGCAGCGCCGTCCCCTTCGGGTCTTCCCGCTCATCTTGCTGATAAGGATACCCGAACTGCGGCGTCCACTCGTCCTCACCCCACTGGGTGTGGCACCACTCCCACACGTTGCCGGCCATCTCCTCGGCACCGCAGGCGGCCACCCCGTGAGGGTAGATGCCCACCGGTGTCGGCGCGCCCAGTTGTGACTCCTCGGAGTTACAGCGGTCAGGGTCCCACTCATCCCCCCAGGGGTAGCGCCGTTTGTACTGAGCCTCCCAATCCCAACTGGCTGCCTTCTCCCACTCCACCTCAGTGGGCAGCCGGATCACCCAGCCCTGGTCCAGTTGCCGGCGCACCCGCTGTAGCTCTTCCGACAGATCCTCTGCCTTCGCTTTCCGCAACGCCTGATCGAGCCAGTTGCAGAAAGCGGATGCCTCATACCAGCTCACCCCCACCACCGGCCGGTTATCCCAGCCTGATGGCCACCAGCGCGGACGTCGAATCGGGCCATCCCCGGGCCGGATGTCGTAGCCCTCCTCCTTGGACCAACCGAGTACCTCCTCAGGATGCTGCACCCACTCCCAGCCGGCGTCGGTCCAGTAGTCCGGCTTCTCGTAGCCGTTGCTATCAACAAAGTTCCGGAACTGTCGGAACGTGACCGGGAAGCGAGCGATGAGGAATTCGGGCACGTCCACCTCGTGCTGCGGCTGCTCCCAATCGAACCAGCCCTCTTCTTTCCAACGTTCGGCCCAGTCCGACTCGTGCTCCAGCAGCCATTCAACTTCCTTCTCGGATGTGCCCATAGGGAAGGGGCCGGCGGGGACGAGCTCGAATTCCATATCCGGGGACCACCCTACCCGGCCGAGCACACCGGCGGCGTCGACTCGGGCGGAGGCGGAAGCCCGCGGATGATCGCGCCGCACCGCCGGCCAGGTCTGTTTGATTAGCTCATCCCATGCGCTGGCGAACTCCTTCCACGTCCGCTCGCTCATCTCCTCATCGCTTCGGCGCCGCACCTCCCACAGGGCCAGGCCGGCCAGGTACAGTGCGCGTGCTTCGGCTTCAACGTCCTCCGGGCCAGGTGGCGCAGGCGGCTGAAAGCCCATGCGGCGCTCCCGTGGCTCGGCCAGCCGGCGCAGATCATTGGCGAACTGGACGGCATTGGAGGTGGGACCCAGGCGCTCCGCGCATAATTGCAGAACCTCGAACCAGTCAGGATCCCGGTAGAGCGGCTCCAGCAGATCCATGCGCTGTTCCTGATCCGCAACGGCCCTGCTCCATCGCTGCTGAAGCTCCCACGCCGCCAGGTATTCCTGGAACGAGCGGATGCCGAACTCGTAGTGATCCCACGACTGGACCAATAGCCCGCCACGATCCCCCAGTATCTCAAGTCCCTCCTCTAGCTCATCCTGCAGGGCCGGCGTCGTCGCCCCGCCCTCCATCAACCAGTCCAGAATCTGCTCCTTAGCCACGGGCGGGTTGCCCAGCCGCAGCATGCGAAAGGCAATCGCCGGCAGGTGGCTCTTCATCCGCTGCTGGGCACGTCGCAGCACCCGGCCGCTCGCGTCTCGCTTGCGCAGGTCCAACAATGCATCCAGCCCCGCGTGGAAGATCTTCCAGCGTCGCTCTGGCAGCCGCTCTTGGTGTTCACGCCACACCAGGGCCACCAGGGTAATCAGGAGTGGCGTCTCCACCAGCCGAGGATCGCGCTGCTCCATGGTGTCCAGCCCATCCAGTAGACTGCCCAGAACGTCCTCCGCCGCATCGCCGTAGACTTCCTCACACCATTTCTTCGCCAACTCCTGCCGCTGTTCCTCCGTGACGGGTTCCACATCCCAGCGCAGGAAGGGCTCTCCCAGAACAGCCTGACCGCGATAGGAATCGGTCCGCGAGGTGACGATCAGCACGTTGTTCCAGTCTGGCTCAACCAGTGCCCGGATGGCCTCAGCCACTGCCTCGCGGCGCGCAGCAGGCCCTGAACCCACTTCGGGTGGTGTGACCACCTCATCCAGGCCATCCAGCAGGATGAGGCAGGGGTGGCGCCGGCGTGTGACCAATGTTTCGAAGAAGTCGACGTCCAGCCGGCTGTCGGCGGGCTTCGAGTGAAAGGATTTGGCCATGGCCTTGATCAGGTCATCCCAGTTCACGTCTGGCTGATCATCGCAGCCTGAGGCGGTCAGGGTGGGGAAGACGTCCCGCAGACGCAGAAAGATCGGGATGTACCCTGACAGACCAATGCGCGCCTCGGCTAAGTGGGGATTGTGCTTGAGATGAGCTTGGGCCAGAGCGCAGGCGGCGTAGCGCAAGAAAGTGGTCTTCCCAGAGCCGGCCCCGCCGACGATGACCAGGTGCTTGCCGGCCTGCATCGTTTCTACCAGCGCCCGCTCAAAGGGTTTGGGTTCGGGTTCGGGTTGTCCAAGGCCAGGCCCGCCGTGTCGCTCCTTTTCCCGCTCTCCACCGGTCAGCTTCAGAGAGACGAAGACCCGGTCTAGTGGCAAGATCACCGGCCGGCGATGTTCCTCGTAGAAGCCGATAAGCTCGATGTTGGCGTGGTCCTGGCGCACCCGGCGGTGGTAGTCGTCTAACCTCGGACGGGAAACTGGATCAGGGCCGGCTTCCCCCTCGACGGGGTAACCCGCCGCCCGCAGCAGCCTGTTCCGATCGTCGGGAGTCAGGCCGCGGCAGGTGGCAAAGGCATGGACGGCCTCTAGTCGCGGGCGTTCAGTCGTCCCGGCTTTCCACCTGGCAAGCGTTGATCGGTGGAAGCCGCCGAGTAGCTCGGCCATGCAATCGGCGACCTGCTTATCAACACGGCCTTCCAGGAACTCACGTATCAGATCAGCAAAATCCTCTGAGTGTCGCATCTGATCCCCCAATGCAACGGAAATGCTACGTCTAATGCATCACCTGGGTTGACGACAACGCAACAACAACCTGATACAATGGAAGCAATGGAACGCGAGGTTGAATTGCCTTCTAAGTGCGGCGATAGCCTCGCCGCTCAAAGTATACCACATGACCCTGAGGGTAAGCAATCTCCGGCCCAAGCAAGTGCTGAGATGTGGAAGATGAACGGTTGTGTGCAGGAGGAAACAGATGTACCGCGTGGAGATGACCTTCGGCCATTGCCGGCAGGATGGCCGGCCACTCCCGGCTCACGCCATCGCCGCAGCCGAGGAGCAGGCCCTGCGGGAGCTTTCCCAGGCCTTCCGGGGTGGCCAGTTGAATCGCTACACCGGGGGCTACCTCACCACCGGCGGCCGGCTGATGGTCGAGCCCTGCACAGTGGCCTGGGCCTACGCGACGGAGGTG
>JBHIAO010000357.1:0-6015 GCA_046758565.1 Anaerolineae bacterium
ACTGTTTACTGAACCTGCCTGAACCCCCTCCAGAGAAGGGGGTTTTGTTATTGGCCAACTCGGCCGGCCTTCCGCTCCAGTCGTGCCAGCCTATGTCGAAGTTCGGAAAGTGCTCGGTGGCGAGGCCGGCGAGGCCACAGATCCCGCTCCTGGATGCGGCGGACGGCCTCACGTACCAGTTGGATGGCCGGTGCGTGCTCCCGCTGTTGATGCTCGTAGTACTTGGCAAGCTCCTCGTACGGGTACAACCGATCGGTGAGGCCGGCATTGATCAGATCCTGCCAAATCTCGGTGGCGCGATCCCACATCGACCGGCGCTTGTACAGGAACGACAAATTCTCAAGAGCGCGCTGACGGATGGTTAGAGCACAGGGAGCACTCAGCGCCTGCCGATACGCTCCCTCGGCTTGATCGGCCCAGCCCAGCGTCTCGTAGCAACGCCCCAAACTGTACCAGTCGGCGCCATGTTTGACGCCGGCTGTTTCCGGCTCGACAAACCGCCGTGCCATGTGGGCAGTCAAGCTGACCATCGACAGGATGTCGAGCGCATTGTGTGTGAAGACAGGCTTCAGCGGCCTGGCATTGCCGGTTTTCTCGTACTCGAAGTACAAAGCTGGAATCAGCCACCCCGGCACGTCACCCTCACGGAAGATACCGAGAATGTGTTCCTCAAGGCTAGTCAGGCTGCAGCTCGACAGGCGCTCTTTCCACAGGCGTCGAGCCGGCGCCAGCAGGTCAAGATGGGGTGCGTTCTTCAACGGGAACCGCCGGCGCCAGAGGATGAAGCGCGTGTCCAGTAGCGGGACATCGAAAGCCTTGCCGTTGAAGGAGACGACGGCCTCGAAATTCTGGAGCAGGTCGTCAAGTAGATGGATGACGGCCGGCTCCTCACTCGGATCACGCATGAAGAACTGGCGCACGCGGAACGTCGGACCATCGAAAAAGCCCACACCAACCAGAAACGCGAAAGTCCCAGTGCCGCCGGCCAGTCCCGAGGTCTCGATGTCGATGAAAGCTGCTGCCTCTGGGTCGAACTGGTGCAACTGATCGTCCTGAGCGATGGCGGCCAGCGTGCCATCACCGTGAGTGTGAATGGCGGACAGGGTGATATTACCGTGGGTATCATCGGCCGGCCGCGCCTCTTCGGTGACGAAGCAGCCGCCCAGCGGCGTGTTGACCAGTTCGCCGTCGATCACGGCTTCGATGCCCGTCGCCTGATCGCGCGTTTCCGGCTTCGGCGGCGGCTTGGGCTTGCCGGGCATGCCGCGAGTGACGCCCAACCGTTCCAGGCGCTGACGCAGGTCGCTGTGAGGAGAGTTGCTCTGGTCCATGGATTGAGTGATCAGTGTTCGGAATGCCATAAAAACCCGGCTAGCAGTTTGTCGGAGAACCGGGTCAGGGGACCCAGGCTGTCCATATATTGTGGTGAGCTCGGGTCCCCTGACCCGATATGTGGCATCCTAGACCATTGATAGTGCTTTCTCCGACAAACTGCTAGAGAATACCAGAGGCACGAAGGATTTTGACACTGCTCTGTTGAGCATTCTCTTGAATTGCGGCCGGATCAAGAGACACGGGTTGGCTGTCCCTGACCAGTATTTGTCCGCCTACAATGACAGTATCGACGTCCGCGCCCGTTGCGCAGGCAACCAGGAGTGACAGAATATTCGGAGCGTAGCTGAAATGTCGGGGAGTGAATCGTGGTTGGTCGAGATTAACCAGGATAATGTCAGCTTGCTTACCGACCTCTAACGTCCCCAGTCGGTCTCCGATGCCAAGGGCCTGAGCACCGTAGTGGGTTGCCATGGCCAGCGCCGTTTCCGCTGGCAAGCACGTCGCATCACCGGTGATTACCTTCTGAACAAGGGTTGCATATTTGAGGTCGCCTAGTAAATCTAAACCGTCGTTACTCCCTGGGCCATCGGTTCCTATCCCAACACAAATGCCCGCTGCTAAATAACGATGGACTGGCGCAATCCCCGAAGCTAGTTTCAGGTTGCTGACGATGTTATATGCCACCGAGGAGGCTGTGGATTGCAATAGTTGGATATCTGAATCGTCCAAGTGGACAGCGTGCGCGACAATTGTCTGCTGGCCAAGCAAGCCCACCTCGGCCATCAACTCGATGGGGCTGCAACCGTATTGAGCCCGGCATTCTTCAACTTCGCGGGCTGTTTCACTGCCATGTACTTGTAGATGGATTTCGTGGCTACGTGCGACATCGGCACAGGCAGCCAACAATTCGCGCCGGCAGGCGTACACTGAGTGCGGCCCCAATCCGACCATTACGCGGCCCCCGGCATAGCCGTTCCATCGCTCCCAGGCTTCTATGGCGATGGCCAATTCCCGCTCGCCGCGGGCGGGATCGTCGAAATCCTTGATATTGTGCGCCAGAAGCGCGCGCCCACCACTGACCGCGACTGCTTCAGCAGCCAGGCCCACACCGGCCCACATGTCCGCGAAGGTGGTCACGCCGTTGAGCAGCATCTCCAGACAACTCAATAAGACCCCATTGTAAATGTCCTCGTCGTCGGCATGGCTCATGCAAGGCCAGCATACCTTCTGCAGCCACTCGTGAAGTGGCAAGTCGCTGCCAAGGCCACGGATCAGACTATTGGAGGCATGACCATGGATGTTGATTAAACCTGGCATGACCACGTGGTCACGTGCCTGGAGTCGCTCTTGAGGCATGTAGGCACTGTCTATCTCAGAGCTGGGACCTATGGCCAGGATGCTGCCGTTTGAGATGGCTACTGATCCGGGATAGTGGATGGTGCTATTAGCGTCTAGCGTTACAACACACCCGCCGGTTATGAGAAGGTCGGTTGGCTGAGGCACAGCGTTGGAGGACTGGGACATCGCTATTAGCGCTTGATCACGATACAGTCTGCGGGATCCCATTCAATCTGGACAGTGTGGCCGGCTGACACCTGAGGCAGGCTGCCCTCATTGGGCCGCCGCACCCGCACTTCGTGACCGCCGGCCATGCAAATGTACTCAATCGTGGGACCCAGAAATGTCACCATCAAGACTTCCGCCGGGATCCGGTTGACGTTTGAAGCATGTTCGTCCGCATTATCATACAATCGTATGCGCTCTTGCCGTATGAGTACCAGCACGGCGTCGCCCTGGTTGAGCTCTGCTGTATTGGTACCGCGAAAGACCAGACCCTCGCCTGTCTTGATGACCAGGTTCTGGCCCTCAACCCCCGCTACCCTGCCTTCCAAAACATTGGAGTGACCGATAAAGGTCCCGGCAAAGGCACTGCTCGGTCGGGAGTAAATATCCAAGGGTGTACCAGCCTCAACGATCCGCCCTTCATTCATTACTAAAACCCGGTCGGAAAGCGTAAGCGCTTCTTCCTGATCATGCGTGACGAATATAGATGTTATGCCTACTTTTCTCTGAATCTGCTTGATTTCGATCCGCATTTCTTCGCGCAATTTGGCGTCGAGGTTGCTCAGGGGTTCATCCAGCAAGAGCACGGCCGGCTCTATTGCCAGTGCGCGAGCCAGGGCTACCCGCTGCTGCTGTCCCCCACTTAGCTCTCGGGGCATACGTTTTTCGAACCCTTCCAGTTGAATCAGACTGAGCGCACGCGTTACTCGATCCGGGATCTGAGCTTTGTCCACCTTCCGCATCCGGAGCCCAAACGCGATATTCTGTTCAACGGTCATGTGGGGGAAAAGAGCGTAGTTCTGGAAGACCATGCCCGTGTTGCGACGGAAAGGAGGGTCGAGAGTGACGTCTCGGCCGGCCAGACGCACAGTTCCGCTGGACACCTCCTCGAAGCCGGCGACCATGCGTAAGGTGGTTGTCTTGCCGCATCCACTAGGTCCCAGCAGAGAGACAAACTCACCCTCGTCGACTTCAAACGAAACATCCTTAACCGCATGCACGTTCTTGAAGTACTTGTTGACGTTTATCAATGAAAGCATTGACATGGCCCTTACTCGAGGTGGACATGACACCAGGATACCCCTACCAGCAGCCAGCGTCGGCTGCGGACGGGTGGTGTCCTCTGAAGACTGAGGATACTGCCAGGCTACAGGATCAAACGTACCTTCAACACCCGCTCCAAAAAGAGGACAATGGCTGAAACCCCAAAGATGGTCAGAGCTCCAACCGCCGCTATCAATGGGTCAAGTCGTGACTCCATATGTGCGAACACCCGAATGGGAAGTGTCGTATTGCCAGGCGTGGAGAGGAAGAGTGAGAGCGGTACGTTGATGAACGAGATGACGAAGGCCAATACGAAACCGGCTGTAATCCCGGCGCGAATGAGTGGCAACGTAATGTAGAAAAAGGTTTGCAGTCGATTGGCACCAAGATTCATCGCCGATTCTTCCAATGCCGGCTCCACGAAGTGCAGGCTGGCAACTGCTGCCCGGATGACGAAAGGCATCACAAACACTGTGTGGGCCAGGATGAGGGTCAGCTCGTTGAGCCGGAATTTTAGTAGTGAGAACATCTGCAGCAACGCGATGCTGGCTGCGACCTGCGGGATAATTAAGGGCGTCATGAAGAACGCGTTGATGGAGTCCTTGCCCCGGAATTCCTTGCGTACCAACAAGAGTGACAGTGGAATCCCAAGCAGGGTAGCAAGCCCCGCTGCTGTGATGCCTACACGGGTGCTAACCCACATAGACTTGACGAACTCGTTGTGTCTGAGCAGCGCCTCATACCAGCGCAGCGTGAACGATTCCAATGGGCTAGGGAAAGCAACGGCTGAGTTAAAAGAGCCGATGACGACCACCATCATAGGCCCCAGGATGAAGAGATACACCAATGCCAGATAGCCCAGCGACACAATCTGACCGAGTGTATGTCCTATACGAGCCCTTTGCATAACGTAACCAATCCTTGCTCAGATCTTAATCGCACGACTGAACACCCTGTTGTACACGATGATGATGACCAGCGAGAGCCAGAGCAGGATAACTGACGTGGCTGAGGCCATCTGCCAGTTGTAGGCAGTCAGCATGAATTGTGAAATTAGAGTTGTCATCACCAGACGCGACGCGTTGCCAAGATAGGTGGGGTTGACAAAAGCATTCATGGCGAGGGCAAAGGAAATCAGTGAAGCCGAAAACACCCCTGGCAAGCTGAGGGGCCAGATCACATGGCGGAAGGTCTGCCAGCGATTGGCCCCCAGGTTCATCGCCGCTTCCTCCAATGTCGGCTCGATCTTGAGCATCACGTTAAGCAGATTGAGGATGACGAATGCCAGGTTAAAGTGAATCATACCGATGATTACGGCGGTGTCCGTGCCAAGCAGTCGAGTTGATGCCTCTGGCAGGCCTATAATTCCCCGCGCCAGTGCCAGGCTACGCCCCACCACGCCGCCGCTGGTGAACATGATCATCCAGCCCATTACGGTCACAATAGGACCCGACAAGATGGGGAAAGCCAACACAAGAACGGCCGTGCTACCGATCCGCTCCGACACCCGGCGCAGAACCAGCGCTGCTCCGTAACCGATGATGACGCTGCCAATCGTCGTGAGCAGCGCGAAGCGTAACGTGCGAGCGATAACTCTGACGTAGTGAGAACGTGCCAGGAAGTAGGCGTAGTTTACTAGCGATAATCCGTCTTCCGCGTCGCCGACAAGCGGGTTTGGCTGGAGGCTGTAATAGACCACCACACCCAGCGGGGCGATCAGAAAGATTAAGAAGAATACGCTCGCCGGCAATAAGGCCCAGCCCATACGCAGCGCGGGAAGCCGGAGGCTGCGCAGGCGCGCACGCCATTCTGCGCGCGCCTTGGAGACACCAAGCACCTCAGGGCTTAGTTCGGATTGGCTCATACGTTGTGCTTCAGTAGACTTTATAGGGGTTTGTCTTATTGGTACGGGATGCGCTGGCATTTCCATTTCGAATTTCGAATTGCGCGATTTCGAATTTGTCTCACGCCGCCGTTACATCCCAATTGGGATACAAAAGCCGGCGAAAAGCCAAATTCGAAATCCGAAATCCGAAATCCGAAATCGTAATTCCAGGTATTCCGTTTGGGAAA
>JBHIAO010000358.1:0-6008 GCA_046758565.1 Anaerolineae bacterium
GCAGCGCCCACCGGAAATCGCGGCGACCCTCGCGATACCCCCACAGGATCCAGTAGAACGCGGCGAAGAAGACAAAGGAATATGACTGTGGCCGCAGATTACTGTACAACCCAAGCACAAACGCCGCGACCAGGCTGCACAGAATTGGCGCACGCAGTCGGTCGCTGGCCTCAAGACACAGGTGATAGATGGGAATGAAGGCCAGCAAGAGCAGCACCGTGCTAAAGACGATCAGGAGAGGAAAACCACCGGCCCGGTACGTGAGGTAGTACACCACTTCGCCCAACCACATCTGGTGCACAAAAGGTTGGCCAGCCTGGATCGATGAAAACAGGTCAACCCGCGGTATTTCCCCCGAGGTGAAAATGACCTCTCCCATCTTGAGGTGCCACCAGAAGTCTAACTTTCGCAGAGGATGCATGAAACCCATCCAGATCACTACACTCGCCGGCACTAACATCCATAGATGCTCTATGCGTAGCCGCGGTAGATCCAAGGAGACCGGGCTTGCTCCTCTAGTGATTTGTTGGCTGGCACTGCGTTCCATATGGATCTCCAATTCCTATGGCTGCTTCTCAAACAAGATCGAAATCTCATCCTCGTAACGCAACGTCCAATTCGTGGATCCACGCGCACGCTTGATCATGGATTCGGTCTTCTGATCGTCCTTAGGTAACAGCAGATATTCGATGTCGTATTTGGCGATGCGCGACTCCCAGTTATCGTCGTGGAAAACCGAAATGTAGTCCCGTACCGTTGCCTCATCGTAGAGGTGGACGCGACCATCAATGAACGACCGCTGCTGTGGCCACAGTCGCCAGATCAAGTAATCACCATAGTCCTGGGTGTGGAAGACATTCCCCTCAAGCTTGTAATCCGCGATATAGTCCATAACCCCAACGGGGGTGCCCTGCTCGACCAATTGACGATTCCATGGACCGACTTCGAGATGAGGCCGGACCCAGGGTGACAACATGACTGTGAACAGCACCAGACAGACTAGAATTGTCCAGTTGAGACGGTTATGTGTCGAGTGCTTGGACTCTGTCTGGCGTTCTACCGGGTGCGGTTGTGGATCCAGGCGCGGCTGGCCGCGCACTCTGTCGTTGAGCAGGTTCGGAATCGTTAACTCGGTCACGTGTCGCGCCAGAATTGGAGTAACAATGAGCGCGAACCAGATTCCGCTGCGGATCGCCGCCAGAGCCAGGACAGCAAACGTGAGAAACAGGCCAAGCTCCGTCAGATTGAGCCGCCGGCGGGTGTAGATGGAGGTTAATACTAAAAGAAAGAAGGGGCCGTAGAAGAGTAGCACGCCGCTAAATGTCGTGATGTCAGGCACCTGCCACTCCTTCACGAAGGTCTGGGATGCAGCATCAACCTGCAACTGGCGGACGTAGGCAAACACCCGGTAGGTCTGCGGATTGGCCATAGTGGCAAGGACCGTGAGGCCAAGAACCAGGGTCAGCTTCGCCAACGCACGCGGTGTTAGAGTATCAGCGCGTGGCCCCCGCACCAGCCGGCGAGCCGTTTCCGCCCCCAACACAATCCCTATCATGCCTATTCCCAGGACGAAGGCGCCGTGCAGATTCACCCACAGGAGCATCAGAAGTGGCAAGACCCACAGGTAATCGTGTTGCCCCTCGCGATATTGCCACAGGATCCAATAAAATGCCGCAAAGAAGATAAAAGAATACGTTTGCGGTCGCGTACTGCCGTACAACCCCAGCATAAAAGCCGCGACCAGGCTGCACAGAATCGCCGCGCGCAGCGGGCTGTCCGTCTCAAGACACAGATGATAAATGGGCGTGAACGCCAGCAAGAGCAGCCCTGTGCTAAAGGCGATGAGGAGAGGAAAACCGCCGGCCTGGTACGCGAGGTAGTACAACAGCTCACCTAGCCAACTCTGGTGGATGAAGGGTTGGCCGGCTCGGGTAAAGGAGAAAAGGTCCACTTGAGGGATTGCCCTGGAGGTGAGAATGATCTCCCCGACCTTGAGGTGCCACCAGAAGTCCAACTTCCGCAGCGGGTGCATGAAGCCCATCCAGGTCACCAAGAGGACCGGCACTGACATCCACAGATGCTCTAAACGAAGTCCCGGTATACTGAAGGAAACCGGTCTCGCGCCTACCATGGTCTGTTGGCTGGTACTATGGCTCATCTCACACGCGGTCCTATCTCCGGCCTACCTATCCCACCAGCGAGGCAGGTCGGATTGACGGTCCATCAGCAACCAAACCTGCCTCCCGACCTGCCTCGCCCTACGACCACTGCCAGTTTCGGTCACATGTTAATGATAGCTCAGCCGGCTGCAATCCAATCGCCAATAGCATGAAGATTTCACGAATTAGTGCTGAATCGCGGCGATGACCCACGTTCGCAACCTAAAGTCTGGGCCGAATATGCCGACAAAAAGGATGAGGCCGATAATGATTGAACAACAAGCGACAAATGAGTCACAAAGTGGCCTGACTCGCGTCTCTGTGCACGAGCTCCGTAATCTCATCTCAGTTGTCATTGCTGAGGCTCAGTTGCTGCAGATGGATTCTCCGGAAGACAACGCGAACTATTCATCTGCCGTGGCGATTGAACGTGCCGGCCGCCGAATGGAGGTGCTGGTTAACTGGCTAACAGCGGCCTGGGATGAGGCCTTACGGGAAAGCGACGTACGAGAGCCGGAGACTGGTCGATACCAGGGCACGCGGAACTCAATTGAGGGAGCAGGGAGGTTAGAAGAATGGCGTTGATTCTGGTTGTTGACGACAATCGAGACTTGACCAAGACGCTCGAGCGGGCGCTGGCGCAAGAGGGCCACGAAGTGCTCACCGCTCATAGCGGGCCGGCTGGTCTTTCAATGATGCAGCGCTATCAGCCCCACGTTGTCGTGCTGGACGTCCTCCTGCCCGATATGGACGGCTTCGAGGTATGTCGCCAGGCCCGAACCCTCCCCGAGCTGGCCAAGATCCCCATTCTTTTCTTGACCGTGAAGCAGCACATCGACGATGTACTGAGAGGGTTCGATGCCGGCGGCGACGACTATCTGACCAAGCCGTTCGATTTACGTGAGCTTACGGCACGAATCTATGCCTTGCTGCGGCGCATGAACGGGAGTAAGCCGTCCATGCGCGAACTGAAGGTCGGCCCGCTCACCCTGGACATGGCTACGTTCCAGGTTCACGTCGGCGATCGAACAGCGCAACTAACACCGCGCGAGTATGATCTCCTTTATTACATGATGCGGCGAGCCGGCACCATCGTGCCTGTCCAGCGAGCACTCCAGGACGTCTGGGGATACGAGCCATACGCCGGCGATCCAGACCTGGTGCGGGCCCATATCCGAAACCTGCGCCTTAAGATCGAGCCTGAACCGTCCAATCCGGTGCACATCAAAACTGTACCCCGGCACGGATATATGATTCCATATAGCCACCCATCTGACGACGCGGGAATGGACGAAGAGGAAAACCCAGGGGCTGGTGGGGGGAGTGCCAGTGTGCTAGCAGTGTCCTGAGCAGGTTTCGGGATCTTTCAGGGGCCATTTACGCAATGTTTACAATGGGGCCGTATGGCAAGCGGCTCAGGGTGATATAATGAGTTGAAGAATTACGGGCACCAGCCCTGGGTTGGATGCCCCCGGGTTTAAGAATCGGATATTACAACAACGTCCCGCCCCCATCGATCAGTCGAACTCGGGAGGCGGAAACCGACGGTGAGCCGGCAAGAGAGAAGGCCCCAGATGGCTGCCACCACCGGGGCCGGAAACACCAGGTACGCGGGACACCCAGTGCGCTATTATTTATGGAACATGGGTCATACCTGGTCAAATGCTCAGGTCAAAGCGTCGTATCGCGATGCCCGACCAGACAGCAATGGCGGAGCCCGTCGGTACGCCCCTGATAATACCCTACAGGAGGTGTTGACGTGACGCTGTTCCATCTGATGAGTTGGATCCAGACTCAGGCGAGACTCCTCCGCCGTGAGGAAGGTCAGGACCTAACAGAGTATGCTCTCTTGCTGGCCTTGATCGCCGTCATCTGCATCGCCGGCGTAGCCTTCCTGGGCACCCAGATCAGCACAATATTGAGCGAGCTTGGCTCGGCTCTGAGTGCCCAGTTGTAAAGAACGTCGGTGCTTGAGGGGGTGCTTGAACAGGCACCCCCTCAAGTCTGTACCACGACCACCTCTGAATCCTGTACTGATGAGAAGTAGTTGAATGAATGAGTGGCTTGCGGTTTGCTCCAGCGCGCCGGCAACTGGATAAAGTCAGCCAGCAAGAGGGCCAGAGTTTGGCTGAGCTGGCTCTGTTGTTACCTCTTCTGCTGCTAGTCATGGCCGGCGCTCTCGACCTGGGTCGCGCGTTTCATGCCCATACAACCGTGGTCAACGCTGCCCGCGAGGGTGCGCGCTATGGGATATTCCAGCCGGCGGATAGTTCTGGAATTCGTGATCAGGTTGAGCAAGAAGCCGAAGGTTCAAGCATTGATTTATCGCAAAGCACTGTCGTCATCGAGATGGACGAAATCTCGCCCGGTAGTCCCATAAAGGTCACGGTGATCTATCAGTTCCAACCTATCACGGGGCTCATCTTCGGTGGTCAAAGTATCCCGATTCGCGGATCAGTTTCCATGATTCAGTTCTGAATTAGGAAGATGGAAGGAGGAAAGGGGAAAGGGGAAAGGGGAAAATAGAAAGTGGAAAGGGGAAAGTGGAAAGGGGAAAGGGGAAAGGGGAAAATGGATTTCATTCTCCATTCTCCCTTTTCCATTCTCCCTTTTCCATTCTCCCTCCTCCATGGACAGCGGGGAAGCAACCTGGTCGAGTTCGGGCTGACGGTGCCGGTTCTGCTCTTGATACTCTTGGCCATCTTCGACATGGGCCGGGCTGTGTACGCTCAAAACGTCCTCACACATGCTGCGCGCGAGGGCGCACGCTACGGGACTGTTGCCCCGGACGACAGTCAGGGCATCGAGGATCAGGCCAAGGGTTTGATCATTGGTCTGGATGTGGATTCCGTGACAGTCCTATCTGAACAACCAACTTCAGACATAATTCGTGTGACGGTAACTTATGAGTTTACCGCAGTGACACCTGTCATTGGCCAGTTTCTGGGACAGAACGGCACGATTACCCTTCAGGCGGTCTCGAGTATGAGGATCGAGGATTCACAATGAAGCGCAGATGGCTACAGTGCGACGAAAGCGGCCAGAATCTAGTCCTCGTCGCCCTAAGTATGTTGGCAATGCTTATTATGGCAGCGCTGCTTCTGGATGGCGGCGTGGTCTTCGTTCAGCACCGACGCATGCAGAACGCCGCCGATGCTGCCGCACTGGCCGGTTCCCGAGAACTGACTTTGGGCAACGACGATGCTGCTATCCTCGGACGTATTCAGGAGTACGCAGTTAGCCGAAATGGGGCTGACAGTGTCGACGCATGGTATTCCCCAGGTGGTGAGGACGTCGGACAGGGGAGCGTTCCAGAAGACGCAATAGGAGTTATCGTTGTAGCAGAGATTGAGTTCCCGGCTTTTCTCGCTGGCATTATTGGGATGTCGACATTCGAGGTAACAGCACGATCTGGGGTACACTGCGTCTCACCCGAGAGCCTTGGCGACCTATGGCCGATAACTGTGCGGTCGGATGAGTACCAGTTCGGTACCCCCTACGAGCTGCTTGAGGACAAAAAGGAGTGGCCCGGGGGATTCGGCTGGCTTGACTGGAATGGCTCACCGTATGGTGTGCCAGAGTTGGCCGACAACATTCGCTACCCCATCAATAGCGGTGAGTGGGAGGTCGGAGACCCCCTACCAACCAATCCAGGAAAAAAGGGCCATAACGCATTAGTTCGTCAGGCACTTGACGAGTGGCTTGTGAAAAATGAGACAGATAGCCATGTAACAATCATCGTCTACGATCCTGACGACTGCATCTGTGGAGACGACGATGACGATGGCGACGACGACGATGGCGACGACGATGACGATGGCGACGATGATGACGACGATGGCGACGATG
>JBHIAO010000359.1:0-6004 GCA_046758565.1 Anaerolineae bacterium
GTCCAGTAGTCCCACCACTCGGCAGGAGAGGGCTCCTCTTCAGGCAGCTTGACCAGCACAGAGTCGGGCAGCACCTGCGGGCTGCCAAGCTGGGCAGCACGATGATGCAGCTCCGCAAGCCACTCCCGTTGGATCGCCGCGGCGGTGGCCTCTTCGATGCCCGCAGCCACGTAGTCGGTGCCGTGAGCCCGCTCGTGGACAATAGCCCCGCGTCCCAGCAATTCCAGCACCGCATGGCGGGGCTCCGCGTTGAAGATGAGGTCGGGCACATCGTAGACAGGCAACGGGTGGCACACAACCCGGGCCCCGGTGCGATGAACCGGCGGAATAGGAACCCCCGCGGCAGGATAGAGACGCCCGTAGACCTCGTGAGTGTGAACGATCGCCTCGACATCGGGCCTGGCAGCGAAGATGTCGCGGTGCAGAAAAAGAAAGGGTGGAGGTGCCAGGGGACCGTCGACCCAGTTGCCCGACATATCAACGGTCGCCATCTCATCAGGTCGCACCCGTCCCAGGTCGCCTCGAGGGCTGATGACGAATCGATCCTGACCCGGCAAGCGGTGACTTACATGCTCTAGGTGTTTGACGACGCCGAAACGCCTCAGGATGTGGCAGGCCATGGCAACCAGCTTCTTGACTCCCTCTTCCGAGTTTGAGGATGGCTTTGGGGGCGGCGGTGTCCCGGGCCCCGGGTCGAGGGAGGCGTAATAGTCACGGACATCCTCCATGCCGGCCCGTTGAGCGGCGATCTGTTTCGCCTGGTCCGCGCTTACCGTCTTGAAATCTCCCATGGAAGCAGCAAGACGGTTCATCCTTGCGAGCTCCTCCAACAGATGGGCGCGGTTGAGCGCCCCTGCCAACTCGGAGCCGACAACCACCAGTCCATGACCCGGAAGTTGGCACGCCGGCGCCTCACCAAGGGTGCGAGTCAGTGCATCTCCCTGAGCCGGTGTAGTCAGCAGCTCCCCGTGGCCGAAGCGTGGAAGTGGCGACTGTATCAGGTCGGCGCTCTGGTGAGCCAAAGGGAGCATCCTTCGATCAACCAGCCCGAAGGCCAACATCTCAGGCTGGTGAGTGTGCAGCACCGCCCCGACATCCGGCCGAGAACGGTAGATGGCTAGATGCACCGCGAGGTCTCGCGGGGGTGGAAATCTTCCCTCCAGCACTCTGCCGTCCACACCAACGGTAAGCACATCGGCGTCCGTGATCCGATTGGGCGGAGGACTTCCCAGCGCCCGACCGGGAGTGACGAGAACCCTTTTGCTGTCGCCATCCCGCACACTCGCATACCCGAGCAGGCCAACCAGACCCGTAAGGTGAGCCACTCTCAATGTGCAGGCCAGCTCTGCGCGCAAGGAATCTGAAGACATGGGTCGCCTTGACTCTGTGTTAATTATGTTTGGTTAGTAATTACAACACCAACTAGGCTCTATTACCAAAACTGTAGGATCAGAGGAAGCCGAGGGGGGACCTGAGCCGAAGAGAGGGAGACATCCGACACCAACGTTCTCAGAGAGATCAAGCAGGTTAGGTTAAGTACTCGGAAGCAGACAAGCAGCGGCCCATTGGCTCCCGCTGAGGGGCAGGCCGCCCTCGGCTGCAATCAGCGCGTGCGCTTCCTGCCCACTTTTCACCACACTTTTGGACAGGGCAAGCCGGCCGTGATCTCACTGGTCGATACGAACCTCCCGCACTGACAGCAAGACCGCGCAGGACGGACAGAAAATTTCCTCCAGTGCAAAGTGGACACTGTCTCCGTGCCAGCGCAAGGCAAGCCACGGCCCGGCCTTAACAAGCGGTGAACGTTTAGTGACGACCCGACCACGCTCTCCGCTCAACAGATAACGGCAACGGCGGCAGCGAAGAATCCGAATTTCACCTTCCGCTACGAGCTCGAGGTTCTCCCCAATGACACCGTGCGGGCTGGTGCAATGGTCGATAGGGCGCCAGGTCGTCGTCTCTCCTTGCCGCCTGGCCTGGCGAACCGCTTCCCGAAGCGCCGCTGTCCCCTTTTGATCGACCGCCCCGTCTTCAGAAAACACAACACCGTAACTCTCACGCGCACGCTCAACCGAGACCCAACCGTTCACAACGTCGCGCCGTACCCGCTCGGGGGCCCGGTCCAACGGGTCGCCATAGCCTCCCCCGCCTGGCGAGAAAAAAATCAGGACGTCGTCGGACCGCAATACCCCATTGGACTTGGAGGGCAGATGTTCGAGCGCCCCGCCGAACTCCTCATAGGTCAGGGGTGAGCGCCCGGCGCGCATCTTTTCCCAAACCTGGCTGTCATTGATCACTGTCGCCTGGGAACCGGCACCGGGGTAACCACCGAAAAGACCATGGGCGTTGGACTCATCGGTGCCGGCGGTGTTTGTTGACTTGTACAGCAGTTCTTCGACGCCGTAGGGAACGACGGCGGCAGAGGCCGTCAGGCCTCCGCGATACATCCCCGGCCCACCGGAATCAACAAGTTGCCGGCGGAACAGATAGAGGAGCGGCAGCTTCCACTCCGCCGCCTCCACGTTGCCGAGGTTGCTGGAATACGAGGTGACCTGGCCGGCATGGCTAAACCCGTCATCGAACGAGCGCGCCGCTGCGCCCCCGCCCCGGTGGTCGGACAGAAGCGCCCCAACCCGCTTACCGTCAGGAGTTGTACCGAACACATTGTTGCAATTGCTGGAAACATTCCACGAGGCGCAAACCCTGTCGCGGTAAGTGGTTGACGCCCCCAGCATCTTCGCCACCGCCTGAGCTGCCGCAACGGTAACGAGCCAGCGAAAGCCCACAGTGCAAATGCTAACCGGCGCCGGAAACCTGGCGTTCACCACCGTGCCCTCAGGGGCGGTGAGCCTGATGCAGCGCTTCAGCCCCTCGTTCCAGTCGATCTCCCCCTGGCACAGGAACGTATAAAGGGGCACTGTGGTGCCGGCCAGACAGGCGTGATAAGTGCAGTTGACGGCAGCATCGACCTGAGGCGAAGAGCCGGTGTAGTCAAAATGCAGGGTCTCCCCTTCCCGCGACAGGGCTAACTGAACCTTGTGGATTTTTTCAGAGCCTACCCGGTCGCCATCCATATAGGCCTCGCCGATCCAACGGCCCTCGGGAAGAGAGGCGATGCAGTCGCGGATCTGCCGCTCGGCCAAGTCGATCGACCGGCGCATAACCGTCTGGACCGTTTCGCCCCCGTAATCTTCAAGGAGTTCATAAAGCCGGGCCTTGGCCGCATGAATGGCGCCGATCTGGGCACGGAGATCGAGGGCAACCATGTCCGGCAACCGGGAGTTAGTGACAATGGTGCGCTCAACCTCGGCGACCAGCTCGCCCTGATCGACGATCTTGAGAAAATAGCGCGGTGGATCCTGAAACAGATTTCTGGCGTTGATACAGAAGCTGCCCTCGTCGATACCCCCGACATCGGGATGGTGGAGGACATTGCCGACCCACATGACGACCTCGCCTTCCCAAAAAAGCGGTGCCATCACAATCACGTCACTCTGGTGCAGGGCGCCCAGGAATGGATCGTTAGTGAGATAGGCATCACCGTCACGGATATGGCTCGCCAGATTCATTATGCTTTTCAGCGCACTGCCCATGGTAGCCACATGGACCAGCGATCCAATGCCATTGGTAGCGATCTGACCGTCTTCGGTGAACAGGCCTACATTGAAATCGTTCCCTTCGACGACGATCGGCGAGGCGGAGATGGTCTTGATCGCGATACCCTGCTCGTCGTTGATCTGCCACAGACGGTGGCGGATCACCTCAAAAGTGATCGGGTCAATAGCACCTCCCAGTCGAACCGTAGTCTTTGATCTCTTCATGGGTCAGCTTTTCGGATCGATCATGAGATTGCCGTAACGATCGAGTTCTGCAAGGCTTCCAGGCGGCAGCCAGATGGTCGTGTGCCGCCGTTCGATAACCGCCGGCCCACTGCATCTGAAACCGGCACTCAGATCTTCGAAGTCGTAAATGTCTGCTTCCAGCCACCCCCTTCCGTGCTGGTACACCGGGCGCCGGGCATAAGGGGCGACATCCCCTCCCACCCCGGCATCTTTCGAGTAGAGATGCGCAAGCGGCGGCTTCTCCGTAAATTTGATCGCATCCACCCGGAAGCTAATCAACTCTAGAGGGGTCTCGGGGCGAATGGTCCCGGCGCCAAACCTCTGCTGGTAATGGGCCTCAAAGGCCTTCTGGAGTTCAGAAATTTCGGACGCTTGGATGCAGTCCTTGTCCCACGGCAGCGAAACCTCGTTCATCTGGCCCTGATAGCGCATGTCGATCCTGTATCGGAAGGTCACCTGGCTTCGGTCAATCCCGCTGGCGGTCATATCCGCAAGGGCGCGCGATTCGAGGTCGGCGAAAGCTCGATTAACGACCTCGATTGTCGTGGCGTCGCCGCTGAGCCGCACGGGTTCTGACTTGGTATGACTGTAAAAGATGTCGGAAAGGACCATGCCAAATGCCGAGAAGACCGGTGCTGCATAGGGGATGATTACCTTGCCAATATCGAGCTGAGCGGCCAAGGCACTGCAGTGGGCGCCGCTGGTGCCGCCGTACGCAAGCAGACAGAACTGGCGAGGATCGTTGCCGCTCTCGATGGTGACTTTACGGATCAAGTCACCCATCTTGGCAGTCACGACCTCATAGATACCAGCCGCCGCCTCCATCACATCGAGGCCGAGAGGTTTGACAAGATGGTTTGCAATTGCGCTGCGCGCCAGATCCTCATCCAGCACATAACGGCCGCCGAAAAAGTTCGACGGATTGATGATCCCCAACACCACGAGGGCATCGGTGACCGTCGGCCGATCCCCGCCTCTCCCGTAGCACGCCGGCCCGGGATCAGCTCCGGCGCTCTGCGGGCCGACCTGGAGGCGATAGCCATCTGTCCAGGCGATACTGCCGCCCCCTGCACCGATGGCGACCACCTTAATGGCCGGTAATTGTACCGGCAGGCCCTGCCCCAGAAACGGGGTGCTCTGCTCCTCATAGCGGCCGCGGGAGATAAGCCCGACATCGAAACTGGTTCCACCCATGTCTGCGGTGATCACGTTGTCATAGCCGAGCAGTTGCCCCACGTGCCGCGCCGCGACCAGTCCCCCGATAGGACCTGAATTGACCACCGACACTGCCTGGTGTCCAATACCGTCGGGGAGCATGACACCACCGGATGACTTCATGACCTGAACCGGATGCTTGAGCCCATTTTTCTCGAGGCGCTCTTGCAGCGAGCCGATATAAATCTGTGTAATGGGACCGATATAGGCGTTTATAACAGTGGTAACGGTCCGTTCGAACTCCCCCATGCGCGGTGCGATTTCACAAGAGAGGCTAACAGGCAGATCGGGCGCCTCCTCGGAGGCAATCTCGCGCACCTTCCACTCGTGGACGGGGTTGCGGAACGACCATAGCAGGCAGACGGCAAGGCTCTCGATCCCCTCAACAAGCAACTCCCTGAGTGCATGTCGCACTTCATTGGGATCGAGAGCCGCCAGCACTTCTCCGGTGACCGTAACCCTTTCGCCCAGACCGCGAATACGGCTTTTTGGCACCAGAGGCTCCGCCGGGTTGGTGTGGATGAAATCCATCGCCTGCAAATGGGAAATTCCGCCGGCGCGGCCAATGGGACCACGGGCGATCTGCAAGGTATCTTCGAACCCCCGTGTCGTCAGCAAGCCGACCCTCGACCCTTTTCGCTGGATCAAGGCATTAGTGCAAACGGTCGTACCGTGGGCGAAGCGGATGGTCTCAGCCAGCATATCGGAGAGGGAAAGCCTCTGATTTTCCGCCATCTGAGAGAGGACATCAATAACGCCCTGTTCCAGCCGGGTCGGAATGGAAAAGGATTTTTCAGTACGCAAATGGCCATGGCGATCTATCTCGGCGAGGTCTGTAAAAGTCCCCCCTGTATCCACCCCCAGATAGATCATTGGGTAACTCCGCGGCTTGCCGCGGGCACATAACCGATGGGGTATCCAAAGGGGAGAAGCGGTAGCTCTTCCCT
>JBHIAO010000360.1:0-5948 GCA_046758565.1 Anaerolineae bacterium
CGCAGGCCGGCTTCGCAGCGGTAGCCGCGATTTCAATCGCTCAATACGCACCAGGAGATCATCATTCAATGGCACCGACAACTCACAGGAGCACCCAATCCAAGCTTCTCGTTTCACCAGAATGGCTGGCCGACCACATCGGTCAGCCGGCAATTAAGGTAGTCGATGTTCGCTCGCCCGAGGCCTACGCCGATGGCCACATTCCAGGGGCAGTGAACCTACCGCTCCCTGGCCTGCAAACGTTTCGTGATGGCACACCAGAGATGCTAGTCGAACTGCCGGAATTCGAAGCTCGCCTGGGACAGGTGGGCATCCGCGAGACCGACACCGTGATCCTGTACGATCACATGTGGGGCATGCCGGCCGCCCGCGTGCTGTGGGCTCTTGAGCGCTACGGTCACGAAGATGCGCGCATCCTGGATGGCGGCATTGACCAGTGGGAAGCAGATGGCCGGCCCCTAACCCGCAACACGCCGGCGCTATCGCCAACCACCTACCACGCGAGGCCGGTTGACGTGGGCGAGGCATCTCACGACTGGCTGCGAGCCCACCTGAACGATCCGGACATCCTGGTGGTCGACACGCGAACGCCCAACGAGTATCAGCAGGGCCACATACCTGGTGCCATCAACTGGGACTGGATGAACGCCGTGCCCTTCAACAGCCCCTCCGCACTGCGCCCAGACGGCGAACTGCGAGCCGAGTTGGAGGCTCTCGGCGTGACGCCGGACAAAGAAATCGTCGCTTACTGTCGATCGGGGGCCCGATCGGCCCACCTTTACTTCGCATTGCGCCACCTGGGGTATCCTCGAGTGCGCAACTACGACGGCTCTTGGTTGGCGTGGTCTGCCAAGGAGACATAGCGTGAGTAACCGACCAGCCATCAAAGAACAGCCAGGCGGCGTGCTATACAACTTCGCCTGCTCGCTGGGCTACACGGAGCGCATCGAAGTTGGCCGGCAAACTCAGATCGGGCTGGCTGTGATCGCTGCCGCCGGTGTCATCTTGCTGGCCGCCGTCCGGATTGAGAAAGAGATGGCCATTTTCTGGCTATTTGGCCTGGCGTTCGGATTCGTGCTCCAGAAGAGTCGCTTCTGCTTCGCTTCCGCGTTTCGCGATATCTTTCTACTGCGGCACGGTCGCGTCATGAAAGGACTCCTGGCCGGCCTGGCCGTCGCCACCGTCGGATTTGCACTGATCATGAGCAACTTCGTACCGAATCCTCGACTTGGCTTCCTGCCCCCCGAAGCTCATATCATGCCTTTAGGACTGAGCATCGTCGTGGGTGGGCTGCTTTTCGGATTGGGGATGGTGGTGGCCGGCGGCTGCGTCTCGGGCTCCATCTACCGCATGGGCGAAGGCTACGTGGCCTCGTGGGTCGCCTTTCTGGGCATCATGGCCGGCCTGCTGACAGCCAGCTACACGTGGAACTGGTGGTGGCGCTTCCAGATCAGCCGCGCGCCGCGCCTGTGGCTGCCGGCCTGGTTCGGGCACGGCGGCGCTGTTGTCGTGACGCTGATCGGCCTGGGCTTGGTCTACCTGCTGGTGCTGTGGTGGGAGTCACGCGGCGGATTGGTGATCCCTGAATTCCACCCCGAGCGCGAGGAAGGTGAAACGTTCGCCGAGAAGCTCAACGCCTCGCTCCGCTCGCTCTTCGTCGACAGTTGGACAGCTACACGCGGTGGGTTGGCACTTGGCGCACTGAACGTGTTCCTGTACATCTCGCATCATCCCTGGGGGATCACTGGAGAAATCGGTCGCTGGTCCAATGGATTCGCCAACTGGCTGGGGATCGGCGCCGGCAAGCTCGAAGGCACGGACACGCTGGCCGGCTGCGCCATCGTCTCCCCCGACGGCAGCCTGCTGAATCACATGCTTTTCCTTGTGGTCGGGATGGTGGTGGGTTCGCTCATCGCTGCCCTTCTGGCGCACGAATTCAAAATTCGGATTCCGCGCAGCCGGACCCGGTACGTGCAGGCATCCGGCGGTGGACTGGTGATGGGCTACGGTGCCGGCATCGCCATGGGCTGCACGATCGGTGGGTTCTTCTCAGCCATCCCGTCGCTGGCGGTGAATGGCTGGGTGTTCGGTCTCGCTTTGGCGGTTGGCGCCTTCCTGGGGACGTTGACCATCCAACGACTACCGTGATGCGCCGCCTGGACCACGACCGTCGGCCGCTGTCGAAAGCTTGCACGTGCCAAAGACCATCCGTCGGACGTCGGCGGTCAGCGGTTTACCCGTTGTCTGCACTAATCGTTGGTTGTCGAATGTGAGGTAACAGCAAGAAACCGAGGGGATCAAAATGGAACTGGACGTACGAGGGGAAATCTGCCCCTATCCGATGATGAAGGCAGTCGAAGCCTTAAAGAAGTTGCCCGACGGTGAAATCCTGGAAGTGATCACCGATCATGCGCCGGCCCTGGAGACAATCCCGACCCAGGCCGTCCGCCTCGGGTACGACGCCACCATCGAAGAGACAGGCTCACCTGAGTGGCGCATCACGCTGCGACCGAAAGGCCAGTGACCAGTGATCAGTAAGCAGTCACAAGGATCACACTCTGAACACTGATTACTGAATACTGATCACTGGTTACTGATCTTCAGAAACGGAGGTATTAACAAATGCAACGCAAGATAGTCATTGTGACGATTCTGCTGGCTGTGGCCCTGCTTGCGCTGGGCTGCAGCAGCGCGCCGGCGGTCCAAGCGCCTGCAAAGACAGAATCCGGCTATGCCAACCCGGCAGCGCTGGTTGACACCACCTGGGTAGTTGACCACCTGGACGACCCCGACGTACGGCTTATAGATGTGAGTGCCAGGGAGGAAGTCTACAACGAAGGCCATCTACCCGGCGCCGTCTTCGTGGGTTGGAACCGCGACCTCACCAATCCGAACGACCCGGTGAAAGGGCAAATCCTGAGCGCGGATGATCTGTCGGCGCTGCTCAGCCGGCTCGGCGTTGAGAAGGATGATACGGTTGTCTTTTACGATGGCACCAGCAATCTATTCGCGGCCCGAGCCTACTGGGTGCTCAAGTACTATCAACACCCCAACGTGCGGGTCTACAACGGTGGCACGAAGAAGTGGATTGCCGACGACCAGGAGCTCACGACGAGCAACTCGACATTCAGCCAGAGCAAGTACGTGGCCGGCGAACCCGACCCCGAGATACGCACAACGGGAGAGTATGTGTTGGCACATCTAGACGACCAGAACAGCGTCCTCTGTGACACGCGTAGTGCCAAGGAGTACGCCGGCGTCGATGCCCGCTCAGCGCGGGGTGGACACATCCCCGGAGCCATCAACGTGGACTGGGTGAACAGCGTCAATCAGGATGGCACTTTTAAGGACGCCCAGACGCTCAGAACGCTCTATGAGGGAGCTGGCTTCGACCCTGACAAGGAGATCATCACTTACTGCCAGACGGGTGTCCGCGGTGCTCACACCTGGTTTGTGCTACGGGAACTCCTTGGATACCCAACAGTCCGGAACTACGACGGGTCCTGGGAGGAATGGGGTAACATAGCGGAGCTCCCCATCGAGCGGTAGCAAACATCAAAGGGGGGCAGATGAAGCGATTGGCATCTGCCCCCTTCGACATTTGCCCTCCGACAGGCAATCAGGCGTTCAATACTGATCCAGACGTTTCCGTTCGATGTGGTCTAAGAACTCAGCCCGGGTTCGCGGATCGCGGCGGAAGATGCCAAGCATCGAGCTAGTCACCATCCGGGCGTTATCTTTCTTCACACCGCGCATCATCGTGCACATGTGTGCGCCCTCCACGACGACGGCGACGCCTTGTGGTTCGAGCAAATCGCGCAGGAATCTGGCGATTTCCTGCGTCATACGTTCCTGAACCTGAAGCCGGCGAGCGAACATTTCCACCACCCGCGGAATCTTTGACAGGCCGATCACTTTGCCGTCGGGGATGTAGGCAACATGCGCCTTGCCAAAGAAAGGAAGTAGATGATGTTCACAGAGTGTATAAAAATCGATATCACGAACAACAACCATGTCGTCGTACTCGATATCAAAAACCGCCTCATTGAGCAGTTGGTCAACATCGACGTGATAGCCGGCCGTCAGCTCTTCGTACATCCTGGCGATGCGGTGCGGTGTTCCTCGCAGACCACGCCGATCTGGATCTTCTCCGATTTCCACCAGGACATGTCGAATGGCATCCTCCAGTCGGCTATTCACGGCAACTTCCCTGTCTAGAATCTCGTTCATTCACTCATCCTTCACCACAATCATCGCTCAAACCTCGCGTAATTGTAGGCCAGGTCTTTGGCTCTGACAACCACGACGCCCCGCATTTGACCGTCGACACAGCGGCATGTACAATCCCGTCCGAGAGATCTTAGACTGATGAAAGGATGCCGCCTTGACCCAGAGCCTGGACAGAATCCACGTGCGCGACCTGCTGTTGCGCACCATCATTGGCGTCACACCCGACGAACGGGAGAACCGTCAGGACGTCATAATCAACCTGACGCTGTACCTCGACACGTACAGAGCCGGCCACTCCGACAGGATCAGTGACACCGTGGATTATCAAAGCGTCACCAATCGCATCCTTCAGCACGTGGAGTCCTCGGACTATTACCTGGTTGAGGCTCTGGCCAACAGCATCGCGCGGATCATCTTGACCGAGTTCCGCGTCGAGCGAGTCCGGGTAAGCGTGGAGAAGCCAGGTGCTCTCCGCTTCGCGCGCTCAGTGGCTGTGGAGATCGAGCGGGAGCGGGGAGGCTTCATGTAGGATATACCTGCTCACCTGCTCCCGTGCTCAGACAGACCGCGTAGCGGGAAGATGCGGCGCTTGACCTCCTGAATCACCTTCTGTACCTGCGCCTCAGCGCGATCATCCGTCCGCGGTCCCTCCGTATCAAAGAGCGCCTCAAAATCTGCCTGTGACTCCTCGGGAACGGCGCCGGAGATGGTGCCTAACATGATCGTCCAACAACGGGCCACATTGCGCGGGTCGTAGCCCCCACCCCCCAACACCAACAGCCGGCCCTCGCACAACTCGTGTGCCAGATTATGTAACGTTTCTGCGATCTGGCGGAAGGCGTCCGTCGTCAGCCACAAGCCCACCAGCGGGTCTTGATAGTGGGCGTCGACGCCGAACTGGTTGATAATAAACTGCGGCTGATAGTCACGCAGCACCGGCACCACGATCTCGTCAAACGCCTGCCGGTAAGCACTATTGCCAGTACGGCGCCGGAGCGGAATGTTCACGCTGTAGCCCTCACCGGGACCGCGCCCCACCTCGGCGACGGCGCCAGTGCCTGGATAGAACAGGCGGTCGTACATGTGTACGGAAATCTTTAGGATCGGTTCGTCATACAAAAGGGCCTGCGTGCCATCGGCGTGATGCCCATCGATGTCCACGATGGCAATCCGGTCTAAGCCCTCGTCTCGCAGCGTACGAGCGGCGATCACGATGTCATTGAAGACGCAGAAACCGCCGGCCCGGTCGCTTCGTGCGTGATGCAACCCCCCGGCCGGGTTAAAGGCGTGGCTGATGGTCCCACCAGCGATTCGCCGCGCTGCAAGCAACGTTCCGCCCACTGCCAGCCGCGACCGCACATCCACGCCGGGATAGGCCGGCGTATCTCCGTAGTCCAGAAAGCCATAGCCCCGCACGTCAGCTTCCATCACCTGCTGCAGATATCCCGGTGTGTGGGCCCGCAACAGGTCTTCGTCCGTGGCCGGCTCTGGTCGGTAGTGGAGCAGACCGTTGTCAAACATACCTAGCTCCTCTACGAGATCCCACGTTTGCTGATAGCGAAGCCAGGCCTGAGAAATTGGCGACGTGCCCCGGCCGCTGTAGCGTTCATGATAGATGAGAGCGGTCCGTCCTGACATTTGTGCGAGTCCTTTCTTCCGGCAGATGCGGAACGTGCCTCACAGCATAGCACTAACGCGCCTTACCGTCAAGACTCGTT
>JBHIAO010000361.1:0-5932 GCA_046758565.1 Anaerolineae bacterium
GGGGGCCGCCGGCTGGGCCAACATCGGCAGCGTGGACAAGAACGACTTCCCCGGCCTGGCCAGCATCGCTCCCGGCGCTTTCGTGGATGTCTACGTCGAATGGACGCCCGATTTCGAGATCTCTGAAGAGGACCTGGCGGCCGGCCGTTTCTACTTCCACACCTGCGTGCGGGTGAAGCTGAACCACGTGGCCGGGGAGACCGTCTTCGGCAACCAGGATGGCGACGGCGAGCAGGAGAACATCGACTACTTCCAGGCCGTCCCGCCGGAGGCCGGCGAGTCCCGCTACGCAGAGGTGATCCGGCTGCGCAACGATGACCTGGTCAACCCCAAGTTCTTCTACCTGAGCTACGAGGATGACCTGCCCGATGGGTGGTTCCTGGACGTCAACGGCGGCGACCGGGGCGTGGAACTCGCCCCGGGCGAAGTGCGGGAAATCCCCATCACCATCGAGCCTGTGGGGCCGGCGGTGGTGGGCAGCATCTTCGGGGTGGATGTGTCGGCCTCCAGCCTGCGGCTCCTGGTCAGCGACCTCGACCCGGAGGACCAACATCCGGAGTTCAAGCCCCTGGGCGGCGTGCGTGTGGAGGCGCGGGTGCTCCTGCCGCCACGCATCACCTGCCGGGCCGAGAGCCAGGGCCCACGGGAGATTTTCGTGGAAGGCCAGCTCGAAGGCGTTGAGGGGTTCTACGACCAGAGGGACCCCTTCCGGGTGATGATCGAAGGCGTGGACGGCGGCCGCAGGTTCCTGCCCGACACCGCGCGGGTGCTGACAGTGGGGTCCGACGGCAGCTTTGAGAGTTACCTCAACCCCCAGGCCAAAGACGAACCCGTAGAGGTGGTGTGCCTGTTCGCCGGCACTACCGAGCTGGCCAGCGCTGCCAGTGGCTACGTGCCCATCGCCGGCCTCGAGACGCCCACCCCCACGCCGACGCTGGTCGGCCACGGCCGCATCGCCTACGTGTTCAACACCGACACCGCTGCGGCGGCCAACTTCCAGAACTTCCTGCAGACCAACGGCTGGAGCGTGACCCTCTTCCCCATCAGCCAATTGAGGGGTGTTGACCTCTCCGGTTTCTACGCCATCGTGCTCGGCCATGACACCGGCAGTTTTGAGACGTGGGGCACGCCGGAGGCCGTAGCTGCGGTTGTCAACGCTCGCCGGCCAGTCATCGGTATCGAGCAGGGGGGCTACAGCTTCTTTGGCCGGCTGAGCCTTAACATCGGCTACCCCAACGGGGCCACCGGGGGCACGCTGAAGACGATCTACCCGGTGAACCCGGCACACCCGGCCTGGAACATCCCCTTCCCCATCCCGACGGACGCCGAGGGCAAGGCCACCATCTACACGGCGGATCAGACCATCGCGGCGATCCACGACAGCAACACCGACGCCACCAACGAACGCATTGGCGTCGAGGGCGCGAACCGTGCCTTCAACTTCCTGATCGGCGAGCAGCGCTGCTACATGCTGTGGGGCTACGCCGGCGACCCCTCGGCGATGACGCTGGACGGCCAGCACCTCTTCCTGAACATCCTCGAGTTCGTGGGCGGCTGGTCAAGCTGCGGAGCCGCCACACCGACGCCCACTTCAACGGCGACGCCGACCGCCACGCCGACAACCACATCGACCAGCACGCCAACCACGACGTCCACCCCGACGGCGACGCGCACCGCCACGCCGACGACGCCGGCCGGGGAGTGTCAGGAGATCTTCAGCCCCACGGAGATCCCATCGCCAGGCCTGATCCACTTCGACGACCTGCCCAACGCCACCGTCATTGGGGCAAGTTACCAGGCCTCCCACGGCGTTACTTTTGAGAGCAACGATATCACCCGGGCCATCATCTACGGCAACGAGCCGGCCGAGGCGCAATCGCCCCCCAACGTCGCCAGCAACGACGCCGTTTTCCCGAACACGAGCGCCGGCGTCCCGATGAACATCTTCTTCGACAGCCCCAAGACCCACGTGGGCTTCTGGATGGGCAATGGCGACACCGTGGCGCCGGCCGGCCTGATGACCGCCTACGATGCGGCCGGAAAGGTCATCTGCCGGGTGCAAAACGCCCCGGTGCTGGAGCCACACATGGAGTTCATTGGCATCCACGATCCGGCGGGGCGCATCGCCAGTGTCGCGCTGGACTACGGGCAGACTTCCCTCTCCGAGTCCATCGACGATCTCTACTTCGCCCCCTACACGCCACCCACAGGCCGGCCGACCCGGACACCTCGGCCGACCTGGACGCCTATACCCTCGGCCACACCGACCCCAGGTCCGACTGCCACGCCGACCCCACCGATTCTTGCATTGCCCTATTTCCCGCCGATTGCAGTGACGCTGGTTCCCTTGCCCGCTCCCGACCTCTCGATCCACGGCATCGAGATCACGCAAGGTATCCAGTGCTTCGATACCTCCAAGGGGCTCGCCGGCTGTCCGGACAACTCGCTACCGGTGGTGACAAAGAAGAACAGCACGGCGCGCATCTACCTCAAGTATAGCGGCCTGTTCTCGGGTCTCAACAACGTGCCGGTGCGCTTGCGCATCCGCGCCAACGGCGTATGGTATACGGCCAACGCCACCGGCAATGCCCGGCCGACCCTCAACCAGGCGAACAACGATGACGCCCGAGTCTACTTCAACGTCAACTTCACCAACAACGTCGTCGTCGACTTCTACGCGCAGGTCGATCCGAACAACACGATTGCGGAAACCAATGAGGCCAACAACCGCTATCCTGCCAGCGGCTACATCACGCTCAATTTCCGCCGGCGCGACACCCTCAAGATCGTTGGCCAGCGCCTGCGCTACCATCCGTCGGGCTACACAGGCACCCAGTACGCCGGCGGCTGGGCGGTGAACGGTGGTGCGGCCGATTGGTATGAGCAGTTGCTGCCCATCCGCACTAACGGGATTAACTACTCGGTCAAGAGCGGGTACCTGAACTGGACAACGACCCTCAGCAGCAGCGGGCAGCATTCGCTGATCAGCACGCTCAACATCCAATGGATCCTGCAAAATGCTTTCGGGTGGCTTTTCACCGGCGCCTTCACCGGCGCGGATCACGTTTACGGCTGGGTGCCAAACGCCGGCTGGAGCGGCGGTCATGCCGATATGCCGGTCTACCCGCATGCGGGCGGCCTGGGCGTCGTCGGCATCGGCACCGATGCGCCCGGTACCAGCACGGACAACCCGGGTAGGGGCGCGGTCGTCTTCGGGCACGAGTTGACCCATGACTACAACATCTACCACACCAACACCGGGCCGGACGATGCAAGCCTGACAGGGGATTGTGGCTCTAACGATTCAAGCTCGGACTTCCCCTACAGTACCTCCAGTATCCAGGAGTTCGGCTTCAATCCCATCACTGGCAAGATCTACAATCCGGCCAATACACACGATCTGATGAGCTACTGTCCGCCTGGTTCGAAACAGGGCTGGATCTCGCCCTTCACCTGGAATCGCATGTTCAACAATCTCGCTGCCACGGCACTCGGTGCAACGAACGAGGCGCACACCAGCGTATTCCGTGCTACGCAAGGCACCGAGTCGCTCGTGGTGAATGCCACTATCTTCAACCCTGAGGTTCTGGGCCGGGACGGAGGTGAACTGGGCGACCTGTATCGCGTAGATTCCAGCATCCCCTTCGGCTTGCCCGCTGGCGACTATGCGGTTGAACTGCGAGAAGGCGATAACGTTCTGCGTCGCGAGACCTTCGCGGTTAGCTTTGAGAGCGAATACAGCGCGCATACTGGGGATGAGCCGCCTGGAGATCCCAGCCCGGCCCCACAGATGGATGTAGCTTTTGTCATGCCGTGGGAGAATGGCACCACTTCTGTTGTGCTGCTCCATAACGATCAGGTGCTCGACCAGCGCCCGGTCAGCGACAACGCGCCACAGGTTCTCATCACGAGTCCCAGCGAGGCTGTGAGCTGGCCGGTTGGTTCCACACAGCAGCTCACCTGGCAGGGGAGCGATCTAGACGGCGATTCGCTCACCTACTCTGTCTTCTACAGTCACGACGCCGGAGCGAGCTGGGACCTGCTCGCCAGTGAACTCGCGGAACAGTCTTTCACGGTGGATGTGGATGCGCTGGCCGGCGGCAGTGACGTGCGGTTCCGCGTAGTCGCCACGGATGGCGTCAACACAGCCTACGACGAGACCGACGAGGCCATCAGCGTACCCAACAAGGCGCCTTTCGCGATCATCACGAACCCGGTGGCCGGTGAGACCTTCGCGCCTGGTACACTGGTTGTCCTCCAGGGTACTGCCACTGATCTTGAGGATGGTGGCCTGCCTGACTCGGCCTTGCACTGGTCTAGTGACCGTCAGGGTGGCCTGGGCATCGGTCCCGCAGTGCCAGTGAATACGCTTCAGAGCGGCGAGCACAACATCATCCTCACTGCCGTCGACAGCCACGGCCAGACCGCCAGCGTGTCTGTCCCGATTTTCGTCGGCCACCGCGTCTATCTCCCGCTCGGCAGGCGGTAGCCTACAGTTCGTGGGGCCGGCGTATCTTTGGGCGAGATGTCCACAGGTCGGTACACTGATATGGTGTGCCTGTGTTGGTGGGTAACGTGTTTGACAGATCGACGCATTGCTGATATCATCAGGTGCGTTGGGAGCGGGAAGGATAGCCCGTGAATCCGCCACTTTCCGGTCAAGGAGTGGAGTTCCCGTGGCAAGAAGAAAGTCGCGAAGCCAAAGACTCAAGGAACGTCGGGTAGAAAGGCAGACGGCTCAGCGGCGGCGCCAATACCTGTGGATCGGCGGCAGTTTGTTGGTTATTCTCGTGGTGGTTGGCGCCGTGGTGGGTGCACGCGCACGGCGCGGCCCACAACCTGGCGAAGCGGTTGAGGGCATGGGCAATCTACATCTCCAGAGCCTGGACGAGCCCCATGCACCTTACAATACCAGCCCGCCCACGTCCGGTCCGCACATCGAACTGCACGCCGAACGCAAGATATCGACGGAGCCAGTTGCCCCGGAGATCCAGGTGCATGAGCTGGAACATGGCGGTATTTTCATTAACTACAATTGCGAAGTCTACGCCGGCGATTGTGATGCACTCGTGGATGAGCTGGCTGACATCGTCACGCTGCACGATCAGGTCTTCGTTGCTCCCTACGCGGACATGGATACCCCAATCGCTCTGACAGCCTGGGAGCGGATCGACAGACTGGATTCCGTCGATCGTCAGCGGATCGCTGCCTTTATCGAAGCCTATGTTGGTGTCAATCACGGAGGGTAATCCGTTCTCAGTTTCACTTGATAGACCGTAACTTTGTCATTTGGGCTGCGTTACAGCAGCTTGGAACGCGGACACAGCGCCCCATCCTAGTTCCCGTCTTGGCCCATGCTGGTCCGCGTTTTTCTTTGGGTCACGTGTCTTACAGAACGTAAGACCCGATAGCGATTCTGGGGGTGAAGCGACAGCGTGTTCGACGATTCGCGAACGCTCATTTTGGCGGTGATCATGTTCACGTTGATCATGGCACCGCTACTGTATTTCTTTCGCGCTGTCCTTCAGTTCTCGCGCACTTTGGAAATTGTCGAAGAGGAGGAGGTAGCAGGCGGGGAACGGCTGCGGGCGCCGGCCATCGGCTACGCCATGTCAACCTTAGTGGCGGCACCCTTCGAGGAGGCGCTGGCGCAGACCAGGCAGGCGCTGCGCGAGGAAGGCTTCGGTGTGGTGGCTGAAATCGACGTGGCCGATACCCTCGATTCGTCGGGTATCCAGTTTCGACGCTACACGATCTTGACTGTCTGGGATTCCGGCACGATGGGCCAGGTCCTCAAGACTGAGTTCACCGCCGGACTGCTGATGCCGGCGCGTGTCATCGTCTTCGAGGTGGAGGGCGGCACAGCCGTCGCGGCGATGGATCCGCGCAGCCTCCTCAAGGTGGCCGACAATCCGAACCTCCTTCCCCTGGC
>JBHIAO010000362.1:0-5928 GCA_046758565.1 Anaerolineae bacterium
GGCGCGGTGGGGAGACCGGCCAGAGCGGCGCGGTGGGGAGACCGGCCAGAGCGGCACGGTGGGGAGACCGGCCAGAGCGGCTGGGATCCATCGTTAAACGTGAGTTTCCCGGGGGGGAAAGGAGAACGTCATGACAGGTGCTAAGCCGAAAGACAGTGTGGTGGCTGACTTCTTTGACTTCGTCAACTACAACGTCTGCCGTGCCGTCTCAGAGCATGTGGGTGCGGAACAGGCCGTGAAGATCTACGAACGGGCGGGTGAGATCGGCTACGCGAAGCTCAAAGAGCGGGGACTCATCAAGACCGAAGGTGTGGGCCCCGTGGATGTGCTCATTCAAATTGTCAAGTTCCTCGAAAGCAGCGGATACATGGGACGTATTGAGGTCAATCGAGTCAGTGACACGGAGATGGTAGTGGACATGTACCAGGTCTCTGTGTTGGATTCCTCAATGCAACTGACAGACGAAGGCTATGCGCCTTCCCACTTTATGACGAATCTGATGTTTGCAGCCCTCAAGGAGCTCGGTATGACCGCCGAGTTGGAAGAATTGGTCTTCGAGGGCGAAGTTGACCACGTGCGGGAACGGTGGTCCCTCACGCAGGGCAAATGATGGCGACCATTCTGCAGACGCGAGGATTGACCAAACGGTTTGGTGGCCTGGTGGCTGTGGACAATGTGGATGTCACCCTGACGGCCGGCGAGATTCGGGGGCTCATCGGGCCTAACGGTTCGGGGAAGACAACGCTGATCAATCTGGTCTCCGGCGTCTACCTGCCCACTCAGGGAGCGGTCTCATTTCACGGGGAAAACATCGTGGGCTTACGCCCGAACCACATCGCCATGAAAGGGCTGCTCCGCACCTTTCAGGTACCCAAGCTGTTCGGGAACATGACTGTGATGGAAAACATGCTCATCCCCCACTTTGCCCGGTCCCACCCTATCTCCGGTGGTGACCGGCGGAAAGCTGTGGCGCGGGCCGAAGAGTTGCTCACCCTTACCGACCTGTTTCACCTTAAGGATGAGCCGGCCAAGCACCTTTCAGGTGGGCAGCAAGCCCTGGTTCAGATCGCTCGAGGGTTCATGATCGACTCTCTGTCGCTGTGCCTGCTGGACGAGCCCTTCGCCGGCGTTAACCCGGTCATCAAGGAAACGATCACCGATCTCATTCTGAGAAAGAACCAGGACGAAGGGGTCACCTTTCTGGTGGTCAGCCATGAGATGGCCCAGATTCGCCGGCTCTGTCATCGTGTCTCGATGATGGCGGAGGGTGCCGTGATCGCCGAGGGCACGATGGAAGAAGTGGCTGCCGACGAGCGGGTGATCAGGGCCTATCTGGGTGGTTTGGGGGCCTGACATGCATGTTCTGACAGTCAAGGAGATCCGGGGAGGCTATCAGGAAGGGGTTGAGATTCTGCAAGGCGTGTCGCTGACCGTTGAGAAGGGATCGCTCACGGTTCTGATCGGACCCAATGGCGCAGGCAAGTCAACCCTGCTTAAGACCATTTTTGGCTTCCTCAAGCCCTGGGAAGGGGAAATCCTCTTTGATGGTCATAGACTCCAAACCTTGCTCCCCCATCAGATCAAATGGCTAGGCGTGAGTTACATCCCTCAAGGGATCAATTCGTTTCCCCAGTTGACGGTGGAGGAGAACTTGAAAGTCGGCGGCTGGGTCTTTCGTAAGGATAAGGCGCGGCTCAAGGAACAACTGGACCGAGTCTACGACCTCTTTCCGGTGCTCAAGGAGCTGCGGAATACGAAGGCGACGAAGCTGAGCGGCGGGCAATCCAAGATGCTTTCCATCGCGAAGGAGGTCATCACCGAACCTCAGCTCATCCTGGTCGATGAGCCGGCCGCCGGCCTGGCCCCTCAAATCGCAGCTCAGACCTACGATTTTCTGCTGAACACCAAAGAGGCATTTGGAGCTTCGGTCTTGCTCGTCGATCATAACATGGAGAAGGCCACCGAGATGGCCGACTACGTTTACATCTTGAATCTTGGCCGGATCAAGGAGGAGGGGCCCAGGAGCAAATTTGCGGGCGAGCGCATCAAGGACGTGATTCGGGAGTGCCTGCTCGAAGGCTAGGGGGGCAGATGGCCATTGATCGGATTTCGGATTTCGGATTTCGGATTTCGGATTTGCTCCACAAATGCGCGGAGGCGCAGAGAGTCTGCCCTGAGCATGTCGAAGGGTGCAGATCAGTGCAGGGCTGGGGGTGTGTTGTGCTGCCAGCGATAGCGGGCGGCGGTCTCCTCGTGTTAGCCCCTCTCTGGCTAAGCGACTATGCCATTCACGTGCTGATCATCAGTTTGTACTACACCATCCTGGCGGCGAGTTGGAACCTGCTGGCCGGCTACACGGGTCAGTTTTCCCTGGCCCATCACGCTTTTGCGGCCATCGGTGGATATGCCTCGGGCTTGCTCATCCATCACTTTGATGTCCCCATCTACCTCGGCATCATCGCGGCCGTCTTCGTGAGTCTGGTGTTCGGTTTCCTGCTAGGGGTTCTGGTGCTGAAAATGAGGGCCATCTACCTGGCCATCGCCACCTGGGCCTTTGCTGAGACGACCCGAATTCTTGTCACGGCGGGGTACCAGATCACCCGGGGGGATCTGGGTCTGCATGTGCCCTCGCTGTTTGGCACTCTGGAGCCCAGACCTTACTACTATCTGTTCCTGGGGTTGACTTTCATCTGCATCTCCATCATGTATTTCATCGTGCGCTCGCCCATCGGCTCCTTCATGCGAGCCATCAAGGATGACGAGCTGGCAGCCGCGGCAATGGGGGTGGATACGGTTCGGTGGAAACTGTTTGTGTTTAGTGTGACCAGTTGCCTGGCCGGCGTTGCCGGCGTCTTCTACGGCCACTACATAGGGTTGCTGAGCCCGGTGATGATGCAGTTCTATGAGATAGGCAAGATTATCATCATGGTGATCATCGGCGGACTGGGAAGTTTCGTCGGGCCACTGATTGGAGCCCCCCTGGTCGTCATCCTCTTCGAGTACCTCAGAGAGTATGCGGAATGGCGCGTCGTCGTGTTCGCTCTCCTGGTCATCGCCATGATGCGGCTGCACCGCGAGGGGGCGGTCAGCCTGCTGCGACGGCTGTATCTCTCCCTTTTCCACCCAAAGTACCATCCATGACTCTGCAATCCGAAATCCGAAATCCGAAATCCGAAATTCAATCCATGGATGTGGTTGTCGTTGGCGGTGGTGTGGTGGGCACCGCTGTCACCTACTACCTGGCCAAATGCGGCGTGCAGGTTTGTCTGGTTGAAAAAGGGGACATCGCCTCTGGTACTTCCAGTTCCTGCGGTCATGTGGTTGCATTGCAGACTAAGCCCGCCGGCTCCAAGCTAGACCTGGCCCGTGAGAGTGTCACCCTGTTTCACGGCCTCCAGGATGAGTTAGAAACCGATATCGAGTTTGATAACGCAGGGGGCATGGTCGTCGCTGAGACGGAAGCAGAAGTGGATTTTGTGCAGGCGAAGGTGGAGAAGCTGCAGAGCCTGGGTGTCGATGTGGAATTCGTCGATAGGGATACCGCTCGATCCCGGCAACCGGCATTGGCCGGCCACATCTGCGGCGCATCCTTTTGCTGTGAAGATTCCACGGTCAACCCCATGAAACTGGCTCTGGGTTTTGCCCGGGCGGCCAAACGCCTTGGAGCCGTCATTAGAACGTTCACAGAGGTGACGGGGATCGAACGCCAGGGGGATAGGATCTCGGCTGTGCTCACGCAGCGTGGCAAGATTCCGACCGCCACGGTTGTGAACGCTGCCGGCATCTGGTCCCCCGCCCTGGCTGACATGGCCGGCCTCCGCCTACCCATCGTGCCACGCAAGGGCGAGCTTTTCGTGACAGAACGGGTGCCGCCTGTCTTGCGCGGCGTGATCATCTCGGCGCGCTACCTGATGAGCAAAGCACCGCCGGATCCGGCAAAAGGGGCGGGGGAAATGCGGGCTGGCGTGATAGCCGCCCCCACACGCAGTGGCAACCTGCTCCTGGGAAGCACACGCGAATTCGCCGGCTTCGATCGGCGCAGCACCGACCGGGGCATCCATGAACTGTTACGCCAGACATCGGCCCTCATACCCGCGATAGGTAACATCCATGTGCTGCGTTTCTATGCCGGCTTGCGGCCGTCCACCCCCGACGGGCTGCCCATTCTGGGGCGCTCCCCTGAGCTTCCCGGGTTTATCATCGCATCAGGCCACGAAGGAGACGGGATCGCCCTCTCCCCAATCACAGGCAAGACCATCGCTGAGCTTGTCATTGGCGAAATCGCGGATGAGAAACTGGCCCACTTTTCGTTGTCCCGCTTCGCGACCGAAATCCGAAATCCGAAACCTGTCCTGAGCCCAGCCGAAGGATCCGAAATTCATGAGTAGAGCTGCCATCCGGCTTCCGAACCTCACACGCGGCGAGCGCTTCACCGTAGAGATAGACGGAGAGTCTTTTCCAGCTCATGAGGGTGAAACGGTTGCGAGTGTGCTCTTGACCGCCGGCTCCCGCGCCTTTTCTCGACCCGCCGAAGGCGAACACCCCAACCGGCTTTTCTGTGGTATGGGGCTGTGCCATCAGTGTCTCGTCACCGTGGATGGGATGTGGAATCTGCGCGCCTGTATGACAAAGGTGCACCCAGGGATGCAAATTGAAACTCGTCTCCCCCGTGAGGGCCTGTTGAACGCAGGAGTTGCACCGGCCACCTTGCGCCAGACCTCGGAGGGATCAGATGGCCTGAAGCAGGTGGAATTGGCGATTGTCGGGGGAGGGCCGGCCGGCATGGCCGCGGCTATAGAAGCCACCGCTGGCGGCGCAAGCGTCGTCCTCATCGATGCCTACGAACAGCCGGGAGGCCATTACTTCAAACCGCTCCCGACAGCATTCCAGCCGGCGGCCGGGGACAAAGACGAGCGCCGAGCTGAGCTTCGTTCTCTGATGGCCTCGGCCTCCAGATTGGGCGTGGAGGTGCTAACCGGGACGACAGTTTGGGGTGTCTTTCGGGGTGAGGGACCATCCCCTCGTCGGAGCTCGGGACAGGCCTTCGCCAACCGAGTCGATGAGGGGCATGTTGGATCGGGGCAGCCGGCAGATATCCAACAGTCCGAGGAGAAGTTCATTCTCTATCTCCACGGACCATATCCCATTCGATGCGTTGTGGCGAAGTACCTCATTCTAGCCACAGGCGCCTATGATCGACCGATGCCTTTTCCCGGGTGGACTCTGCCAGGGGTGATCACGCCCGGCGCAGCCCAGATGCTGCTACGAGGGCAAGGGATTCTGCCCGGACAGCGGGTCCTTGTCGCCGGCAGCGGTCCTCTGCCTCTGGCGGTGGGAGCCGGCCTGGTAGAAGCGAGCGCTCATGTGGTGGGCGTGCTGGACATTGCCTCCTGGTGGGATGGCTGGCGAGCCATGCCCCAGGCTTTGTGGGGGCAGCGGGCACGGTGGCGAGAAGCATGGCAGTACTGGCGGACATTGCGCGCCCGCAACGTGCCCATCCTGTTTCGCCACGCCATTTTTCGTGCACTCGGCGAAGGGGAAGTGCAGGCGGCAGCGATCGGGAAAGTGGATGCCCAGGGACGCCCGTTGTGGCACACCCAAAGAACAGTTGATGTCGATACAATCTGCGTCGGGTTTGGCTTTCTGCCCAGCATCGCGTTGAGCCGGCACGTGGGCTGCCAGCACGTCTACGATGCCAGCCTGGATATCTACACCCCCCAGCACGACGACACAATGAGAACCAATGTCCCGCGCGTGTTCGTAGCCGGCGATGTTGCCGGAGTGGGCGGGAGTGATCTGGCCATGCTCCAGGGGCGAATTGCGGGCCTCAGCGTTCTGGGAGCGTCAGGCCATCTGTCACCGGAGACTGTCAGGAAGCGTGTTCGTGAGCTGAGCCGCAAGATCGACCGCGAAGAGCGTTTCTTGCGC
>JBHIAO010000363.1:0-5902 GCA_046758565.1 Anaerolineae bacterium
CGGATGAGGGTATCTATGTTCCAGGCACCATACCGCATGGCGGCCCAACTTCGCCTGGTTTCTTCTTTGGAAAACCCACTGTCGCGTAACGCCGGAAAGATGGCCCCACGACTCCGCAGAAATGAGCCGTTCAGCAACGTCCATAGGAAATGTAAAAGTGCAAGGTTCGTGCCTACGGGCACGTGCTGTACAACAGCTTGTAATGCTTGTATAGTCAGTTCGATGGCAACTAGCATAGGACCCTCCATTGCAAGTTTTGTGAGTATCACCTGCAATTATGGGCCAGCTAGTTGCCATTGTCACCTCTTGTTTACCGGAAACTAAAGTAAGTCGCCACTACGGACCAGAACCGGGATGCAGCCAAACCCCTGAACCGGCGCGAGCACGTTCGCTTGTGCCGATTTCTCTATTACCTCGCAGCCAACAGCACCTGAGCGATGGGCGATCTGCCACTTGACAGCCCGAGTCCGCTGTGTTATAATATATCCTATAGGGGGGGATGGGGAATTTGTCGGCTTGAACCTATTCTCAAAGGCAGAAGCTACAAGCCGGCCGCGTACCGCTGGTGATTGAAGGTTGACTGAGCGGGAGAACGAGATTGTGGGTGAAACATCAGCAGATTCGGCCGGGAAGGAAATGTCGGAGAGGGTATACCTGTCACCAGAGGTGGAGCATGATCTCCGGCACCGGCTGAACCGCATCGAGGGCCATGTGCGGGGCATCCAGCGTATGCTGGACGAGCAGGAGGAGTGCGAGCATCTGCTCGTCCAGATCGCCGCAGTGAAGGCAGCCCTCAATCAGGTGGCCATCAAGCTCCTGGACGAGCACATGTCCATGTGCGTGGCCACGTATGCGAGCACGAATGATGCCCAGGCCCTGGAGCGATTCACCAAGGCGTTGGCCATCGTACTGAAAAGGACGTGAAGGAAGGAGGGAAATGGCGGATGGAGCCCCACGACGATAGCGGTAAATGGATGTTCATCGCTCACGCCGTCTGTTGTGGCGGGCCGCTTGTGTTGATCCTGATCGCCGGCAACGCAGCCTTTCTGTTGAGCGTGGTGCGCAGCGGGGCTTTCTGGGCCGGCACCGCTCTGCTGCTGGGGAGCGTCGCCTTCTTCCTCATCCGACGCCGGCGGGCCTGCCAGCCACGACCGCCGACCCTTCGACCACGCTCAGGGCAGGCCGCTGACCCTTCGACCCTTCGACAGGGCTCAGGACCGGCTACGCTCAGGACGGACGGCCGACCGCGGCCTCACGCGTTGGGGGCCAGGTTCCATGAGTGAAGGCTCCCGCGAACTGACCTCCGTGCCGGCAAGGTGGCCGGTGGAGGTGCAGAGGAGCGAACGAGCCATAGGCGTCTGACCCAGACTGATGCAGCGGCGTGTTAAGTGGTCGTCACCTGAGCTGCTGGGAAACCTGTTCGGGGCTGGAGGAACTGCCTTCTCCGCCCTGGCGATGCTGGTCTGTTGTGGCTTCACCGGTGTGGCGACTCTGGTCTCTGCTGTGGGTCTGGGCGCGTTGGTCCGAGCCGATGTGGGACTGCCGGTGTTGTACTTCTTCCTGGCCTTCAACCTGGCGACCCTGCTCTGGTCGGCCCGGACCCATAGACGAACCTACCCGGTACTGCTGAGCCTGAGCGGTGCTGGTCTACTCTACTACGTGTGGAACCACGTCCTGGAGGTTTGGGTGTGGCTGACTATAGATGTACTCCGGCGTGGCACTGGTGTTTCTGGCGGCCGGCCTGGACCTGTGGCTGCGGCGACGGTGCCCCGTCAGGAGCCCGTACCCGCGTGAAAGCTGAGTGGAAAGGACCACAGGATGGAGACTGACTCTGGAGAACTCCGCGCTGTCGTAGCCGGGCGGCCTGTGGAGGCAGAGCCGGTAGGACAGGCTGTGCGTCTGCCGATGGCCGCCGGTGTGGCTGTCCTGTGGCTGCTCTTCTGGCCCGGGTTTATCGTCTGGTGGACGCTGATGTCAGCCCTCTTCCGCCGGGGGGTCTACCCGGCCGGCGTCATCGTGGCCTATCTGCTGCCCACCCTGTACACCCTGGCGGCCTACATCGCCTCGCGCCGGCCCGGGCGGGCGATCAAGCTGCTGCACTTCGGGACCTTCCTGGTGCTGAGCCTGGTCTTCGGTGCCGTGCTGGTGTTGATGGGTGAAGCACCGCCATTGGACGATGCCGGGCCTTACCTGGGCATGGCGTTCATCGCCGCTGTGATGGGCCTGATGCAGTACCCCAGGGCCGGCCTGGAGCGTTACGAAGCGTATCGGTCGTCCCTGTTCATCGGCGGTGTGATTTTTATGCCCCTCTTCATCTACTTCGCCGCCCTGCTCCCCAATGTTCCCCACACCCCGGCGCTGGACAAGGTCTACCTCTTTCCCATTGGCATGCTGGGCTTCTGGCTATCGGCGGCCTGGCTGGCCCTGCGGGCCACGCAGGGAGATCACATCCCCGGGCTGGAGATCCAGCCACTGCTGCCGTTCCGCCCCGATTTCATCCTACCCGGCGGGGTCAACTACGTCAAGGGCACCATCATGATAGGCGTCGGCCTGATGATCGCCATCCATCCCGAACTGGGCATGCCCAAGTGGAACTGGTGGGGCTTCGTGCTGGCCTTCTGGGGCATCATCAGCGTCATTCCCCTGCGGGGGATGTACAAGATGGTTAAGAGCCGGCGGCTGCGCCTGCTGGGTCTGGGGGGCACAGGCTTTGGCCATGAGTTGGTCAAGGGACTGATCCTCTTCATCGGGTTGTTGATCATGCTCTACGGATTCGTCAACGCCTTTTTCGGCACTGTGCCTTTTGAGACGTTGGGTGTGAAGTCGGAGTTCAACGCCTTTGCCAGCGGCACCCCAGCCGGCCAGGTGATCAGTGTGATCGCCTTGCTGCTGGCCTTCGTCGTGCTGGTACCCCTGCGCGGCTGGTACAAGACGCGGTTGCTGGAGGGAGTCGAGACCACAGGGCAGATGATCACGAAGCAGGTGCTGCTGTGGCTTGGCACATTGTTATTGCTCATCGGTTTCATCCACCTGCTCAACCTGCCGCCGATTCGCGGCAAGGGCTACATGGGCTTCTACCCGGGCACCAACCCGACCGGATTCGCCGTCGGCTCGGTGCTGTTCCTGGCAGGCTCGGCCCTGGTTTTGGTCCTGCGCCCCATCGCCCTGCGCCACGAGTTGGAGGCGACGATGATCACCATGGTGGGCGTGGCCAGTGACCAGCCCGACGCCATCCGGCGCTGGATGCTGGAGCGGCGGGTGCGGGCCCTGGCCGCCATGCCCGAGGCCCAGCGGAACCGGCATGTGGCGTGGATGGCAGCCGGCCTGGGTCGGCTGCCGTCGGAGAAACGCAGCCTGATGATGAGTACCCAGATGACGGTGCTGTCGGAAGCGGAACCGGAGACTCGCCGCCGCATCATGGCTGCTATGGACAGGGCGCTGATGGGAGGTTAGAGAAGGAACTCGTGGGAACTCAGGGGGTGACAGGGGAAAAGGGAAAAAGGGAAAAAGGTGAAGAGATTCTAGGGAATTCGGAGGAGCTCGATGAGACTGTTGTTCGTGTTACTGGTCGTGGTCGCGGGGGCGATCTTTCTAACCGCCCCTTTCTGGGTCGCTGTGGGTTACCTCGTGGTGCTGGCCTGGAGCGCGTTTCTGCTCTACCTGATCTTCTATCGGCCGGACCCGGTATCCAAAGCCGTGGCGCAGTTTCAGGAATAGAGTGCGTTCAAGGTTGAAGGCTGAAAGGTGACTCCACTGAAAGAAGGCGGCTGACGACTTCGTCTTACCGCAGAGAACGCGAAGAACGCAGAGATTTCGGGAGAATTCAGAGGAGAACTCAGTGTTCTCGGCGTGCTCTGCGGTGAGTTGCAGTTTTTCAGAGTCAAAGTTGCAGGTTCAGCACTACCGAAACTTCAACCTTCCAACCCTCGAGAGAGAAAGGAGGCAATCAGATGGGTATGGACATGAAGGACATGGTGGCTGCTCTGGTGAAACAGCCGGAGGCGGCGCGGCGGACGATGATCGAGGAGCGCCTCAAGATGTTCGCCGGGATGCCCGAAGACGAGCGCAAGAAGGCTATGGGCATGATGGTGCAGGCGCTTCACGACCTGCCGGACCAAGACATGCGCAAGGTGGTCAAGACTCGCACGGAGGTGCTGTGCAGCCTGCCGGCCTCGACCCGCGAGACCCTGATGATGACCCACATGGGCGCGCTTCAGGGCCTGGGTCAGGAGAAGATGATGCGAGAAATGGGGATGGTTCAGGCCATCACGCCCGAGCTTTCTCACGAAGATCGGCGGACGGTCATGGCCATGATGGAGAAGATGAAGGGCGCTATGCCGATGCCGGCGGCACCGGAACCCGCTCCGGCCCCGGCACCAGCGGCAGGGATGACCATGAAAGACATGGTGACCGCGCTGGCGAAGCAGCCGGAGGAGGGCCGGCGGAAGATGATGGCGGAGCGCCTCAACATGTTCTACGGAATGCCCGAGGACGAGCGCAAGAAGGCCATGGGCATGATGGTCGAGGCGGTGTACGGCCTGTCCGATGCGGACATGGCCAAGCTGATCCGCACCCGCACCGCCATCCTGGCCGACTTGCCAGAACGACAGCGCAAGACGCTGATGATGACCCACATGTCCATCATCCAGGGCTACCCTGAGAGCCGGCGCATGCGGGAGATGAAGATGGTGCAAGAAGCCGTGGGACAGCTCCCCCAGGCACAGAAGCAGGTGATGATGGCTGCGATGGAGCCCATGATGAAGGGGATGCCCATGCCCGCCATGGCCGAGCCGGCCCGTGCAGCGCCTCGCAGGGCACCAGCACCGGCGCCCGCACGTCAGGAAGGCGGTATCTCCGGCACGACGCTGTGGATCGTGCTGGTGGCCATCGCGGCCATCGTGGTGATCGTACTCATTGTGGCCTCACGCGGGTTGTGAGACCGTTCAACAGATGGCCCTCGCCCAGGAAACCGTTGAACTCGACACGGAGCGGCCTGGGGAGCGTCGGGCATTTGCAAAGCTGCGGGCGCTGATTACGATCGTCGCCGCCGCTGTGGTGGTGGTCACCGTCGCGTGGTTTCTGGATGTCGCCGGCGGTGACCTCGATACGGCCCGGATTCTGTTGAACCTGCCCCGAAACCCGGGAGCCGGCCCCCGGATTGGGCAGCCGGCTCCGGATGTCACCCTGTCTGATCTCCAGGGACAATCGCTCACGCTTAGCGAGCTTCGGGGCCGGCCGGTGGTGATTAACTTCTTCGCCACCTGGTGCGTGCCCTGTCGCATCGAAATGCCCTTGCTGCAAGCTGCCTACGAACATCACCAGACGGATGGGCTCATTATCATCGGACTCGATACACAGGAGTCCCCCATGTTGGTGCAGGAATTCGTCAATCTAAAGAGGGTGACGTTCCCGGTTGTCATTGATCCCACGGGTCAGGTGACCGAAGGCTACCGCGCCCGGGCTTATCCCACCAGCATTTTCGTCGATCCCGACGGTACCGTAACCGACGTTCATCGAGGCGTGCTCAGCCCCAGGTTGCTGCAACACTACCTCTCGAAGATTTTGCCGGCTTCGTAGACCCTCGCCGCCGGCTAGATGATGATAACGCCACTCCCACGATACCTCCGGGAGAGGGCTCTTTGTCCGATTACTTGCTCCACCCCCTGATCATCCTAACAGAGAACGATTTGACAACTATTGCCGGCATAGTTATAATTTGAGTATATCCTCTTGGGGGGGATGGGGATAAGCAGGATCATGTCATCACAGTCACGATGTTCTGAGAAGGAGGAATTACGGTGCCGCGAATGACAGGCCGCACAATTCCTTTGGTTGTTTTGGTCGTCGCCATTGCGTTGGTGAGCTGCAATCAGCTTCCGCCGGAGATGGTGCCTCCTGTCCC
>JBHIAO010000364.1:0-5875 GCA_046758565.1 Anaerolineae bacterium
TTTTACGTTTCACGTTTTACGCAGTTTGGTTGCGGCCAAAGGCTGCGTTAAGCATTACGTCAACCATATCGTATCCTGGGGTTCAGGAATGTGTAGACAATGTCGGCTATCAACTGCGTGCCCACCGCGACGGTTACCAGGATCATCGCGCCGGCTTCGATGGCGTTGAAGTCTTTGAACAGCGCAGAGTCCAGCAAATAGCTGCCCAGACCAGGATAGCCGAAGATCACTTCTACGATCACGATGCCGCCGAGCAGCCAGTTGACGTGCAGCATGATAATGGTGATAGGCGCCATCAACGCGTTGCGCACAGCATGCCTGGTAATGACACGCCAGTAGGACAATCCCTTCAAGAAAGCCGTGCGGATGTATGGCGCTTTCATCACCTCCACCATGCTGGCCCGCGTAATTCGCAAGACATAGCCCAGTTCGATCAGCGTCAGCGTCAGAACTGGTAGAACAAGCATGTCGGGTCTCGACCACGGCGCCTTTTCTCCAAACACGGTCGCGCCCGGGACCAGCTTCAACCAGGAGGCAAAGATTAAGATTAAGAAGATGCCAGTGGCGAACTCGGGTGTCACCGAGAACATCATGCCGCCAATGGAAAGGGCTCGATCCAGCAGCTTTCCCTCGTTGATCCCGGCAACAAGACCTAGGATCAGAGCAAGTGGCATCACGATCACGAAGGCGATGCCGGCCAGGACCAAGGAGTTGCGAAGGCGTGTGAAGAGCAAATCGGCCACAGGCCGGCCGGTTCGCAGGGAAACTCCCGGATCGCCTCGCAGTAACCCCTTCTGCAGAGGGATGTACTCTGTTGGACCACCGGAGGAGGCTCTCCAACCAGTTCCCACAATAAGCACCCAAGTTTCCTTGCCGGCACCCTTCTCCCACTTGACGGCGTGGTTCTGCGTATCCACACCCCAGAAAGTTCTGACGACCCGAGCTTGACGGGCCGCGTCACTTTGCGCGATGGTCTGTCCTATTTCGGCCAGGCTGTCGGCTGCCCGACCGATGGCTTCTCTCCCGACCCGTGTATTGCCTGCTTCCAAGCTTTCGGCTGCCAGAAGCAGTTCTTCACTGAGTTCAAGGCTGACATCCTCCAGAGCTTTCCCCAGTTGCTCAAGTTGACCGGGTATGACCGCCAGGCGCGCTGCGTCGAGGGGGGGTCTTGCCGGATCGGACAGGTCCCGCAGAACGGCGCTGGCTTGTCGATAGTCCGAGTCCTTCAGAGCGTCAGCAAAGACGCCAAGAGAGCCGGTGAGCTGGTCGAGAGCCGTGGCTGCTTCTGGCAACGCCTCGGTCGCCGCAGTGGTATCGCCGGCCTTCAGTCTTTCCGCTGTCTGACGCAGTCGTTCAGCAAGTGCAAGATTAGAACGCTGAAGCGAATCGGCCGCCCTTGCCAGCCGACGAGCCATGGCCTGAAGCTCGCTCGTCTTGAAATCACTCACCGCTGGAGCAGATAAGTCCTGGTAGACGGCAACTGCCTGGAGTAACTGATCCTTGGATACTTCTTGAGAGGCTTTCTTGAGGGCCTCTTTCTTCTCTGCAGCGCTGGGGTCTATCATGGCCTCCAGGGCGCCCTCCGGCTCCGCCAGCGCAGCACCCAGCGACTCTGGCGTCTGATCCTCCCCAGCAAGGATGTCCAGGGTGCGATCCAGTTCCTGGAGGATGGCCTGCCGATCCGCCTCGGAAAGTTGAGGATTCTGCATCAACTCGGCCCGATAAGCTCCGAGGCGCTCTAGCTCAATGGCCGGCCTTTTGACTCGCCAGCGCACGTCGTCAATGGTCTCTTCCACGCTTCCATCGGCCTGGCGTCGTCGGACGATCAGATTGTCGCCTTTCAGCTTCCACCGGACCAGGGTTCCATCCTCCTCCACCGCCCACCACTCCTTGAAGCCATCTTCGGTGGTGATCCGCTGGACAGGCATACCGACCTGTCTTGCGGCACGCCAGTCACTGCCGACCAGCCAGTTGAAGTAGCGCTCTAATATCGGTTGGTCCAGCCCCGTCTGGGCCAGAAAGGAAGCCTCCTGGTCCGGCGTGATGTGGATGCCCAGTACGTTGCGCGCCACGTTGCCCGGTGCCGCCTCGGTTATGAGAAACACAGCAACGGAGACGAGGACCATCGTCAGCAGTAGGAGCAACAGCCGTCGAATGATGAATTTCGCCACAAAGAGGTGCCTTTCGCCTATGACCGCCAATCTATGCAGAGGTGAGGGGGTGACAGGGTGAGGGGGTGACAAGGAGACCTGCGACCTGCAAGCCTTCCACCCATACCGAGGTCACCCTGTCACCTTGTCACCTTGTCTCCGAAGCTCCCCTGCTCAGGTTAGGCTTCCTTCCACACCTCGTTGAAAAGCATGTACGCAGTCGGGTGCGGCGGGACGTCTTTCACGTTCGCGCTGGACACGGTCCAGGCATTTCGCCAGTACGGAATGCCGACCGAGCCGCGATCCATCTGGATTTGCTCCAGTTTGCAGAAGATTTCGCGACGCCGATCCACGTCCAGGGTGCCATTAGCCTCGGCCAACAGCTCCGAGAACTCGTCGTCCACCCAGCGGCTCTCATTCCATGCGACTGGGTTGCCTTCGTTGTCTGCGATGTAGGCCAGGTTCAGCACCATGGTCCCCAGGGGGCGGTGAGTCCACGGGGTGATGCCCAGGTCCACTTCAGTCCACTGCTCCCAGTACTGACTGTTGGGCATGGTGTTGAGGTTGATCCTCAAGCCGGCGGGAGCAGCGTCCTCTTTGAGAACCTCCCCGTAGGAGACGACGTCGGACCAGCCGGAACCGACGGCCAGGTTGACCTCCAGCCCATCGGGATAGCCGGCGTCCGCGAGCAGTTGCTTGGCCTTCTCCGGGTTGTATTCGGGGACGGGCTTCTCGCAGTACTCGGGGTGCAAAGGATAGACGTGGAAGTCGTGGCCCAGGAGCCCTTCACCGAAGTAGGCCAGGTTGAGGATCTTCTCCCGGTTCTGGCACAGCTTGAGGGCCTGTCGGACCCGGTTGTCGGTCCAGGGCTCGATGTCCACGCGCATACGCAGGACGCGGCACCGGGCGGTGGGAACGCCCACCACGTTCGCGTTGGGGTCGTCCTTCAGTGCCAGGAACACATCGGTGCCGGCAGCATCAGAGAGGTCGAGATAATCGACCTCGCCGGCCTGCATGGCTGCGATCCAGGCCGACATTTCCTCGCCCATGTCGATGAACTCCATGGCGTCCAGGTAGGGCAGCGTCTTGCCGTCCGCACCGCTCTGCCAATAGTCGTCCCGGCGCTTGATCAGCACGCGCTCACCCTCGCTGTATTCCTCCAGAGTGTAGGGGCCGGTCCCATGGGGTGCTTTGATAAAGTCGCCCTCGAAGGTCCGGTGATTCAGGACCAGGGACGGGTAGTGGAACAGATGCTCCGGCACGGCGATCTCCGCCCGGTCCAGATGGAGCACCACCGTGTGGTCGTCCACCTTCTCGATGTTCTCCGGGCTGAGATAGGACATCAGGCCCAGTATCGAGGACGCTACGTCCTCATCAAGCCACTGCCCCAGAGTGAAGATGACGTCGTCGGCATTGAAGGGATCGCCGTTGCTGAACTTGATCTCCTTGCGCACATTGAGCGTCCAGGTTTTCAAGTCTTCGCTGGCTTCCCAACTTTCAAGAAGGTATGGATGGGTGATGTTGTTCCCATCGCTCAACGTCAGGTACTCGGCCACCTGGCGCAACTGGTTCGACGGGGCCACCCAGGAGAACTGGGCCGGGTGCGTGACCTTGTGAACGCGCGTGGCGACGCGCAGGGTGCCGCCGCGTGTGGGGCCGGCCACGGCCGGCGCCGAAGTCGCTACTGGAGCCGGTGGTTGGGTTGGCGCTGCGGCCGGCGGTTGAGTTGGTGCCGGGGCGGCACAGGCTGCCAGAACTTGAGCTGCGCCGTAGGATAGTCCTGTGAGTGTCGCCAGGCGCAAGAACTCCCGACGGCTGACCTCACCCTTTCGCAGTTTCTCAGTCAGTTCGGGTATGTATGGGTGCGTCTTCTCCCGATCTTTCACTTCATTTCTCCTTCCTTGATGTTGGATGGACCTAGCATATTATCGGTATACCATCCGCCTCAATTGGCTAATCTCACTCTCACAGACTCTATCGCATCCCTCCTTTCTCTAGAAAACTGGACACTGGTAACTTTCTCCGAAGTGACGACTGATGAAGTTTGAGAATTTAATCCGGTAACGATACCGCCCAATTTGCGGACCTAAAACCCGCGTCGTTTAGACGCCGGGAACCGTCCCTTCGGCAGGCTCAGGACAGGTCTCGCTTGCTCAGGAGCCTTGGTTAGCGAGCACCGGACCTGACGGCTAGAACGCCGCAGGTTTGAATGGTTACCCGATTATTATTTCAAACTTCATAAGTCGTCTCAATGCGGTCAAAGCGACTAAAGTCGCCACTACGAATCGAGTTGTCGTTGACCATTCGGTAAAACGGGGCAACGCCTCTGGCAAGATGGCAATGCCGTTGCCCAGGTGTGAGGTAAGCCACGAGGACTTTGCCGGCGGCAGTGCAGTGGGGTGCGCCGGCCAAGCCACCCGACGTACTGGGTCGGTTTGGGGCTGGCAATACCTCCGATGTTCACGCACTCGTCGCCGTCCAGAACGCTGATGTTGACAGTTTCCTGCGTCAATTCAGCGAGGGCATTGAGATAGGGTTCAGCCGCAGGGCGCAGGTTCATGTGCGACAACACAGTGCCGGATGCCGCTTTTTCGGGGACACGGTTGGTACTCTCCAGGCAGCTACGAGCTTCGACGAGGGCGACTGTTGCACATTGTGCAACGCTGTTCTCATTATACCAACGTTTCTCTGGCATGTCAATTGTTTCTTGGCAATGGCTGAAATTGTAGAAGTGGCAAGAACTGTTGGAAAAGATCCGGCCAGCGGCTGATACGATAAATGCTCCCGATGCTACCGGGACCGAAGCCCCCATTCCAGCTCGTAAAGTACAACGCACCGTCAGGCCCTACCTCAGCATCGATCTGACATCGCTGTGGAATGTCGATTTTCGCAACCGATGTAATAGCATTCCGTGCCTCGTTCAACTCGGCTCGCCGCAGCGTTCCCGTCAGGTAGTCGCAGAAAAACAGGTCGCCTTGCCATTCGGGGATGAGATCCCCAGCGTAGACGACGATACCTGTGGGTGCAATGGGCGGCGTATAGGTTCGTAGAGGAGCGACTGTGCCGGCCGGATGCGGTTCGCAAGGTTCCGTGAGCGGCCAGCCGTAGTTGTTGCCGGCCTCGATCAGGTTGAGTTCGTCGTTGCACTCTGGGCCATTCTCCGTGGCAAACATCGATCCTGAAAATGGATCGAACGTGAAGTCAAAGCTATTGCGTAGTCCATACGCGTAGATCATACTGCGTGACGCCTCCGCCGTGGTGTAGAATGGGTTGTCTTCCGGCGCAGAACCGTCGCGGTTCAGCCTCAGTATCTTTCCTGGTAACATATCCAGATCCTGAGCCAGCGGGGCGATGCCGTAATCGCCGAGAGTCACGTACAGCTTGTCATCCGGCCCAAAATGAATGTTGCCCCCGCTGTGCCGAGAACCACGATCTTCCGAGGTTATCGCGGGTGCTTCCAACACAATTATCGGCTCTACCCCGATGCCGTTTTCTTCACGGAATCGTATCACACGGTTGTCCCAGGAATCCAGCTCATGAAAGAACGCATAGACGTAGCGATTGTTCTCAAAATCCGTTTCAACCGCGATACCATACAGCCCCCCCGCTTTCCCGACCACCTCCTGGACATTGGCGAAGGGTCGGGGCTGTGCCCGGTCGTCATCGATCACGCTGATCTGACCTGGGATCTCGGAAAAGAAGAGCCGGCCATCGGGCGCAAAGGC
>JBHIAO010000365.1:0-5866 GCA_046758565.1 Anaerolineae bacterium
GGCTACGAAGCAATTATCAAGTCCCTGCTGCTTGACAGGATTCGCGCCCTTGGCTTCGAGTTCACCACAGACGACATTCACATCGTTCGCATAGGAAAGGATTCACCAGCTCATCGAGCAGCTATCCGGGTGACGCGACAACAGGCAAGAGCGGACAAAACGCCAACGGTAGAGGAGTTGCTAGAGGTTTGCTGAGTCTCAAAGACAAAAAGGTCGGGTGCAGCCTTGCGGCCTCACAGGCCTACCATCACCCCGGTGGTGTGCCAGGGATTCGGTTAGGCCCACCCGATCCAGTGAAATAGTATCATACTTTGTAGAGCGTGTCAAATGCAGGATTATCTCGCAGCCGCAGGAGGTGCCGCATGCCCCAACAGGACGTCCTGATCCTCGCCATGACCAAAATGCCCAGTGGTATCTGCACTGCCGGCCTCACCACCGAGCCCGATCCGGTCAGCGGTCTCAAATGGGTGCGCCCGGTGAAAGAGCACGGCACGCTGCTCCTGGGCGACATGACCGACGCCGACGGCCGTGTCGTCCAATGTTCGGATGTGGTTTCACTGAACCTCAAGAAACCCCGTCCCGACCCATCCCACACTGAGGACTGGGGCACCGACTTCATCTACCGCCGGCTGGAGGCCGAGCACATCGATCGCGCGCCGGAAGACATCCTGGTCCATCAGACGGGCTCACTATGCCTGGTGAATCCGGACCGCCTGTGGGCGCGCTTCGAGCTCGATCCTTCCAGCTATCTAACACAGGAGACCAAGCCACATGAACATCCTCACCACCCTCAACCTATCTCCGTCCCAAACCCCCGCCCTGCCCGCCAACCTGCGCAGCCGGCTGGTCAATTTCCTCATCCGATGGGAGCATTCCGATGCCGCCCTGGCCTGCCTGAGCGTTCTGCAGCGCTACCGGCCGGACCTGGTCTCGCTGTACGACGCCCACGCCAGAGCCTTGCTGGCCCAGGACCAGATCGACGAAGCACTGGACGTTATGACCGCACGCCACGCGCGCAAACAGAGCCTCACCTCCCAGGTTCTGGAAGCACGCCTGCATCTGGCCCGTGGCGATCATGGAGCAGCGCTTGCCATCGCGAAGAAACTGGTCGTCGAGGAACGTGACAGCCCGCTGGCATGGGGTTTGCTCGGGGACGTACACCTGGAACAGGGCAACCTGGATGCGGCAGAAGGCGCGTACCGGCGGATCGACGAGATTCGACCCGGCAGCCGGCTGCACGCCCATAGCCTGGCCCGGCTGTATCACACGCAGGGCGACTACGTCTCCGCCAGTGCCTGGGCCGTCCGTCTGGAATCCTCGGCCGACGAGGAAACCCCGCTGGACGTGCCCCGTCTGCGCTGGCTACGCGACTACTACCGCGAGAGCGGCGAAACCAACCGCGCCGCCGACATCGACGCTGAACTCCAACGCCGCCATCAGACCGAGCTGCACGACCTCCAAGAAGCCCTGGCCAACATGTTGGGCACTGAAAAGGAGCCAAAGGGGCCAAAAGAGCCAGAAGAGCCAAAGGGGCCAGAGATTACGACCCCTTCTGTCCCCTTTGGCTCCTCTGGCCCTTCTGGCTCTTCTGTGGAGATCACCCCCGAGGAACGCGAGCAACTCGAATCCGCCACCAAGAACCACTTCGGCTTCACATCCCTCCTGCCCGGCCAGGCCGAGGTAATGTCCCTCATGCTGCGTGGCGAGGACACCCTGGCTGTCATGCCCACCGGTGGTGGAAAATCGCTGTGCTACCAACTGCCGGCCCTGCTCACGGAGGGCACCACCCTCGTCGTCTCGCCGCTCATCGCCCTCATGAAGGACCAGGTGGACTCCCTGCCGCCCGAAATTCGTCGCCGTGCGACGACCATCAACAGCACCCTCGCTGGCGACGAGCTGCGCCGCCGGATGAATCGGGCCACCCAGGGCCACTACCGATTGATCTATGCGGCACCGGAGCGACTGCGCCAACCGCCGTTCCTGTACGCGCTGCGGCAGGCCGGCCTCAGTCGCTTCGTCATCGACGAGGCGCACTGTGTCTCCCTGTGGGGCCACGATTTTCGGCCCGACTACCTCTTCCTGGCTGAGGCCCGCCGCGCCCTGGGCGATCCGCCGATTCTGGCCATGACGGCCACGGCGCCACCCCGGGTGCGGGGCGATATCATGCGCCGGCTGGGCGACCTGGAGCTGGTAGCCACAGATGTGCATCGTCCGAACCTGCGGCTGGAAGCCATCGCCACGCCAAACGAGGATGCCAAGTTGGGGCACCTCATCGCGCTGTGCCAGAAAACCGAAGGGGCCGGCATCGTCTACGCCCATTCGCGGGCCAAGTGCGAGGAGCTGGCGGCCGTGCTGCGCGCCCGGGGGATCGCCGCCGGTCACTACCACGCGGGGATCGACGACCGCGCGGCGGCCCAGGACAGGTTCATGCAGGGCGACATGCGCGTCGTCGTGGCGACTGTGGCCTTTGGCATGGGCATCGACAAGCCGGACATCCGGTTCATCGTGCACTACCACCTGCCCCGCTCCCTGGAAGCGTACTACCAGGAAGCCGGCCGTGCCGGACGCGATGGGCTCCACTCCCGCTGCGTGTTGTTCTACGCACCTAGCGACCGCGCTAACCTCACCCGCTGGGCACGTCAGGATCAGATGCCGGTAGACTTTCTGCGCCAGGTTTACCGGGCCGTGGACCGCCGGCTAGGCGACGCGCCGGTCGGCCGCATGGCAACCGACGATCTGATGCGCGATGTGCAAGCCGATGACACGCAGGTGCGGGTAGCGCTCAGCCTGCTGGAAGAGGCCGGCCTACTGCGGCGTCACTTCGACGCGCCGCGTAAGGCCATGATCACCCTCCGCACGGCAGCCGGCGATGATCCGACTCTGGCGGCATTCGCAGAAGTTGCACGCCTGGTGCGCGGCCAGACGGTGCCTCGGGACGTTGTCGACCTGGCGCTGGCAGCCGGACTCGATCCCACCGACATTGAGTTCCAATTGCTGAGTTGGCAAAGCCAGGATCGGCTTGGCTACCGTCCTGCCGGCCGCGATCTACTCCTCGAGCGGTTGTCACCGCCGGCCGATTCCGCGCAGCGGGTCGATAGCTTGCTGGAAACCTATGCCGCGATCCAAGGCCAGCGAATCGACGAGATCGTGGCCTATGCCAAGACGAGGCGCTGCCGCCACGGCCACATCAGTGCCTACTTTGGTGGGCGCGTGATCGAGCGCTGCGACGCGTGTGACAATTGCCTGGGCCTGCGCACGGCGGCCATCCCCCAGAGGGATGGCGACGAACGCCAGGAATTTGGAGCCCTCCTGCGCTGCGTCGAGAGTCTGAAGTGGTCCTATGGCCGGCGCAACCTGTCCCTCATCCTGAAAGGCTCGCCCCGCGCCCCGGCTGGTTCTGCCGGAGCGTCCCACCACGGTGCACTGGCACATCGGTCGGCCTCGGCCATCGAGCGACTCGTTGACCGACTCATAGACGCCGGCCTGCTTCAGACTCGCCAGCTCGATCACGGCGGTGTGGTGGTCGAGATGAGTGCCGCCGGCCGGGATGCCATCGCGAATCCAAAGAAGCTGGATGCGCTCGTTGCCCCTCTGGCCCAGGCGGCTGAAAGTACTCCATCGAAACCGCGCGAGCGCTCCCTCGATGAACCAACCGAACCGGTGGATGAAGCCCTGTTTCAGCGGCTCCGCCAGTGGCGGCTGGCAAAGGCGAACGCGGCCGAGGTACCACCGTACGTCGTTGCCCACGACGCAACGCTGCGGCAGGTAGCGGCGCTCAAACCACAGACGCTCCTTGAACTGGAAGCGGTTCGGGGGATGGGACCGAAGAAGTTGGCTGACTATGGTGAGGCAATTCTGGAGGTGGTGCGGGACTACCTCCCAGGAAAGTGAAACGGTGATCGCAACACGGACCACAGGATTTCGATGCGGGGGAACAGTATGATACTATTGTTCGAGCGATGTCTGGATAGTGATGACTCGACAGATTGGAGAAAGCCAAGTTGCTATTCAACGTTGTTGATGAATACACGCTGGAGAGTATCGCAGTCGATAACGAAATCCACGCGGAGGTGTTTCTAACCTTTACCATCATTCGGCAGTCTCCCCCTCAATACGCCGCCAACTCCAACAGCGCTGCAGCGATCTTCGCCGCATCCGGTCGGAAAGCATCCTCCAGTGGCGCGCTGTAGGGCACGGGCGTGTCGGGTGCGGTTATCCGGACCAGTGGCGCGTCCAGCCACTCGAAAGCTTCCTCGGCTATGAGGGCGGCCAGCTCTCCGCCGGCCCCGTAAGACCGATAAGCCTCGTGCACGACGGCGACCTTGCCCGTCTTGCGCGCCGAGTTCAGAACCGTCTCCTTGTCTAGTGGCTTGAGCGTCCGCACGTCTACCACCTCCACATCGACACCCTCCTTGGCCAACGCCTCGGCGGCCGCCAGGGATTCCTGGACCATGGCACCATACGTCACCACCGTCAGGTCTTCCCCCTCGCGCTTGACGTCGGCCACGCCGATGGGGATCACGTAGTCGTCTTCGGGCACCTCGCCCTCGACGTGGCGATAGAGGTACTTGTTCTCGAAGTAGATCACCGGGTTATCGTCCCGGATGGCAGCTTTCAACAGGCCCTTGGCATCGCAGGGCGTTGAAGGTGCCACAACCTTGAGGCCGGGGACGTGGGCGAACCAGGCCTCCGGGTTTTGTGAGTGAAACGGGCCGGCCCGCAACCCACCCCCCGACGGTGCCCGAACCACGATGGGCACCGGGCCACCCCAGCGGTAGTGGTTGGTGGCCGCGAAGTTCACCAACTGATCGAAGGCACAGGAGATGAAGTCGGCGAATTGCATCTCGGCCACCGGCCGCATGCCCATCAGGGCCGCACCGATGGCCGCTCCCACGATGGCCGTCTCTGCCATGGGCGTGTCCAGCACCCGCCTGGGGCCAAAGTGGTCGATAAAACCCTTGGTGACTCTGAAGGCTCCGCCATACACGCCGATGTCCTCGCCCAGCAGGAATACGTTCGGATCGCGCTCCATCTCTTCCCAGAGGGCATCGCTGATTGCTTGCAGATACGTGATCTCAGGCATGGAATTCCCCCTTCCAGTGATCAGTAATCAGTGATCGGTAATCAGAATCCGAACACTGATCACTGGTCACTGGCAACTGGTCCCTCGCCAGCTTGACCGCGTAAGTCCTGTCAAATAAGCGCCGTTCAGACCTCGGAGGTCTCCGAAATGCCTCTAGCTAGTCAGGTTCGAGCTCATTTGAGACCGATTTTGCCTCCGAGCGCCTGTGTAGGAGACCTCCGAGGTCTTATTTGAAAGGTATTGATTGTAGGACAGCAACACTCTACAGGGGGACTACCTATCTTCCCCTGTCAGATAATGCTTTCAAAACTATTGTTACCAATGGATAACCAAACACTGCCGCAAACCATGCCAGGAAAGCAGTGCTCGAGTCAACGCTGAACAGTCTCGTACCTATATACATTACAACTGTAGAGGCTACGATGAATAACCCAATCCCTCGGATTTCGCGAATCTGTGTTAGGTTGTCTATCATGTTTCTGAAGACGTTGGTTATTGTTTTTGATTTGTCCTCATGGGTTTCAATTCCATTCATTCCGACTGAAAATCCAGTAAGTTTGCCGGTTATCATTTCTGCTGGGACTTCAACGTGGGGAGATTTATATCTCTTTTCTTTGCGGACGCTACTTAGATACCAAAACGTGGCGAGTTCATCCACTGCATCTCTCAGTTGGGACATTCGGTACGTGTTGCGCAAACAGTAAAGTGCTTTATCTTCAAAAGAATCTAACCTATTTTCGGCATAACATAAACTGAACTCAGTGCCGGGCTCGCACCCCATGG
>JBHIAO010000366.1:0-5839 GCA_046758565.1 Anaerolineae bacterium
TGCTAGGTGTTGGCTTTGCTATCGATGACAGGGCTCTCCAGAGTACCGATACCTGTTATGCGACAAGCAATCCTATCGCCATGCTGAATGTGCGCGGCGCCTGGCGTTCCCGTGGAGATGATGTCACCCGGTTCCAGCGTCATAACCTGGCTGTGAAAGGCGACCAGCTCGAAGGGTGAGAACATCATGTTCCGGACGATGTTCTCGGCAACCACCTCCCTGTTTCGGAGCGTTCGCACAGATAAGGAGGTCACATCTCTGATTTCATCGGCCGTTACGACCACCGGGCCGAAGCTGAAGAAGGTGTCGAAGCTTTTAGCCCGGGTTAAGAAGCGGGGATTCTGGCGCAAAATGTCCTCTGCTGTCATGTCAAGCACCGTGGTGTAGCCGAAAATCACCTCGTGAACCTTGTCCAGCGGAACATCTTTGCAACGTTTCCCGATGATAACACCCAGTTCGGCTTCTCCGGTCACATGGTTGGATTGAGCTGGGAGCACAATAGCGTCACCGGGCCCGACGATAGTCGTGTTGGGTTTCATAAAGCTGGCAGGCCCTTGGACGGGCGGAACCTCATCCAGATCTGCAGCGTGGTTCTGATAGTTCAGCCCGATTCCCCAAATCTTCCCCGGATTTCGATAGGGCGCAGTGTACTCCACTTCCTCAGGTGAGAGCAAGCGGTCATTGTTTTGAGCCGTCAATTCCTGTAGCTCGACGAGTGTGTGTTTCTCAATCACCGTCTTGATATCAGGTACGGCCAGCGGCAAGACACCACCGTCTATCAGAATCCCTGCAGCAGTTTCAGCCCCTTTGCGGAATGTGCATAAGCGCATTGACATCTCCACGTTTCACGTTTTACGTTTCACGACCTGAGGAGGTATCGTTGCTGCTTCTCTCCCTAATTTTCCTCAACACTTTCTCCGCCGTTAGCGGCAAGTCAAATATTCGGACCTCTGTCGCTGCTGCAACGGCGTTGGCAACAGCCGGCGCGACGGTCGGAATGGTATTCTCCGCCACCCCGTGTATCTCGCCGCTGCCGTCGGGATGTTCCAGCTCGCTGGACGTCAGGCGCGCTGGAACATCCACGATGGATGGGATGAGGTAGTCTCCCAGGTTGGCGTTGACCATCTGGCCGCCATCGTAGATCAACTCCTCAGACAGTGCCACCCCGAGCCCCATGACCACGTTGCCGTGGGTCTGCAACGCCGCTGTCGCCGGATTGATGACCTGGCCGGCGTAGACGGCGGCGTGGAAGTCTGTCACTCGCACCTGCCCGGTTTCCTCGTCCACCTCCACCGCCGCTGCGCCGGCCCCCTGGTGCCAGTGTACCGACGCCACGCCGCGATAAGTTTCCGGGTCCAGCCCACCCTGGGTGGTAAACGCCGCCGATCCGGTCAGCGATGCATGTCCCGAACGCTGGACTACCTCGCCCCAGGACAGACCGCGGTCGGCACTGCCGCGTACGTGCACCCGACCACCTTCGACCACCAGGTCATCTGATCGAGCTTCCAGGAGTTCGACGGCGGCTTCGGCCAGCCGCCGCTTGACGTCCTGTGCAGCCAGCCGCAGTGCGTTGCCCATCGAGAAAGTCGAGCGGCTGGAGTTCGTCGCCATGTCGAAAGGCGTGACCGCGGTATCAGGATGTACGATGCGGACTTGCTCCAACGGTATCCCCAGGGCATCGGCGGCAATCTGACTCAGGACGACCTTGCTCCCCTGGCCCAGCTCGACTGTGCTGACGAGCAAGGTACATGTGCCATCCGGCCCCAGACGGATGTCCGCGTTGGAAGTCGATGGAGTGGCTGTACTCTTGATGGTGACGGCAACGCCACAGCCGCGCCGCACCCGTCCGTCAGGCGCCGCCGGCATCCCCCAACCGATGCTTTCGGCGACATCCCGCAGCAGCTCCTTGAAATGCACATCGTCCATCGTCTCACCCGTAATGAAGGTATCGCCGTCTTCGAGAAGATTCTTAAGCCGGAATTCGACTGGATCGAGGCCCAATTCGCGGGCGATGATGTCGAGCTGCGACTCGCCCGCCCAGGTGACTTCGAGCACCGCCGGCGCACGGTACGATCCGGCCGGCGGGGTGTTGGTGTACACAGCGAAGGAGTCGGACCAGGCGTGGGGCAGCCGGTAGGGGCCGAAGCACGTGATCGCGCCATTCCTGGCGACGATGGGGCTGGTGTCGCTGTAGGCGCCACCGTTCCAGTAAATCGTCGCCTGGCGCGCGACGAGCGTACCATCCCGCTTGACACCGGTGCGCAGGGCGAGCGTGGCAGCGTGTTTTGTGATCTGCACGAAGGATTCCGCCCGTGACAGGACGATCTTCACCGGCCGACCGCCTGCCATCCAGGCCAGAGCCGCCGCCAGTGGCTCCAGCTTGATGTGTGACTTCGCTCCAAACCCACCACCGATCGGCGGCACAATGAGTCGCACCTGCTCCGGCGACAACCTAAAGACATCTGCAACAGCCTTGCGCACCCGGTACGGCGCCTGGGTGGCTGACCAGATAGTGATGTGCCCATCCTCGACCTGAGCCACCGTCACGTGTGGTTCCAACGCAGCGTGGTGCACCGCCGGCGTGGTGAAGGTGTGTTCGAAGATATGATCAGACTCACGGAAGCCCTGCTCCACGTCGCCATGGCGGATGCGGACGGTCTGGAAGACGTTGGTGCCATCCAGCCCGCGAATCGGAACCCGCGAGGGGCCGGGATGGGTCTTGACGATGCCCTCGTTCACCAGCGGTGCGCCATCGTGGACCGCGTCCTGCTCGTTGAACACCGCCGGCAGCTCCTCGTATTCGACCTCGATCAGGTCCAACGCCGCCTTGGCCGTGTCGGGATCCACGGCTGCCACCGCCGCCACCGGCTCTCCGACGTAGCGCACCTTCTCGATAGCCACCACCTGGTGGTCCTTGAGCAGAGTTCCCCAAAACGGGTCGAGCGGACTATCCGGCCCCAGGTCGGCCCGGCTCAGGACAGCGACAACGCCTGGCAACGCCTGGGCCGGCCGGGTATCGATACGCACGACCCGGGCATGGGGAAATGGGCTGCGCAAGACTTTGCCGTGCAGCATCTCCGGCAGTTCCAGATTGATCGCGAACGGCACGGTCCCACTAACGCGTTCGACGGCGTCTGGCATGGGCAGCGATTGGCCGATGTACATCGTTCACTCCTTGCTCACTGTTAGAGGTGAGGCAGTATAGCCGAGGCGCCCAGCTTTGTCAACTTCACCGCTCGCCCCCTTTCCTTGGGCCGCTGCCTTGCCCATACTACTACCCCTCGTCCCTCACCCACCCGCAACCGCTGCGCAAGCCCGCCACAGTGTCCTTTGCATCTCAGCCTTTTCTATGCTAAAATACACGCCGTCACCCCTTCCCAGTAGGATATGCAGCCTCTTGATACCAGCAACCGCAATGAGCAACCCGGAGCAGGAGGTCACTTTGCCTTCGCCTCCTGCGACCGCGAGGATGGCATCCACGTTGCCATAACGACAGCCTGACTCTATCTGATAGTACCGTTACCATCAAGCTAGGAGGAGAGTAATATGAGCTGGATCTGGATTGTACCCATTTCGGGGGTTCTCGCTATTTTGTTCGTCACGTACCTGGCGTGGGATGTGCTTCGACGGGACACCGGAACGCCCGAAATGACCCGCGTTGGCGGCACGATCTTCGAAGGTGCCGTTGCCTTTCTCCGGCGTCAGTACCAGACCATTGGCTTGCTCGCCATTATCACTTCGGTCATTATCGCGGTCTTGATTGGTCTCTTCGAGAAGCACTCCGAGACTGAGGTTACCGGTATGGCGCTCGGCATCAGAACCGGCATCGCCTTCCTGGTAGGAGCCGCAGCCTCGGCTATATCGGGTATTATCGGGATGTACGTCGCTGTCCAATCAAACCAGCGGACAGCCAGTGCTGCCCGGGATGGCGTCGGGCCGGCCCTGATCGTGGCACTGCGGGGAGGTGCGGTGTCGGGGTTCCTGGTCGTGTCTCTGAGCCTGCTGGGTGTGTTCCTCATGTTCCTGTTGTACGGGGGCCTTAGCAACCCCCAGGATGCCCCGTTCCTCATCGTGGGTATGGGCTTTGGCGCTAGCTTCGTGGCCCTGTTCGCCCAGCTCGGTGGCGGTATTTACACGAAAGCCGCCGACGTCGGAGCGGACCTGGTCGGTAAGGTCGAGGCCGGCATCCCAGAGGACGACCCACGCAACGCCGCCGTCGTGGCCGACCTGGTGGGCGACAACGTCGGTGACTGCGCCGGTCGTGGCGCCGACCTCTTTGAATCCACCGTGGCCGAGAACATTGGGGCCATGATTCTGGGTGTGGCCCTCTACCTGCGAACGCAGGACGCGGCCTGGATTTTCTTCCCGCTGGTCGTGCGCTCCTTCGGCCTGATCGCCTGCATCGCCGGCATCTTCTCTGTCAGATACCGTGAAGGCCAGCATCCCATGGATGCGCTCAATCGCGGCTACTACGTGGCGATACTGTTGTCAGCCGTCGGCATGTTCATCAGCACATACTTCCTACTGGGGCAGGGTTGGTTCTGGTTCTTCGTCGCCGGCCTGATCGGCCTGGCAACGAGCCTGGCCTTCGTATACATCACAATGTACTATACCGAAGCCCGCTGGCGGCCAGTAAGGACCATCGCCGAAGCCTCACGAACAGGTACAGCGACCAATATCATCTCGGGTATCGCTATAGGTTTCGAGAACACAGCCGCCCCGGTGATCGTAATCGGCGTGGCGCTGATCGCATCTTTTTGGACCGGTACCCATCTGACTGACGTGGTAACGGACCTGACAGCGCGGGAGGGTGGTGTCTATGGCACTGCCGTGGCAACCATGGGCATGTTGATGACAGCCGCCTACATCCTGGCCATGGACACCTTCGGCCCCATCGTTGACAACGCTGGCGGTATTGTGGAGATGAGCGATGCGCCACCCGAGATCCGAGCTGGCACCGATGCGCTGGACGCGGCCGGCAACACCACCAAGGCGCTAACCAAGGGTTACGCCATCGGTTCAGCCGCCCTGGCAGCCTTCCTGCTCTTCTCAGCCTATCTGGACAAAGTGGCGCTAGTGAAAGTCGCCCAGGCACGGGCAACCGGCGTCGCAGAAGGACAGCTCGAGGGGATTGCGAGTGCGGCTCACGTCGTAGACCTGAGCAAAGTGGAAGTGTTTGTCGGTGCCCTGGTTGGTGGGATGCTCATCTTCCTGTTTAGTGCTCTCGCTATCCAAGCGGTCGGCAAGGTGGCTGGTGAGATCATCGAAGAGGTGCGCCGCCAGTTCCGCGAGATTCCTGGCATCATGACCGGCGAGGCTCAGCCCGAATACGCCCGTTGCGTAGACATCACCACTCGCGGTGCCCTGCGAGCGATGGTGTTGCCCGGTGGCATCGCTGTGGTCGTGCCGATCCTCGTTGGCATCGTACTCAAGGCCGAAGCTGAAGCAGCCCTGCTCATGATCGGCACCGCCGTCGGCATCTTGCTGGCAACGGTGATGAACAACGGTGGTGCGGCCTGGGACAATGCCAAGAAATTCATCGAGGCCGGCGGCATGAAGGAGTTCGTCGCCGCTAATCCGGGCGACGACACCTACGCCGAGCTTCACGCCGCTGCAGTCGTGGGGGACACCGTGGGCGATCCGTGGAAGGACACGGCCGGCCCGTCACTCCACGTGCTCATCAAGCTGCTCTCGACGATCACGTTGGTGCTGGCACCCCTGTTCATTCGCTGAGCAGTAGCGTTCCAGCTCGTGGAACGCAACCGTCCGGCGAAGATCGGCCTCAAACCGGCAAGTTTGTGAGATCGGAGATTGGAGATCGGAGATTGCTTCGCTAACA
>JBHIAO010000367.1:0-5836 GCA_046758565.1 Anaerolineae bacterium
GACGCCGTGAGCCGTACACACGTAACGTGGATTGCGCGGGTCGGGTTCCACGTGCTGACGCAACTGGTAGATCAGCCGGCGCAGGCGCTCTTTCTGGTCGGGGCGCAGGCCGTAACGATCCACCGCGTCGTCTGGCCAGACAGCGCAGAACAGCGTTTCCGCCGTTTGCACCTCGGCCGGATGTTCGAACAGAAACCGCAACAACACCTCTTCCGCATGGCTCAGTTGGTGTTCCTGCCAGGTTGGCGAGGTGTCCTCTGGGGTTGTCGCCGAACGGATGCGCCGGACGTGCACCACGGGGCGCGTGCGGTGCAGTCGCAGGGCCGGCCCCATCGTCAGCCAGGCCTGCAGCTCTGCGGTGGGATATTCGTCCGCCGGGTGGCCCTCTGTCGGCAGCGGCGCTTCCGCGGTCACCAACGCCAGGACGCCCGTCACACTCCCCGGTTGCCGGGAGATGGGAGTCACGATCAGGCTGCAGTGAGGTTCCGGCCAGCCCTCCCGCTGGATGACACGGGCTTCCGTGTAGGCTTCGAACAGGGCATCTGTCAGGACATTGAGCAAGGGCTGCTGTTGAGATGCCGGCAGATTGTCCAGAGTTTGTTGGGCCGCATTATTGAGGCACGTGACGCCTTTCGCCCGGTCGAAGTAGAAGAGGGGCTGCTCATTCAGTGTCGGGTGGATGGCCGAGAGCGCCGCCGGCAGGTCGGGCCGACGCAGTGTGCGTATGACGAGCCACCCCAGGAACGCCAGGCTGATCAGGACCACCAGCAGCACTTCCCAAAGCGGGGCGTGCCAGTACACGTATTGGTCCACGTGACGTTTTTCCTCAGACCGCTAATATGCATCACCGCTAAGCTTGCCTATGAAGAAAGTATACCACAAAAAGAGACCTGAATGAACAACTGATCGGCTTGCGTAGCTGGATTGTAAGGCAATCGCATTTATCCAGTCAGGACTTTGAGCAAATCATCCTGCTGATCCCACCCAGCGCGGGCTGGATTGCAACAGACGAGTTTGTAAGCTATAATGAGGTTAGTCCGAGAAAGGAGGGGGAAAATTGACACACGCCGCAAATTTCCTAGCCCTTGATCTCGGTGCCGAAAGCGGTCGCGTCGTGATCGGTCGCTTCGACGGCCAACGCCTGACATTGGAGGAGGTGCATCGTTTCGCCAATGGACCTGTTCGCGTGCATGATACTCTGCACTGGGATGTACTTCGTCTCTTCACCGAGATTAAGAACGGTCTGACGCAAGTAGTTCATGACCGCGGCTCTGAACTGGTGAGCCTCGGGCTTGACACGTGGGGCGTTGACTTCGCGCTACTCGACGAACAGGGTATGCTGGTCGGCAACCCCTACCACTACCGCGACAGCCGAACCGATGGCATGCTCGAAGAGGCTTTTCGCCGCGTACCGGGCGATGAGATTTTCCAGCAGACCGGCATCCAATTCATGCAGATCAACACGCTCTTCCAATTGCTGGCGATGGTGGTGCAAGAATCACCACAGTTGTCCATCGCGGATACGCTGTTGATGATGCCCGATCTTTTCAACTACTGGCTCACCGGCCAGAAAGTCAGTGAGTGGACAATTGCCAGCACAAGCCAATGCCTCAATCCGAACACAGGCGACTGGGCCGCTTCCTTGGTTGAAAAGCTCGGCATCCCCTCTCATATCTTTCCAGGAATTGTCGAACCGGGCACTCTTCTAGGGAAGCTATTACCGGCCCTCGCTAACGAAACGGGGGCCGGCGGTGTCTCCGTCGTTGCTCCTGGTTGCCATGATACGGCGTCTGCCATTGCCGCTGTGCCGGCGGAAAGCGACAACTACGCCTACCTCAGCTCCGGGACGTGGTCACTCATGGGGGCGGAGATCACCGAGCCGATTATCAATGCCACCAGCCGGGATCATAACTTCACCAACGAGGGCGGGGTCTGTGACACTATCCGCCTGCTGAAGAACATCACCGGGATGTGGCTGATCCAGGAATCCCGGCGCACCTGGGCCGGTGAGGGTGAACCCCTGTCGTATGACGAAATCACCCAACTGGCCGAGGCTGCTCCTCCCTTTGTCGCGATCATCGATCCCGATGCTGCAGAGTTCCTGGCGCCGGGTGACATGCCGGCTCGCATCCGCCAGCACTGTGCGCGCAGCGGCCAGGAGGTGCCCGAAAGCAAAGGATCCATTGCTCGAACGGCGCTGGAGAGCCTGGCACTCAAGTATCGCTGGGTGCTCGAGCGGCTGGAGGAGCTATTGGGACAGCGCCTTGAGACGCTGCACATCGTGGGCGGTGGCTCACAAAATCGGCTGCTGAATCAATTCACAGCCGACGCCATCGGTCGTCCCGTCGTGACAGGCCCCGTCGAAGCGACCGCGGCCGGCAATGTACTGATGCAGATGCTGGCGTTGGGTCACATTGCCTCTCTCGAAGAGGGACGCGACCTGATTCGCCGGTCGTTCGAAACAGGAACTTACCTGCCTCGGGAGATAGGTGCTTGGGATGAAGCGTATTCCCGGTTTCTCCGCCTGCTTGAACCCAATGGCTCCGTGAAACGTAAAACGTGAAACGTGAACAAAGTTATTACCGTATCACGTTTTACGTTTCACGTTTCACGAGGAGGTGAGAGCCGTGGCTTCCGCGTGACCGGCGTGGATCGGACGACGGCCTACCTGGAACGGGCTCGCCGGCAGGCCGTCGAGGAAGGGCTGAATGCTGAGTTTGTGCACGAGGACATGCGGTCCTTCCGCCGGCCGGAGACCTTCGATGGCGCTATCAACCTGTTCACGTCCTTCGGCTACTTTCAAGACCCGGCCGAGGACCTGCAAGTCGTGCGGAACCTGCACGCATCGCTGAAACCGGGTGGCCGGCTCGTCATGGAGTTGATGGGCAAGGAAGTCCTGGCTCGCATCTTCCGCGAGCGAGACTGGCATCAAGACGAAGATGGGACCCTGTTCCTGGAGGAGCGGACGATTAGCAGTGGGTGGGATTGGATTGAGAACCGCTGGATCACCATCGATGGGTCGCAGCGCACCGAGTTCACCCTTGGGCACCGGTTGTACTCCGGGACAGAGCTGGCGGCATTGCTGCGGCAGGCCGGCTTCACCTCAGTGACGCTGTACGGAGGCCTGGCCGGCGGGCCGTACGATCACACCGCACCACGGCTGGCAGCCGTCGCGCAGAAGTCAGATTAACACCCCGGGTAGGGGCGAGGCAAGTCGGATAACGGATTCGTTCTTTGCCGGTTGGGTCGCATCCACAAAAGGCCAAAGCCACCCTTGGTAGGATAGGGTGGCTTTGTTCCCCACTGCTACAGCAAACCCAGTTGAGTGGCCTCGATCGAAGAGATGAACGTGAATCCTCACTCAAATACCCTGGACGACAATCGAGACCTGTGCCATCTACGGGAGATCACGTGGCACATTACTTGCTGCGCGGCATCCCTTCGACGGTGAGAGCCGTTACTCCGAACTCCTCAATACGTTGGAGAACGATTTGCAGACCCCCGTGTGTGGTTTTCACCTCTCCCTGTTCTGCTGCTACTGAGAGATTGGTCGTGAACCAGGCATGTCCTTCCTTCCAGGTCGGAGCCACAGACTGCAAAAGGGCCAGCATGTACTCAGGGCTCTTGTCCACCGTGCTTGGAGAATCGCTGGGCATGCGGACAGTCATGGAAGCACTCACCAGGTTATCTGGCGGGCCGACCAACTCGACCAGGACTGAGCCATCTTCAAGGGCCCCTGTGGCGCGAGGCTGGCCGCTTCCAACGTAGTATACTGGTTCAAGTTCAAATGCCTTGTCCATCCTTTTTAACAGTGTTTGGATGGCGGCTCTGGACACGCCTATGCCGGCACCTACTGTCACTTGTGAGGGAGTGGAAATCTGCTGCGAAAAGGTCGGCGTAGTGAGCGGATTCAACGCGGGAGGAGCCTGTGCGGGAATCGCTTCGCGTAACGTGATAGCTTTCGTCGGTGTAGAGGTGTACGTTGGATAGGGTGTGTAAGTCGGTTCGGGCGCGGTGAGCGCTTCAGTCTCGACAGTAGCTTGGGTCAGGGATAGTGACGTGCCAATTTGCTCATTGATGTCTTCACCGACGGAGCCCTGATTCAGCAGGAGTTGGGGTGGCGCGGCCTTCTCGGTCGAGGTTGACATGGATTGGTTGGTACCGAAGGGCCACGGATTCACCGAAGGGTGTACCCTAAACTCTACATGCTTGTGCATGATGTGCTCACGGCCCAAGTCACCAGGCGGCAAATGAACAGTAGTAGGACTACAAGGATTCAGGAAGTGACCTCTGTACTTCTCTGGCAGCGTGATTTTGACGGTGGCGCCACCCGAGAGATCAATGCCGGCAAAATACACCATCCCGAGGGACGTCGTCTGGCGCGTTTGACTTGTGCCATCTGAGAAGCTCAGCTTCACGGATACATTACCCAATGGCTTATCGAATCCATGTTGGAATGAACCCTCACATTGGTAATCGATGTACACACGCGCCGTTAGCTTGTCATTCCCCGTTGGGGGCACTGGGGTCAGGATCGGCGTGGCAGTTGCTTCCGATGTTGCGGTGGCTGTGAAAGTCGGCGTCGCCGGCGTCGTTGTCGCCGGCGTGCTGGTCTCGTATGGCTGGCCGAGGGCAACCCAGTCCATCTTGCCGTAAGGCAGGTGGAACCACGGTACAGCGAGCAAGGTGAGAACGACAAGCCCCACGACCAGGAGCGACTTGCCTCCGGATTCGGCCATAGAGTAACGCGAGTCACTAATTCGTTGCTGCATGGATTGTCCTGCCTTTCTAAGTGGCTTTACCGCCAATGCCTTTCAGTTAAGCTCAAGTAAGCACGATCGGCCGAGTTATTCAAAGGGTATTGGCTCTAGCCACAGGTTTCTTCATAGATACTTCATCACGCCTTTATTACGTATCGGCTACCTGGTCCCATACTTTAGCCTGGCCGAGATCACGGCGTGCCTTTCCATTGCAAGCGAAGCGAAGCAATCCCCTACGTCACCCCGGACTGGAGGCCGATAATGAATGACCGAGCCTTGAAAAACATGTTCAACGAGCAGTCCGTGGCTGCCCTGGCGGCTGCGATTCAGAAGGAATACCCCGCGTTCGACCGCCAAGCCTTTCTTGCGCGCGTCTTCGACGAGGGGTGGGAAGCTCGCAAGCTTAAAGAACGGATGCAGCACATCACCATCGCCCTGCATGACTTCCTTCCCCAAGGCTACCCCACTGCGCTCGACGTGCTCCGCCGGGCCTTGCCCTCCCTCGCCGACTACGGCTTCGAAAAGATGGTGTTCCCCGACTACGTTGAGGTCTACGGGCTGGACGACTGGCAAGCGTCGATGCCGGCGCTGGAAGAGTTCACCCAGCACGTCTCGGCAGAGTTCGCCATCCGACCTTTCATCGCGTGCCACCAGGACCGCACCATGGCGCAGATGCTCGAATGGGCACGGCACGAACACCCAGGTGTGCGCCGGCTGGCCAGCGAAGGCTGCCGGCCTCGCCTGCCGTGGGGGATCAGGCTGCCGGCGCTGCAAGCCGACCCATCGCCCAGCCTGCCCATCCTCGAACAGATCAAGCTAGACGAGTCGGAATCGGTGCGGCGCAGCGTCGCCAACAACCTCAACGACGTCTCCAAAGACCGCCCTGAAGTGGTCATTGAGGTGCTGCGTCGGTGGCATGAGCACGACACGCCGGAAATCCGGCGGATCACCAGCCATGCGCTGCGCACGCTGATCAAGAAGGGCCATCCCGACGCCCTAGAACTCCTCGGCTATCCCAGCGAGCCGGCCATCACGGTGCGCAACGTGGCCGTCGAGCCGGCTGTTGTCGAGATAGG
>JBHIAO010000368.1:0-5808 GCA_046758565.1 Anaerolineae bacterium
AGGCGGGCTTCGCAGATGTTGCCGCGAATTCATTCGCCAGGCACAGGACAACAGAGAATGAAACAAGTGTTGCAATTGCGAGTAAACGGCGAGTTCTACGACGTTCTCGTGCCGATTCACAAGACACTGCTGGAAGTGCTGCGCGAGGACTTGGAGCTGACCGGCACTAAACATGGGTGCGAGGTCGGTGAGTGTGGCACCTGCACCATACTGCTCGACGGTCAGCCGGTGTATTCATGTCTCACTTTGCCCGTCGAATGCGAGGGGCGTGATATTCTCACCATCGAGGGGCTGGCCAATGGGAATATGTTGCATCCGCTGCAGCAGGCGCTCGCCGAGGCCGGCGGTTCCCAGTGTGGCTACTGCACACCCGGCATTCTCCTCTCCGCCAAAGCCCTATTGGACGAAAACCCGGATCCCACGCGAGATGAGATTCGCGAGAGGCTGGCCGGCAACCTCTGCCGCTGCACCGGCTACATGGCGATCCTTGACGCAGTGGAACTTGCGGCCAAGAGAACCACGAATGAATTCGTGGGCTGATACCAAAAACGCGTTGAAACGCGTTGCTACAGCGGCGGAACGTGTTTCAACACGTTTTCGATATCAGCCGTCGAATTCATTCGATGGCTGAAAGGTTGAACGAACCGTGTCAACAAACGAAACGAAGAACCGCAGCAACTTCAACTCTCACCTCAACCGTGCGACGACCGTCATCGGGCAGCCGCTGGTGAAGGTGGATGCGCTGGAGAAAGTGACCGGGCAACAGAAGTATGCCGACGACCTGAAGCTGCCGCGCATGCTCTATGGCAAGATCCTCGGCTCTACGATGACCCATGCGTTGATCGTGAGCATCGATACCTCCAAGGCTGAGGCGCTGCCAGGAGTTTATGCCGTGATCACGGGGGAGGCGCTGCCGATCAAGTACGGGATTCTGCCGGTTTCGCAGGACGAAACGGCGCTGGCGCAGGACCACGTGCGCTACGTGGGCGAGCCGGTGGCGGCGGCGGCGGCAGTTGACGAAGAGACGGCAGAAATGGCTATCGAACTGATCGAGGTTGAGTACGAGCCGCTGCCGGCCTTCATGAGCGTCGAGGAGTCGCTGGCCGATTCGGACGTTCAGATTCACGAGTACGCGGACAATGGCAACATACATAAGCTGATCTCCCTGGCGTTCGGCGAGATAGAGGATGGTTTCGCAGAAGCTGATTACATCCGCGAGGATGTTTTCTTCTACCAGGGCAGCACGCACCTGCCGTTGGAACAGCACGCGGCGGTGGCCCAGGCCCACCCGAACGGGAAAATCACGCTTTGGTCGTCCACGCAAGTCCCGCATTACGTTCTCCGGGCTGTCGCACAAGTCCTCGATATGCCGACCAGCCAGATTCGTGTCATCGCCACATCGCCCGGCGGCGGCTTCGGCGGCAAGACCGATCCCTTCGCCCACGAGATCATCGTCTGCAAGCTCTCGCAGATCACCGGCCGGCCGGTGAAGATCGCGCTGACTCGAGAGGAAGTCTTCTACGCCCACCGCGGACGTCATCCGGTTCTGATGTGGCTCAAGACGGGGGTCAAGAACACAGGTGAGATAACTGCCCACCACCTGCGCACATGTCTGGATGGCGGTGCGTACGGCTCATACGGTGTGGCAACGGCCTACTACACCGGCGCGCTCCAGACCGTTTCCTACAAGATTCCGCGCTACAAGTTTGAAGGTGCGCGTGTCTTCACCAACAAGGCACCGTGCGGCCCGAAGCGCGGCCACGGTACCCCGCAGCCCCGCTACGCCCTCGAAATTCACGTCGACAAGATCTGCCATGATATGGGCTGGGATCCGCTGGAGTGGCGGCTCAACAACCTGTGCGAGCCCTACTCGCAGACGGCCAACAAGCTGCGCATCACAACCATCGGGCTCGGCGAGTGTCTTGAAAAGGTGGCAGATGCATCGAAGTTCCGCGAGCGCTATGGCCGGCTGCCACGCGGGCGCGGCCTGGGCATCGCCGGCTCCAGCTACCTGAGCGGGGCGAACCTGCCAATCTACTGGAACGACATGCCTCACAGTAGCGTGGAGATTAACGTGGATCGGGGCGGCGGCGTCATCGTCTTGTGTGGCTCGACCGACATCGGCCAGGGCTCGACGAGTGTCCTCGCTTATGTCGTTGCCGAGGAGTTGGGTCTGCGCCCGGCCGACATCGCCACTGTGACGGCCGACACGGACCTCACTCCTGTCGATCTCGGCTCCTATTCCAGTCGCGTCACCCTCATGACGGGCAACGCTGCGATCGAGGCAGCACGCAAGATCAAAGCACAACTGGCCGCAGCCGCGGCCGAGAAACTCGGCACCACACCCGATGCGATAGAGTTGGCCGATGGCCGCGTCATCCTGCGCGATAACCCCGAGGTGGACCTGCCCTTTGCCAAAGCAGCGGAGCTGGCGGAGGCGAAGTTCGGCATGATCGGCGCCGTCGGTTCCTACACACCGCCGAAGACACCTGGCCGCTATAAGGGAAGCGGCGTCGGCCCTACGCCGGCTTACTCCTACTCGGCCGCCGTCGTCGAGATAGAGGTGGACGAAGAGACAGGCTGGATCGAGATTCCGAAAATCTGGATCGCCCACGACATCGGGCGCGCCATCAACCCGGTGCTGGTCGAGGGCCAGGTCGTTGGCTCAGTCTATATGGGGCTGGGCGAGGTGTTGATGGAAGAGCAGAAGTATCGGCATGGTCTGCACGAGATCCCCTCCATGCTCGACTACAAGAGCCCCACGTTCCTGGAGATGCCCGAAGTCGAGTGTTTCCTGATCGAGACATTCGACCCGAACGGTCCCTACGGGGCGAAAGAGGCCGGCCAGGGCCCGCTCCTCCCTGTCGCCCCCGCCGTGGCCAACGCCGTCTTCGACGCTGTGGGCGTGCGGATAGACGAGACGCCCATCACGCCTGATAAGATCATCACCGCGCTGGAGGCGGCCCGCAAGGGCAAAGAGCCGCGCTACGGTCCGAAAGGCTTCCCAGAAGTCCCCTACCCGGAGCCCATCGAGGAAGAGTCACCCAGCCTGGCGAGCGATCCCAGGATGGTGCCGGTGCATGCGGCGGAGAAGGTCCTGGAGCACGCATGAGGGAGAAAAGGTACACCATTTACGGATGGGGATGGTTGGATAGCTGGATGGTTAGATAGCTAGATAGCTGGATGGCTAGTTGGCTGAATCAACTTCCAGCCATCCAGCCACCTAGCCACCTAACCATCTAACCATCCAGCCATCACTGATGACTTGAGCGAGATAGAACACAATGCTACGACTTCCAGAATTCACTTATTACAACCCGACCACCCTGGCCGAGGCCTGCGGCTTGCTCGCCGAGTACGGCGCGAACGCGAAAGTCGTCGCCGGCGGCACGGACCTGTTTCCGAAGATGAAGCGCCGGCAGATGACACCGGAGCACGTCATCGGGCTGCGGGGCATCCGTGAACTGTACGGCGTCGAGCGGCGCGAGGATGGCTCGTGGCGTCTCGGCCCCATGGTCAACATCGCCGATCTCGCCCGGAATCGCCGGCTAGCCGCGGACTATCCAGCGCTCACCATCGCTGCCGGCTACGTCGCCTCGCCACCCATCCGCAACGCGGCGACGATCGGCGGCAACCTCTGCGTAGACACGCGCTGCACCTACTACGACCAGACGGAGCACTGGCGCAAGTCCATCAACTACTGCCTGAAAAAAGACGGCGATACCTGCTGGGTGGCGCCTGGCAGCCCGCGCTGCTGGGCAGTGTCTAGCAGCGATACCGCGCCGGTGTTCGTCGCCCTGGACACGACGTTGCGACTGGTGAGTGCCGCCGGCGAGCGGACGATCCCGGTGGCCGACCTCTTCGGCACCGAGGGCATCAACTACATCGCCGGCATGCGCCATGATGAGATCATCGCGGATATCTTCTTGCCGCCGGCGGCCGGTCGCAAGTCGCATTACTTCAAGCTGCGCCGGCGAGGCGCGTGGGATTTCCCGATTCTTGGTGTGGCTGTTTCCTTCAAACTGGATGATGCGGATCGTGTAGAAGACCCGCGCGTCGCGCTTGGCGCCGTCGAGAGTTTCCCGGTGCGCGTGAGGGCAGCGGAGGCAGTGCTGGCCAGCCAGTTTCTCACTGACGGAACAATCGAACAGGCGGCAGTGCTCTGCCGTAAGCCGGCCCGCCCCCTGGACAACACCGATCTGAGCCTCTACTACCGCTCGCAGATGGTGCCCGTTCATGTGCGGCGCGTGCTTAAGGCGATGCGAAACGGGGGATAGTCGATATGCGATACTATCTGTTGACCCTCGGATGCCCCAAGAATATTGTGGACTCGGAAGGTATGTCCCAACTACTGGGGCAAGCCGGCTATATCCCCATCGAAAATCCCGAAGATGCCGATGTTGTAATCGTTAACACGTGCGGCTTCATCGGGCCGGCTACAGACGAATCCGTGGGCGTTCTCCAGGAACTAGGCAGAATCAAGCGCAGCGGCCAGCTCTTGATTGCCGCTGGCTGTCTGGTTCAACGAGACAACGGCCAGCTCATGCGCGATGTTCCCCAGATCGACGCTGTGCTCAGCACGCGCCGCTGGTACGAAATCGCCCATCTGATTGGACGCCTGCGCAACCAGGCATACAGCGACATCCCTGACGGCGGCTGGGTCAACCCCATCGACGTCTCTCTGCCTCGGCAATCGGTTGGGGGCAGCGCATACCTCAAGATTGCCGACGGATGCAATGCACCCTGTACGTTCTGCACGATTCCAGGCATCAAGGGTCCATGGCGCAGCAAATCGGTCGAGCAGATTCTGCACGAGGCACGCGAACTCGTGGATCAGGGAGTCCAAGAGATTATCCTCATCGCCCAAGACACCACAGCCTACGGATATGACCGGGGCGAGCGTGATGCCCTGGCACCGCTCATTGACCGTATCGTTGAAGAAGTCCCTGAACTTCCCTGGCTGCGCGTGATGTACGCTTATCCAGGTCGCGTGACTCCGCGGTTGGTCGAGACCATGGCTAAACATCCGCAGGTTTGCGACTACCTTGACATCCCGCTGCAGCACGGCCACCGGGATGTGCTAGCTCGCATGAAGCGCCCCAGTGACCGAGTGGCGAAGGACACCGTGCGCCGGCTGCGCGAAGCCATGTCCGACATCACCATCCGAAGTGGATTCATCGTCGGGTTCCCGGGCGAAACGGAAGAAGAGTTCCAGGGACTGCTGGCGTTCATCGAAGAGAACCGCTTCGACAAGGTGGGTGTGTTCACGTACTGTCAGGAAAAGGACACGCCGGCCGGCGTCATGCCTGGTCAACTGCCAGAAGAGCTCAAGGAAGAACGGCGTGCTCGCGTGATGGAGCTACAGCAGCAGGTTTCGCTGGAGAAGAATCGCCAGTTCGTCGGTCACGAGCTGGACGTGCTGATTGAAGGCGCCGGCGATGGCATCAGCGTCGGCCGCACCTACCGCGACGCCCCCGAGGTCGATGGGCTGGTCATCGTCCAGGGTGAGTGGCCGCCCAACACCATGTTGCTTGTCCGTATCACCGGTGCAATGGAGTATGATCTCCTTGGGGAGGCTGTAGCGGGTCTTAGAGCTTAGAGATTGGAGATTAGGGAGCGCGCAGGTGCTTTCAAGATCGGTAAATGCTCTGCGGGTCCAGTTCCTCGCGGATGATACGGAGTTCCTCGGCTGTCGGCGGGCCCGTTATGGTGAGCTGATCGGCGACCATCAAGTCCCAGCCGACGTTCTCGCACACCTCCTCGACCGTTGTGCCGGGGTGGAGGGCCGCCAGGTACATCTTCATTCGC
>JBHIAO010000369.1:0-5777 GCA_046758565.1 Anaerolineae bacterium
AACTGTCGGCAACGCCACCAGCATTGACAGAGGAATTGTTATGCAAACCTTGCAGTTGGTCCTATCAGAGAGCCAGTACGAACGGTTGCGGCACGCGGCGGAAGAGCGTGATACCTCCATCACTGACCTGGTGCTGGAGGCGCTTGAAGCATTCTTGCGCTCGGCGGCTGCCGAGAGGCGCTATGCTCGCCTTGCTCGCAAGCAAGCGCTGTGGCGAGCCTGGCAGGAAGCGGACCGGTGGCCTCAACCTGGCACACCTCTTGTCCGTGAGCAGCCTGCTGCCTACACGGTGGAGCCAGCCCCGAGCGTCCACGCCTGTCTGGCCGACCTGCGCCTGGACCTGATTTATCACTCGGAAGCGTTGGAAGGTAGTCCTCTCACCAGAACCCAGGTTGAGGAAGCCATCAGAGAACTATCGTCCCAGTGAGCATTACCCCCGAAGTCAAAGCTCGACTGGAAGCCGCCGGCCATCAGGCGGCTTTGTCGCACGTGGACACGCTGGCAGGTCAGCAAGCTCCTCTCGGTCAGGTCGATCTGCTGGAGGTTCACCGACTGGTCTTTGCCCAGTCCTGGCCTGAGATCGCCGGCCGGTTTCGCACCGAGAACATCGAGATTACTGGAACTCTGCCAGCCACTGGGGGTATGCTTGGCGATCTGGAAGGAGCCGTTGGAACTTACAAACAAACTGTAGTGACTCTGGCCATCATCGCTCAGGGCAAACATCAGACCGTATGCCCCCGAGATAGAGCTCGCGTTTCGGGCATCCACTTCCAGGACCACATCGCTCAGATTGAGCCCTGGCGTGGCCCAGGTGGAGCGGTTACTCGATTTTATGAAGATGCGATACTCGCCGTCCAGGTAACCGATGGCGTAGTTGGTCCTATCGACCGACGGCCAACCGCTACCCGGGTCGCTGAAGTCGTCAGCCAGGGTGAGATCATCGGCCAGGTAGAACATGGCGCTCTGGGTCGTCGTCTGGCCGGCGTAGGTGACCGAGCCGGTGAGGGTGTATTGCCCACTGGGTAGGTCGGTGGGAATCTGCCGCTCCAAAGACCAGTAGAGCCTCTCCGGGTCGATGGTAAGGGTTCCGCTCCAGGAGAGCTCCTCGATAAGGAACCCGTCTGGACTGCGCACTTCCCAACTGACGGACGCGTCCACCGGCTCCGACAGGGTGTTGTTGATCTGGAGCCACAGCTTGATAGTGTCGAGACTGACGAAGGCCATGCGCGGCTGGCCAGCCTCGTCCATCGTCCCGGCCCAATCGACGGCGACGGGTACGGCGGGAGTCATGGGGGTCGCGGTGGGCGTGGGCGTCGGGGTGGATGTTGCAGTGGGCGTGGCGGTGCGTGTCGGTGAGGCAGTGGGCGTGGCGGTCATGTCTCCGATGGTGAAGCCTCCGGGCAAAAGCCCGGTCTTCCCGTTGGGATTGACCACGATCACGTCGTAGGTGCCGGGAGGTAGGCTGGCCGGCAGGGTGCCGTGGAGGGTCTCGGTGTCCGGCTGGTCCACGTCCTGCAGCGGCGTGGAGCCGATAAACGGGTTCGCCCCTGGCTGGAAGTTCTGGCCACGGATGGTGACCCGCACGTCCACGCCCGGCGGCGCCGAGGCCGGATCGATGCTTTCCACCAGCGGCGCACCCGGCTCGTGGGTGGGCGTGAGCGTCACTGTGGGAGTCGGGGTTGGTTGCTCTGGCAGACAGGGATGGTCTACGCGGGCCGCAGCGTGGGGCCGAGCACCCACCCTAAAGCGGGCCGTCCGGAGACGTTGTCCACCCGACCTACTACGCATCACCAGCGGCAGGTAGACGCTCGGCCCCTTCTCCATCACGAAGGTGTGCTCCAGGAAGTGGTCGGTGGGACCCGTTGCCATCTGCTGCCAGTAGAAGGCGTTGGTCACGCTGAGCGGCTCCGTGGATACCAGGCCGGGTGCCCATGCCGTGATGTACGTGGTCGCTGTGTACCGAGGGTCGGGGGCGTGGAAGAAGAGCTGGCCGGGGGTTTGGGCCGTGTTGGTCCGGAAGCGATAGCTGTAGTGCTCAAAGGGTGGGGCGAAGCGTACTTCGACGGTGAAATCCTGGACATCAACGGGAGCGCCGGTTTCCGCGTCCGCTGCCTGGAAGGCGATGTAGGAGCCGGGGATGGGTGGACGGGCGCGGCGGTCCGGACGAGCCGGGTCGGCGGCGCGGCCGATTTCCTCCCCCGGATCATAGACCCCGTTCTCGTTCGTGTCGGCGAAGAAGCCGTGCGCGATGAACAGCTCATCCAGGTCGTCTATCTCCCGCGGTCGCGGGAGTGGCGGTCCCCTACGTCCTCGAGCTTCAGGACGTCGTAAAGGTGCTTGACGTCGAAGATGTAGCCGTAGTCGGCCGGCGCCTGCGGCGACCTGGGCACGGCGTCGTCCCAGTCCCTGTCCAGCAGGGACCAGAGAAAGTTCGTGAAGCTCACCTCGACGCAGTCGGCATAGGTAGTGCCTCCCAGCACCGTCGCATCTCTGACATCGACCGGATCGACCAGGTCCAGGAGCAGACCCGCCACGGCCAACTCCTCATTGTGAACGTTGGGATGCGGATCTTCCGGATTGGACGCCTGGTGACGAGTCCACGCCAGGTAATTCGATTCGAGATTATCCTCCCAGCCCTGCCAGCGATACAGGGGGTACTGGTCGGGCTGGAACTCGCCCGCGATCTCCCGGGCGACCATCATGGAGTAGAACTCGGCGAAGCCCTCGACCCAGGAATTGGTGGTGGAGGGGTTGGTATAGCCACGATGATTGGTGTCAGCGGGATTGTCCGGCGACAGGTTGGCGAAGGTGTCGGCCATGACGTGGTGGCCGAACTCGTGCCACTCCCGATTGTCGGGGCGATTGCCATCGGTGTAATCGCTATGACGAGCCGCGATGTTGATGAAAGGGTCAACTCCAGAGTTGGCACCACTGGTCATTGGACCCTTCCAGAAGACGCCATTCCGCGTCGAATAGGCGATGATGTCCACCGGCAACTGAAAGTTCAGGACCTGGCTTCACGGAGTCGGCCAGTTGCCAGGCCTGGTGGGTGTGGTAGTAGATCATGGCCAGGTCGTCCAGGTGGGCGCGGTTGATGGCGGGATGGGTGTTCAGCGGGGGTGTGTTGAGCCCATCCACGAAGATGATGTCCCGATACAGCGGGTCCGTGCCTGCTGTGGTGGCGAAGGGTTGGGTCCACACCTGAGCCAGCGGGCCGGCGCGCTGAAAGTACACTCCAGCATGGGGCTACTGAAGTGGGCGGTTTGGTCCGCAAGCTCATCGCTGCTCTGTTGATCTCGAGGGCAAAGTCCCTGGTCGCTCATCCACGAATGATCGACCTTGAAATACGCGGAGATAGTTCCGCCCTCGACGGCCGCAGTGGCACTGCCTCCCACGGCAAAGGTTGCCGGCTCATCTTCGATCAGTTCTCTTGGGTACGAAAACCGGATCGATTCCGCTACGCTTGCGCTGGCGTGGACTAACGGCAGTTCGAATTCATAGCTTGTGCTGGCCGCGCCTGCGCCGGGCGCCAGCTCAGTTACTTCAATGTCGTTCTCGTGCCAGAACCCGACCCGCAGTTCCTCCAACGTCCAGACCTCAGCTTCCTGTACCCTGTCCGTCTGTGGATCTGCAGCCATAGCCACGTTGTCCTCAGACTGTGCCGCTGACGCCCTCTTCGGGACCGGCTCCTGTCCCTGGAGAAATCCCTGCCGGGCCGCCGGCATACTGGAAGGGCCCGCCCGAACTGCAGTGGCCAGGATGATGCCCAGCAGGAGCAGGGCCCCGGCTGCAGCCGCAGCCGCGAGACCCCGCCGCCGGCGTGGGTTGGTCGTAGATTTCCGTTCGAGTTTCTCGTCCATGGTCGTACTCCTCTTGCCAGCGTCGGTCATTGGCCTTGGCGACGCTGTCCCGCGTCACGACAGCGTGGAACGGGGCGGAATGGCCGCTGCTGGGGCAGACCAGCCGGCGTCGTCGGCCCATGACACCGTTGCTGCCCCAAACGCAGGTCAGATGTCCCGGCGGGTCCTCTCCCCGCCTCCTACGCCTCCTCAGCAGCCTCTTTCTCCGGCGATACCCAGGGTAGCCGCACCTTGCCGGGATCAACGATGGTCAGGCCCAGCGCGTTAGCCAGCCCCAGCACCAGGTAGCCGAAAGCTTGCGTCGAGTTGAAGCTTGCAGGGAAGACCAGTCGCCAGACGACCACCACCCCGATAGCGAGCAGGAAAGTTCCCAGCTTGCTGATGATGCTCACCTGGTTGCTGGTTAGCCTCAGGACGTTGCGCACTGAGCAGCTAAGCGTCAGCGCCGCCAGCTCCACCTTCTCCGACTGGCTGTTGATCTTGTGGGAATCGGTCACCGTGCGCGCGGTACTCACCTCATCGCCTTCTGTCTTGGTCACGGAAACGGTCTCTTTCGATACCTCGTTCTGGAAAGCCGTACGCGTGTACATAATGCGAACCACGAAGGTCAGGTCCTCGGCGGTCTTAGGTTGGAGAAGGAAGGTAAAGTCGGTGTCCCCCTCGGCATTCAGACGCTTCGTCTGAGCGCTCTCGCCCACCACTTTCAGGGCCTCGGCCTCGGAGTGCACGTCCACGGTCATCTTCGGCTCCTCCTCGTCGGCCTCGAAGGAGAGGGAACCACGCCGTATCGCCTCTCTGGAAGCGCCGATGCTTTGCAGAAGCGCCTCGATGTTGTCGGTAAGCGTCACCTGAAGTTGAAAAGGACGCAGGCCGTACATGCGGCGCGGCCAGCGAACCAGGTAATCGCGGTCGACCTGGTACCGGGTGGTGGGTAGCTCCTTGATTTCCACCGGCATCAGGCTACTCAGCGCAATCATTGACTGCAAAAAGGGGAGCCCGGATGTCTCCCTCACCGTGATACCTGGCGTTCTCCCAGCTCCCGCAGAGGCGCCATGCCGGGTAGCCAGCAGCGAGTGCGCCCACCAGGAGAGAATCAGAGCCAACAGGATCAGGGCAGGCTGTTTTACGCGACGTCCTAAGCTTGTCGAAGGGTTTCACGGTCTCGCGGGCAAACTCAAGCGGAAGTTACTTTCTACCCCGTCAGCAGGCCAGTTTTCGGTTTCATGATATGGCAGACGGGTGCAACCGCATAATGCCTCCGAAGGATCTCCAGTACCTCCGATTGCTGGTCGTCGCCGGCGCTCCGAACAGGTAGGCACATGACTAATGTGGAGTCGTCGTTGCGCATGCGCGGCCGGCTGTCGGGTGCTCGGTGCCGCTCAATGAATTCTTCGAAATCCAGGGGCAAATCGGGAGTCGGCTCCGGCGTTGCCCGCTGGTAGCTATCTGGTGTGTCTGTCTCCGACGGCTGCGCCGGGCTCTGCTCTGGCTGAGGTCGTTGGATCAGCCGCCACAGGCGCTCCCGTATGGAAAGATGCTTCACATCATCTTCCCCAGCGGGACTATCCTCCACCGGCTTCTGCTCTGAGTGCGGCGGCGATGGGTCCGTGATCGATGACTCTTCAACCGAGGGCTCGGACTCAGACGGGGCCGGCGCCAGCAACCCGAGCAGGTTCTCAAACAGCAAGCCGGCCTGGCCGGATTCCAAACATTCCAACGCCCACTTACCCACCGCATCGGTGCAGGCCAGGAGGAGATCGCCGGGCTGCATCCGGGCCTCCCAGCGGTCACACTCAAGAGCCGTCCGAGCACGATTCCGGACCAGGGCCGGGTTCAGCCCGAAGTCCTCGGCGGTGTGCACCGGAAAGGTGCAGACCTCGCCGTTTTCCCTGAAAAGCAGCAGGCAACTATCGCCAA
>JBHIAO010000370.1:0-5771 GCA_046758565.1 Anaerolineae bacterium
GGGCTACGTGTTTGTGCAGACCTCACAGCCCGACGCCCCCTGCTTCTTGTGTCTCTTCCCGGATGCCGCGGAGGACCGGCGGGTCCACGGCTGTGCCGGCGCATCCATCGAGATCCTCAAGGTGGTGGCCGGCATCGCTCTCTACGCGGTGGACTCGCTGCTGATGCCAAGACCTCGACCGTGGAACTACAAGCAGGTGTTCCTGGATCAGGGGCAGGATGGCCATCGCACGGTCCGCCCGCGGCCGGGGTGCCCACTGAGTGGTGCATCCCACCCCGTCTAGCGAAGGTGTCCGGCACTTGGGACCTGTCACGCATCACGTTTCACGCATCACGCATCACGGCGCCACAACAACACCACCCGCCGCTGCACTCGGCGGCCAGCTTCCCAGGCAACCTGCGCCTCCTCCGGTGTCACCCCCTGCCGGCTGTACTGGGCCTTCACGAACAGCAGCCCCAATTGCCGCAGGTCCTCCACGGCGTCGGCACCGCGCCAGATGAAGCGCCGGTCCCCCAGCGTGACCTCGACAGACCGCCTCGCCAGGGCGTCCTGAAGCGCTTCGAACCGTTCCCACGGTGTCTGACTGACTCTCCCATTCCACCCAAACCAGCCGGCCCGGCGCCAGACAGCGTCGTAGGCGGCCCGCACCCGCTCTTCCGGTGAGAGTTGACCAGCCTGGCGGCGGCGGACGGCCCACAGAGCGAGTCCGCCGGCGACCACCAGTGCGATCAGCACAAACACTGGCCGCCCGAGCTCCACCCGACCGATTCTCACGTTCAGTGCGCGCTCGCCGGTGGTTGATACGAGGGGCGGCGCCGGCGACCGCTCGAGGGTCGCGCGGGCCGGCGTCGGCTCGAAGGGCACCCAGCCGATATCCGGGAAATAGACCTCGACCCAGGCATGGGCATCCAGGCCCCTGACCACGTAAAATCCGAGCTCGGGATCGTACGTGCCCGTGGCGTAGCCCGTAGCCATGCGGGCTGGCACGCCCACCGCCCGCGCCAGGACCGTCATCGTCGTGGCAAAGTAGTCGCAGTAGCCAGCATCCATGTCGAACAGGAAGTAGTCGACCACGTCACGATCTGCTGGCGGTAACCCGACCTCCAGACTGTAGGTGATGACGCGCATGGCGGCTTCGATGGCCGCCGCCTTGTCGTAAGCCGTGCCGGCATCTCCGACGATCTCCTGCGCGCGCTGGCGGACACGCGCCGGCAGGTCTACCGGCAACTGCAGATACCGGTCAAGAACCCACGCCGGATAATCCGAGGAAGCGCCACGCAACTCCTCAACCGAGGCCATCGTGGGGCGGGACACGGCCGTGTACCCTGCGGCCTCGGCGTACCAGCCGACCAGGTCAGCGCCATCCCGGGTGATCCAGGTGGCACCGACATCCACACGAATGGGTCGGGCCGCCGCGTACCGCACAGGATCAGCGTCAGTGAGCATTTTCACCTGCTGGGTAAGCTCCGGTCCGAGATACGCTACCTGGGTGAGCTGTGGCGGCCGGCTCACGGTTTCGCTCGTGCTGTTCGCCCAACCTCGGCCAGTGTATTCATCGTAGGTCAACCCACGCCAATACAGAGGGGAGACACCGATCTCCCTCCCAGCCGCCACCGTGACTCTCAGCACAGGATCATCGCGCAACTCTGGCGGTCCTGCCAGCACCCGAGTCAGCGGCAGGTCAGCAAGGTCAGCTTGCACCCATGTGGCTCCGACTGTCGGGGGCCGGCGGACGCCCCCGAACAGGCGGTCCAGAGTTTCGGACACCCGCTGGGTCGGGCCGGCCAGGGGACGGCGTAGGCTTGCACTGAGCCTGGCCGAAGTGATAGTACCCACCCGGGGAAGACTCCAGACCACGGTGAAGGCGGTGCCGGCGACCATGATCGCGAGCAGGAAGCCGGCCATGGCGACGTCCACGCGAATTTCCGGAGGATAGTCCGTCCGCTGTCGAACCCAGCGGTGCTCCGACTGGAGGTACGTGCCGAGCGACCACAGAATTGTCCCCAGGCCCAGGAACGCGTACAACCAACCGTCCCCACCAGCGTCTGCTGCCTCAGCCACCGTCACCACCAGACCCAGCGGCGCAAGTGTCAGGACCGGATGTCGCTTTCGGGTGAAGGCGGCCATGACGTGGAACGCCGCCGCCCAACTCAGCCAACCTGTCCAGAGCAGAAAGATGTCGTTGTCCCGGCTCATACCACCGGCAAGGGCGACCTGGACCCAACGCGTGATCTGCATGACGAAGGTCAGGCTGCGCAACGCGGCTTCGCGCCAGTAGATCCACAACACTCTGGCCAACAGTTCGGCGATGCGCGCGAGTTGGCTGACCAGGCCCGAGTCGACTGGCGGCACCTCGGCCGAGCCATAGGCCTGGAACAAGAGAGCTATCGACGGCAGAGTCCGGCCAATGACCACAAAGGTTGCGACCCCTCCTACCACAAATCCAAGGGACCAGACCGTGCGGTCCCTCCAGCGCCATCCTGAGCGTGTCGAAGGGCGCCGGCCGGCCAACCAGCCCCCGACGATGCCCCCCGCCAGCCCCAGCCCGACCAGGACGGCGCTGCCACGAACCCACTCGCCGGCATGGATGGCGAGCGGGAAACAGGCCCCAGCCGCCAACACGGTGATGAAGGTCGGCCAGCCGATAGCGGGGCGCCAGGCTTTCAGCAAGCGTACAATCATCGTTGCCCATTCACTTGAATCAGGCGACCCGTGGCCCCGATTCGATACTCGGGCCGACCCTGTGGCTTGACCTTAAACACTGGCGGCAACGGCATCCCGTGCTGGACAATCTGGCACCCGACGCCCAGATCCGCCAGCAGGGACCGCATGGCCCATGCATTGCTGCTACCACCAAAGGAAACGGGGTCCAGCAGAATCGTCGTGGCCGCCACACCACGACGTTGGAGGGCCAGGAGTTCCACGGGCCAGTCTGGGGTACAGGCGGGTGTGATGATGGCCATCGTGAGGCCGCGTGCGACATTGACCCGCACGCGCCGCAGAAGCTCGGCCAGATCGGGGCCGGCGCCGGCCCGTCCCTGTGCCAACGCCCGTAGCACGCGCCACAACTGGTCTCGACCCTTGTTCGGTCCCAGTAGCGCCGGTTGTTTGCCAGAAATGGCCAGGCCAACGGCCCGGTTTTCCGCCAACGCCGCGTGGGTCAGCGAGGCCGCGATGGTCACACCCATCTCCTCGGTGGAGTCCGCCCCCTGGCCGGCCTGGACGGTGCCATCCAGGTCCAGGAGAATCCACAAGTCCCCCGAAGGTTCCAGATCGAATTCTTTCACGAACAACTCCCGCCGGCGCGCGGTGGTCGGCCAGTGGACCCGGCGCAAGGCATCGCCAGAGGTGTGGGGGCGCACACCGCCGGCATCGGTCGTATCGGCCAGGGCCCGCTCGTGGTGTCGCGCCGATCCTGGGGCCTCACCGCGCGGCAACTGGATGCCAGGCAGGTGGGCCACCCGTGGATAGACCACGAAACTGGCCACTTGCGGGTAGGCGAGCGTCACCTGAAACAGGCCAAATGGATCGCTCATTTGCACGCTCCACGGCCCCAGGTTGAAAACGCCGCGCTGCTGGCACACGCCCTCAACCCGCCAGCGTGTGGTTGCTCCTCCCCCGATGGCGACGACCAGGGACGCTTTGTACCCGGGGAGTGTGGACTGATCCTGGATCTCAACCCACAGTGCCGGCACCGGTGCGCGGTTGGCGAGGGTGAACTGTTCTTCCAGCAAGTCGCCGACCTGGGCCCAGCCGTAGCGGCGTTCCCGATCCACCATGACACCGAGGGACAGTTCTTGAGCCCACCAATAAGCCACGCCCAGGATCACCGTCAGCGCAACCGCCGTCACGGTCCAGGCGCGCGAGGTACTGTACAACATCAGCAGCACGCTGCCGACCCAGAGGGCAATGAAAGCCCGGTTTTCGAGACGAACGTTCTTACTCATTGGAATCGAATTCGCCAGACCCGAGGTTGGCCATGCTCATCGACCAACGACAAAGGGCGAACTTTGGTCGTTGATCGTTCGTCGTTCGTCGGAACGTAGTGCGCATTGTACCTTGACTACCAGACTTGACACTCAAACTGAGTATACTACCATATCAGATGCAGCGTCGGGCGAGAAACGTCCGGCTGCGCCGTGGTTGATCTGCAGAAAGTTTACATCATTTTGGAAGTTGTGTCATGTCTGCACAGCCTTGTTGCAAGGAGGCGTAACACGTGAACGGAGCTTACGACCTGGCCATCATCGGTGGCGGCTCGGCCGGGCTGACGGCGGCCGGCTTCGCCGTCCAACTGGGCGCCCGCGTCGCCCTGCTGGAGAAGCACCGTATTGGCGGCGACTGCACCTGGACGGGCTGCGTGCCCAGCAAGACGCTGCTAAAGGCGGCGAAAGTGGCCCACCAGATGCGTACCGCCGACCGCTACGGTCTGACCCCAGTGGAGCCGGCCGTCGATTTGCAGCAGGTGATGGCTCACGTGCGGGCCGTCATCGCCGACGTTTACCAGCACGAATCTCCCGAAGTGTTACGGGCCAACGGCATTGACGTGTTCCTGGACGCCGCCCGTTTTCTCGATCCCCACACTCTGGCTGTCGGCGATAACACGCTCACCGCGCGCCGCGTCTTGCTCGCTACGGGCGCGCAGCCCTTCGTGCCACCCATTGCCGGCCTGGACGGCGTGAGCTACCTGACCTACGAAAGCATCTGGGACCTGGAGGTTATGCCACAGCGTCTGCTCGTGATCGGCGCCGGCCCAATTGGCTGCGAAATGGCCCAGGCTTTCCGACGGCTGGGCGCGCGCGTGACGTTGGTTGAGGCTCTTGATCAGGTCCTGCCCCTGGAGGGTCCGCGAGCCTCGCGCGTGTTAGCCGAGGTGTTCGCGACCGAGGGTATCGAGTTGCGACTGAACGCGACGGCCGAACGCGCCTGGCAAAACGGAGACGACATTCACCTCGTCGCCGGCGGCGAGGACGTCGTGGGCGACGCGCTGCTGGTCGCCATCGGGCGCCGGCCCAATGTAGACGGCCTCGACCTGGAGAAGGCCGGCGTGAACTACACGGCCGAAGGCATCCAGGTAGACGACCAACTGCGCACCAGCCAGAAGCACATCTACGCTGCCGGCGACTGCATTGGCAGTTTCCAGTTCACGCACTACGCCGGCTGGCAGGCTTTCATGGCTACCCGCAATGCCCTGCTCCCTGGCGCGTCCAAGGGCGTCTCGGACCGGGTGCCCTGGACCACTTTCACCGACCCCGAAGTAGCCCACGTCGGCCTGAACGAGGCTCAGGCGCGGGAAAAGCACGGCGACACGGTCATGACCTGCGAGTGGCCGATGGAGCAAGTGGACCGGGCGCTGGCCGAAGGGGACACAGCCGGCTTCATCAAGATCGTTCACAAGCCGGATGGCACGTTGCTGGGGGTGACCATCGTCGCCGGGCGGGCCGGAGAGATGATCCACGAGTGGGTGGTGGCCCTGGAGCGCGGCTTGAAAGTTGGCGACGTTGCTGGTATGATCCACGTCTATCCCACCTACTCCACCGGGGCGATGCAGGCGGCGGCGGCCATCCGGGTAGAGCAGTTACTCAGCGGCACGTCTGGCCGGCTCATTCGCGGCCTGGGCCGTCTGATTCGATGACCAAGAACTGACGTGAAGCGAGTCTTCTGGTGAGACAGGCTGACAGTGCTTAGACGGCGTGAAGCGTGAAACGTGAAACGTGATGCTGGTTCGGGGAAGTATCTTCACGTTTCACGTTTTACGTTTTACGGATGTC
>JBHIAO010000371.1:0-5761 GCA_046758565.1 Anaerolineae bacterium
CTGCCTGTGCGACGGCAGACAGGCCGATACACCGCCACGCAGGTGCTTTCCGGCAGCAGGTTGAACAGCCCCCGCACGGTGCGCTTGATCACCGCCAACATCACTGCTTCGGCCCACGACGGCGGACCGGCCAGGGGCGGTTCGGGAAACATCCGCGCTGCCATGTCCACCAACTCCCGCCGGCTCAACCGAGCTTTGGCCTTGGCCCGCCGGCCCCGCCGCCAGCGTCGCCACCGGCGTCGCCCATCCCGCCAGAGACCGTAACCGCTGGCATACACTTCCCGCACCGCCACCGCTGTGAGCAGGGCTTGACTCATCCGCGTTTCCGTCGTCCCGGCTTTCATCGTCTCGACGTTGAACGGCACAGCCATCAGCAAGACGTGGCCGATTGCCGTCACCAGCCCAATGATGTACAATATGCGACCGAGGCTGCGTATCATGGGAGACCTCCTTTCTTCTCTGAACGGAGATTATACCCCTGATGCCAGCCTCTTTCCAGTCATTCACATGTTCCCACAAAAATGGACATGAGCGTTCCAATTAACCCCTAGTCCCTCTGGGATTGCTCAGCTCGTTCAAACCCACCAGGGTATGGGCGTATCTTTTCTCCGTCCATTTGCGTTATAGCCAGCGATCTACTACACTGCGTAGGAGATCGCTCTTGGTCGGAATGTCTTGCACGGCGTAGGCGATGTCCTGAGGTCTCTCCTGAGGCCTGGTGCGGCCCAGAACTTGACGAAGCGTCGTCCTGAGCCCGTCGAAGGGATGAGACCAGGAAACGAATTCATTCTGTACTGGCTGATTTAGTCCGGCATAGGTCATCCTGGACAAGGAGGGCAGCATCATCTGGCGTTTGGTCGGTCAGGCCCCCCGACAGGCACTGGAGTCGGGCAGTCAGCTTGCACTGGAGCGATTGTCATCTGGAGGTTTGGAGGTATTGTCAGGAATGGAAACTCAACGTGCGGAATACCCCGAGGCTGAGGCTCAAGACGAGGTGTACTCGGAGGCTGAGGTTCAGGGCCTACCCCCTGAGGTGGAGGTTCAGAACGAGGAGCACCCAGAGGCTGCAGCCAGGACGGTTACGGTGGGGGTCGGCTCGCTGGTGACCCTAATCGTCGGGCTGGTAGTTGGGGTGCTGATCGGCTACGTGGGCCGGCCGCTGGTGGCATCACAGTCCCAGACCCCGGCAGTTGCTCCCCCGGCCAGCGCAGCAAACTCCTCCGCGCCTGTCGCCACAGCGAGGGCTGCCAATCCATCTGCCGACAACGCGGCTGCGCAAACGCGGATAGACACAATAGTCGCCCAGACCCGCCACTTCAGAGGGAACCCTAACGCCCCCGTTACCATGATCGAGTTCAGTGATTTCCAATGACCGTACTGCCGGCGATTCGCCACTGGCGCGGCGCGCCAGATCGATGAAGAATACGTGCAAAAGGGTTTGGTTCGCTTTGGCTATCAGCACTTTGCCTTCCTGGGAAAGGAGTCGGAGTGGGCGGCGGAGGCCAGCGAGTGTGCTGCCGAGCAGGATGCCTTCTGGGCCTACCATGACTTGCTGTTTGAGCGTTGGGGCGGCGAGAATCGGGGAGCCTTCAACAAAGACAACCTGAAGCAGTTTGCAGCCGAGTTGGGACTGGACACCTCCGCCTTCAACGCATGTCTGGACTCGGGCAGGTACACCTCGATCGTTCGGGCCGAAAAAACGGCGGCGCAGTCGCTGGGAGTGCGGGGCACGCCGGCCTTCGTGATCAATGGCCGGCCAGTGTCGGGGGCGCTGCCCTTCGAGATGTTTCAGCAAGTGATCGAGGCGGCACTCAGTGAGAATGGTGTCAGTGATCAGACAACCACCTCGAGTGCGTTGAGTGTTACGACAACCTTGGGGGCCGACGTCACATCCAGCGAACCGGGCGAGGCGGTCCCCATCCAGGGGAATGCGCACGTCCAGGAGGGGGAGGGACACCCCGAGTACAATTCAGATCCGCCCACATCGGGTTGGCACCTGCCAGGGGCCATTCCCGCCGGCTTTTACGAAGAACCGCAGATCGATGAGGCCCTGGTGCACAACCTGGAGCACGGTCACGTGGTGATCGCCTATGATTGCTCGAAGCTAGTCGATTGCGATACGGCGAAGGTGATGCTGAAAGCGCTGGTGGACCGCTACGACGGTTGGAAAGTGACCGTGGTACCCCGCGAGAACAAGGACACACCTTTGGCCCTGACGGCGTGGGGCCGCATCGACAAACTGGAGGACTACGACGAGGCCCGCATCACGGCCTTCGTCGATGCTTATCGAGATCAAGGACCGGAGAAGACACCGGAGTAGGCCCACCACCCAGAAGGGCCTTGTGAATTCTAAGAAAACAATCGGGCAATAGCCGACCCGCCGGGGGCTCCGCTACGCTCAAGCCCCCGGCTAATAGATAGTACGAAGCCCTGCGGGCTGATTTGAGCCCAATCGGGGCTTTGTATTTGAGCTCGGGGCCTTCCAGCCCCGAGTGGCGTAGCTTCATCAAACACAGTGGCCACTAATGACCCGACGCGATGGTATGACCTGATTGCGCCTCTCTACGATCTCGCGATCACCGGAGTCTACACACGTGCCCGTAAGGCAACCGTCCGGCAGTTGCGACTCGCACCGGGACAGACCGTGCTCGATGTCGCCTGTGGCACCGGTGAGAATTTCAGATACCTTGGCGAAGCCATTGGCCCCTCCGGAACACTCATCGGCACTGATTACTCCGAAGGGATGCTGGCCCAGGCCCGGCGCAAGATTGAGCGGAACAGGTGGGCCAACGTACGCCTGCTGCGCGCCGACGCACGCACGCTTTCTCTCGACACCATCCGGTCAGCCCTCTCGCTGCCCGACCTCCGCTTCCATCGGATCGTATGTACCCTTGGCTTCTCGGTCGTCCCCGACTGGGAGACGGTGTTTGAGCGAACGTGGGAAATCCTCGAGCCCGGCGGGCGGTATGCGATCATGGACTGGTATTCCCCCCGGCAGACGCTCTTCACAAAGTTCCTGAGCCTGATCGCCGCCGGCGAGATCAACCGACGCTGGTGGGAACCGCTGGAGCAGCGCGCAGAGGATTTTGAGCGCGAGAGCATGTTCCGGGGACTGCTGTTTGTGATGTCAGGGACGAATGGAACCCCATGAACTGGTACGATCTAATCTCCCCTCTCTACGATCTCCCCGGCACCGCCCGAGTCTATCGGCCCATGCGCCTGGAAACCATCCGGCAACTGCGGCTGGCACCGGGTCAGACCGTGCTGGACGTCGCCTGCGGCACAGGGCTGAATTTCGAGCTTATGACATTCCCTTCTTCTTGGGCAGCCGCATCGTCGTCGTGTCGGGAACGAAACCGGAGAGGGAGGATCAATGAAAGACGAGCGAACAATCCTACAACTGGGCGGCGCGGCCGGCATCATCGCTGCCGTGTGGCTGCCGCTGTTTGTGCTGCTCTTTTTCGGCCTGGCGACCGCTCGGGGGCTTGACCAGGCCAGCTTCGGCGATCCTGACCACGTCCTACCCTTCTTCGCTGCCCAAGCCGCTCTCATTCGGCTCACGGGGCTGGTGAACGTCGTCGGCCTGACGGCGGCCGGCTTCTTCGGGCTGGTTCTGGCTCGGCGGATCTACCCGGCCTCACCCGGCCCGGCGGTCCTGGGCGGCTTCCTGACCATCGTTGGCTGGCTGCTGATCCTGGTTGCTGAAACATTGGACCTGGCAGCCTACGTCAGTCTGCCCGCCGTGCATTCGCGTGACCCGGCTACAGCCTCACTGGCTTTCGTCACACTGCAAACTGCGGGGCGCATGACGCGCACCTGGGGCTACCTGCTGGTTGGACTGGGGATCGGCGCTCTGGGATGGGGCATGCTACGCGTGTCCGGTGCGCCGCGGGGCCTGGGGATGCTCGGGCTGTTCGGGGCCGGCGTAGGGGTGGTGATGTTCGCCTTCGAATACGTCCTTGTCACCCGTACCGGCGACCCCGGCGGCGGGCTGGCTCAAACATTCGCAGGGTTGTTCATCGCTATCGGACTGGTGCTCACCCTCTGGCACGCCCGGGGTGGGGTGTGGTTGTTGAGGGATGGCCGTTCAGACCTTTAGGGTTTCCGAAACCCTAAAGGTCTCGGCGAAACAGGCCATTTGGCGGGTAGTGACGGGGGCTGCAGATAGGCAAAACAGCGGGTACGCGCATGGGCCAAATGGCTGTGGACAGGGATGCAGTTATTGATGTATACTGGAGGGCGACCCGACGGCCAAAGTGCCGATCTTTTTCAGCAACCGATTGCCCCCACTCCGTTGGGGTATCTGGAGGTAAGCAGATGGTTATCAAATCGTTCATTATGCTGATGTTGATATTCTGGGGCCTGCTGGCTCTGTGGCCTGCACTGCGAGGCCGGCTGTATCGGCCGGCGCGGGTACCCGTACGCGGCGACGGTCAGGAGACCTTGCCGAACGGCCGGCGCCGGCCAGGAGGTGACGCATGGTAAAAGATCCGGTGTGCGGCATGGAGATCGAGGAGAAGGACGCCGCCGCCACGCGAGAGATGGATGGGCAGACGATTTACTTCTGCTCCGACAACTGTGCAACGACCTTCGATGCCGATCCGCATGCCTACGTGCGTCACGAGGAAGCGCCCGTGGTCAGCTCGGCCACCACCGATGTCAACCCGGCATTGCCAGGGCCGGTGCGAGCCGAGCTGCCTATCGTCAACCCTTCGACAGGCTCAGGACGCCGCCTGGATTGCGCCACTTGCGTAACCACCATCCAACGGGCGCTAGAGGAGTTGGACGGCGTACACAAGGCGGTGGTCAATTTCGCCACGGCCAAAGCCTTCGTCGAGTTCGACCCGGGGCGGGTCACTCTAGACGGCATGGCGCGGGCCGTCAAGAAGGCCGGCTACACGGTGGGCGGGACGACCATCCGGCTGGGCATCGAGGGGTTGCGCTGCGCCTCGTGCGTGGGCTTTATCGAGGAGGCGCTGCGGGCCACGCCCGGCGTGCTGCGGGCCAGTGTCAACGTGGGCAGCGGCGAGGCCGCAGTGGACTACCTGCCCAGCATGACCACTCTGGCCCAACTCAAGGCGGCCATCGCCTCCACCGGCTACACGGCGGTCAAAGCTCTCAGCGACGAACCGGTGGACGCCGAACGGGAGGCGCGAGAGCAGGAGTATCGTGAACTGCGCAACCGCTTCGTGGTGGCCGGCGTCCTGGCCGCATCCGTGCTGGCCCTGGCCTTCGCTCGCTTCATCCCCGGACTGACGGCCATCCCCCACCAGGTCAACTGGATCATTCAGTTCGTGCTGACCACGCCGGTGCTGTTCTGGTCGGGCAGCCGCTTCTTCGCGGGCGGCTGGAGCGCCTTCCGCCACCGGGCAGCCGATATGAATACCCTTATCGCCCTGGGCACCGGCGCGGCCTACGTCTACTCGATCGCCGCCACCTTCGCCCCCGGCCTGTTCCCCGAGGGCCTGCGCGAGGTGTACTTCGACACCACGGCCATCATCATCGCCCTCATCCTGCTGGGCCAGGTGTTGGAGGCGCGGGCCAAAGGGCAGACCAACGAGGCCATTAAGAAGCTGATGGGCTTGCAGGCCAAGACGGCCCGGGTGGTGCGCGCCGGCCAGGAAGTGGACATCCCCGTGGAAGAGGTGCTGGTGGGCGACGTGGTGATCGTCCGGCCCGGCGAGAAAGTGCCGGTGGACGGGATGGTGGTCGAGGGTCGCAGCGCGGTGGACGAGAGCATGATCACCGGCGAGAGCCTGCC
>JBHIAO010000372.1:0-5759 GCA_046758565.1 Anaerolineae bacterium
TTTGACAATCCATCGCGAGCATTTTATACTCGTTCTCGCCCTCACTTGCCTAACACCCACCTCGCAATTCGCTCACATCCCCCGGTTGTAGGGGCGAGGATTGAGCATCAGTCTGCGTGCAACGTTTGAACGTTCAACGTGCAACGCTCATTCCTCCCCCAACACCAACTTATACCCCCGGCCCCGCAGGGTCACGATGAACCGGGGATCCGCCGGCTCGGGCTCGATTTTGTGCCGCAGCCGATTCATCAGGCTCTCGACATTGTGGTCGTAGACGATGCCCTCGTACTCGGGCCACACAGCCTGGCCGATCTCGTCCTTGCTGCACACCTGGCCGGCCCGCCGGTAAAGAAAGAGCAGCAGTTGGTACTCCTTGGCCGTCAACTGGATCCGCTCCTGGCCGATCCACACGTCGCCGGCCACCTCGTCCACCCGCAGCAGCGGACCGCCGGCCGGAGGTGCCACGGCCGTCACATTCGGATCGATGAAGGTGAAACGCGCTCCGCCGATGCGGACCTCGTCGCTGTGGCTCAGCAAGTGAGGCGCGGTCAGGCGCCGGCCATTGACGAACGTGCCATTAGTGCTGTCCAGATCGCGGACCACGAAGCGATGCCCCTCCCGGACCACCTCGGCGTGCATCCGCGAGGCGTAGGTGTCGTCCACCACGACGTCGTTGTCGTCTGCACGTCCCAGGGTCACCCGCGGCTGATCCAACGGATGCCGGGCCCCTCCCTCATGGATCAATGCTGCGGTCTTCTCCTCCACCATGGCCCTCTCCTGCCACTGCATTCAGAATCGCCTGATTGAGCCGCACCTGATCCAGAAAACTCTGCCGCATGAGCGGATCGGCGATGCGATCTGCCTTGTCCATCACAACCGTGTGCGCCCGCTCCAGGATGGCCCTCGCTTCTACCCGACGTCCATTGGCCGCCAGGGCCCGAGCGTGATAGAATAGTGTCTTCTCCTCCGTATCGAAGCCGCCGATTGGCACATGGGCGTCCATCAGGTCTACCGCTTGGGTCGTGCACGACAGCGCCGGCTCGGTATCTCCCACGGCCAGGTGGGCCATGCCCTGGTTGCCCAGGCCCTCCACCTCATCGCCCACCAGGGCCCTTTGCCGGGCCAGTTCCGTCGCCTCCACGGCATATCGCAATGCCCGTTCCGCCTCCCCGCGCTCACGCTGCAGGGCTGACAGGGAGTTCAGGCTGAAAATCCGCAGGTGCTCTGACTCAATCTCCCTGGCAATCGTCAGCGCTCGCTCCAGATAGGTCAGCGCGCCGATCAGATCGCCTTCGCTGGCACACACCAAACCCAAATTGACGGCCGACAAGCCGGCTGCCCACCGATCCCCGACCTCCTCACAGATAGCCAGCGTCCGTTCGTAGTGATGAGTCGCTTCGGGATACCGGCCAGCATGCCGGTAGATGTTGCCGATGTTGCCCAGGGCATGGGCTTCTCCATGCCGATCCCCAACCTGGCGATGGGTGTCCAGCGCATCCTGATACAGTTGCCGCGCCCGTTCATACTGCCCCAGCAGGCGATACACATTGCCCATCTTGCCCCGCACGATGCCCACGCCCCACCGGTCATCCCGCCGGCGGCTGATCTCCTCAGCCACCTGGTAGTGGCGCAGCGCCTGCGGGTAGTCACACAAATCGTGGTAGACGTCCCCCAGATGGCGATGCACACGTTCTTTGGCCGCTGGGTCGTCGATCTGATGGCACAAGTCCAGGGCCGACTCGAGGTGCGTTAGAGACTCGGGATATTCGCTGCGCTCGCCGTACACCTGACCCAGAGCGGCTAGAGCCACCACCTTGCCGGCCAGATCCCCCAACTTCTCCTGCAGACTCAGGGCTCGAGCGGCCGATCCTTCGGCGCTGGTGTAATCCCCAATCACCCGAAAGAAGTGAGCCTGGCGCAGGCACACCTCGGCCAGCCACGACGTGTCCTGCCGGGCCTCCGCCAACGCCAGCATCGTCTCCAGATCCTGGCGCTGAGCGTCCCGCCGGCCCAGCAGGTCGTAAACCGACTCCCGAGCGGCCAGAATCGCGAATCGTCGGGCCTCGACTTGTCCCTCGTCCCCCTCACCCCTTTCCCGCTGAATAGAGGTGAGCCGGCCCAGTAACGTCAGAGCGCGAGAGTAGTGGGCGATGGCCTCGGCGTTGGCGTACGTCTCCCGGGCGCGATTCCCGGCCTGAACGTGGTAATCCAGCGCTTTGTCCCACACCTGACCGCCGTCGAAGTGGTGAGCCAGCTCGGCCGCGACCGTCTCCAACTTACCAGCGCAGACTGCTTCCATGTGTTCCCCGACAACCTGATGCATTCGCCGCCGGCGTCGGCGGCTCAGCCCGTGGTACACCACCTCGCGGATCAGGTTCTGGCTGAAGGCGTAGTGATTCCCGGTGCGCCCCTCCTCCGTCACCGCCCGGGCACGCAGCAACTCGTCACTCACGTCCAGCAGGGTGTCCTCGTCCCAGGCCAGGACCCTCAGCCACACCTCGAAGTCGAAAGCCTGGCCGATGACGGCCGCCCAATTCAGAGCCTGCCGGCTCTCAGCGCCCAGCCGGCTCAGGCGATCGGCGATCACGCTCTCGATGGTTGAGGGCACGCGGAGCTGTTCGTAGCGTGACGCATCCATATCCGCGTGCCACGCCCCATCGCGTCGATAGAGGATCCCGGCCTCTGTCAGCGATTTGAGCACCTCTTCGACGAAGAAGGGATTGCCATTGGTACGTTGGTAGAGGTACTGAGCAAACTGCTGCGGCCGATCGGTCAGGCCCAGAGCGCCGGCGACCAGAGTTGCTGTCTCCGCCTCATCCAGCGGTGGCAGGACGAGGACCTCCAGCCCCGCTTTCGTCACCTCGCGCGTCCAGGCCGCCAGCGGATGAGCTTCCTCGGTGCGATAGGTGCCACACAGAAGAACTGGTTCCTGGAGTGCGTTTCGCGCCAGGTAGCCCAGCAACTCCAGGGTACCTTCCTCAGCCCAGTGAAGGTCCTCCAAGACCACCAGCAAGGGAGCCGACTGGGCGGCACGTTGGAGGAGCAGACGCACCGAGGTGAACAGCCGCAGCTTCTCCGGCTCTGGCCCCAGGTCTGCACCAGGCGGTATCTCAGCCATGAAGGACCGCCCCACCAAGGCCGGCACCAGTTTGAGCCACTCCGCAGCCAGCGGGCCCACTGCATCTCGCAGCACCCACCCCGCGGCGTCATCCAGCCGACTGAAGTACGTCTCCAGCGCCTCGACGAAAGGCTGGTAGGGCATGCGCTCCTGGGGATGACAGGCGCCAGCCAGTACCTGCATGTCCTCCCAGCGGGCCCGGGCGGTCAACTCCTGCGTCAACCGCGTTTTGCCTACGCCGGCCTCCCCGCCGATCAAGACCAGGCGTCCCGCTCCGTCCGCCGCCTCCCGCAGCCAGTCGATCAACTGGCCCATCTCCGTCTCGCGACCCACCAACGGCGATTCGAACACTATATCGGCCCGCACCTGTTCTGGCTGCGGCATGATGGCCGGCACCGCACCGTCGATCCGAGCCAGGTCGGCCAGCAGGGCTTCGGCCGAGGGATAGCGTGCCTGGGGTTGCTTGACCAGCAGGCGCAGGATGATGGCCTCGACGGCCGGAGGTAAATCTGGATTGACAGATCGAGGCGGAGCGGGGTCGCGGCCGATGTGCTGCAGGGCCAACGCAACGGGATCGTCGGCGGTGAAGGGCCGGGCGCCGGTGGCTGCTTCGTAGAGGAGGACGCCCAGGGCGTAGAGATCGGCCCGATAGTCCACCGCCAGCTTCTGGGCCTGCTCCGGCGCCATGTAGGCCGCCGTGCCCAACAGGCTGCCCGGCTCCGTCAGGTGCGTCGTGGCCTCCACCAGCTTGGCCACTCCGAAGTCCATGAGCTTGGCTGACAAGCCACCATCTCCCGGCGACGACTCGACGATCATCACGTTTTCCGGCTTGATATCGCGGTGGATGATTCCCTGGGCGTGGATGTAAGCCAGGGCCTCGGCCAGTTGTCGGGCGATGGTCAACCACGCCGGCCGGCTCAGTTGATCCCCCTGCTGGAGCTGCCACTGAGCCAGGTTAAGCCCCACGACGTACTCCATGGCGTAGTATGCCTGGTCATCCTCCAAGCCAAAGTCGAAGACGCGCACGATGTGAGGGTGGTGGAGACGCGAAAGGGCGCGGAACTCCCGACGAAAGCGCCGCGCCCCTTCGGTATAGACGTGGTGGGGGAACAGGAGTTTAAGAGCCACCCACCGGTCCGCCTGCGCGTCGTGCGCGCGGTAGACCACGCCCATGCCGCCGGCACCCAGTCGGTCCAGCAGCCGATACCGCCCACCGATGACCCGGTCAAGCGCGGGATCATGGGTCGAGGCTTCGTCCTCCGGATCGTCCTCACCCTGGATCCTCGTCACCAGGATCTGTCGCCCGTCGTCCATCGTCGCCGGTCATGCAAGTAAAAAAGCCAGCCCTGGCGCGCGAGGTGCCGTGGACTGGCAAGCAGGCGTGGGACGAGGCACTCACAACGGCCGGTCTACCTTGACAATGTTAAATTTGGTTTCTGCTGGTTCAAATCCCTTGCCCAAGCTCGCGGTGGACAACAGTCCACCGCTCAAAACGCGGACTGTTGTCCGCTTGGAGCTGGCAAGAGAGCTATTTTATGTTAATGTAACATTGTCAAGCTACTTACGAGAACGCAACAGGCCCGATGCCGATGACTGCCTGGGCCGGCTGGCTCCTTCCCCCCTGCGGCCACCCTATTCTAGCACGATTCACCAGTGTTGACAAAAGGTAACCGTTCAGGGAGTAGCTGGATTCCTTGAGGCAGGCACTTCTTTGCAAACAGAGCAAGTTTTCCTCACGGATGGAAAGAAACACGGATAGAATGCAACTTTTCTGTTGTTATCCGTGTTTCTTTCCATCCGTGAGAAGTTGTTGATCGCCTATCGGTTTGAGGTGAAGCTTCGTTGCACGCTTACGACAAAAGTCAGCCAGGAGTTGCGCGCTGCTCCACCCTTCGACTATCATAGGGGGAGGTTAGGAGGGGGTGGGACCGACAAACCTGGAGCAAAGACTACTTGTCCGGTTTTACAATATTTGGTATAATTGCTTGCAGTGTTAAAGTGGGTATTGCTGGTACAAAAAGGGGAGCATCGAAATGATTGATTTTATGGAAGATGTGGTGCCCATCTCTGACCTGCGGACGAAAGCCGCCGAGATTATTGACCGTGCTCATCAGACTAGACAACCGGTGCTGATCACCCGGCGCGGTCGTTCCATTGTTGTGCTGATTGACGTAGCCGAATACCAGCGTCAGCAGCGAAGGATGGCTCTGTTGGAGCAAATCGCACTTGGCAAGCGGGACGTTGCCGCCGGCCGGGTTCACTCTCAGGATCAGATCGAGGCTGAACTAGAGGAATGGCTGCAAGAGGGTGAATGAGACGCACACCCATCGGCCTGGCTCAGGACAGGTTATCTGGACGGAGAAAGCGCGTCAGAACTTGCGCGAGATTGTTCGCTACCTGCGTCAGCATTCCCCCGAAGCAGCGGAGCGGATCAGCAAAGAGATTACCGCATCTACCCGCCGGCTGGAGACATTCCCCATATCCGGCAGGATCGTTCCCGAACTGGCGGAAACCAGCTTTCGCGAGGTAATCGTCGGTGATTACCGAGTCATCTACGAAGTCACAGAGGATGACACAGTTGAGATCCTCACTATTGTCCACAGCCGGCGACTGTTGCCCCATCCCAGACAGCCACGAGAGT
>JBHIAO010000373.1:0-5755 GCA_046758565.1 Anaerolineae bacterium
AGCCAGCCAGGAATGTGCGTCACATCGGGCAGGATGACATCCGGTTGGTCCGCTTTGGGCAAGTTGTCCACGTCCTCTTGACGTGTGGATCCAGTCAGGACCAGGATGGTGCGCAAGCCGGCGACCTTACCCATCTTGATGTCCTGATCGAGCTGATCGCCGGCCACAGCACCGTGGGCTTTGTCGATGCTCAGGATCTTCATCGCCATCTCCCCTGCCCAGCGGGACGGTTTTCCCATCACCACTGGCTCAACGTCCGTCGCCCAGGCCACTGCCTGGACCATCGCCCCAGTGCCCGGCTTGAAGCCGTCGGCCACGGGCACACGCCGGTCCAGGTTGGTGGCAATGAATGCCGCCCCCCGCCAAATGGCCTGACACGCAAGGTTCAGGGTCTCCTGATCGAAGTGCGGATCGCGTCCCATCACCACGACCTCGGCTTCCTCCGGTCGCTCAATCAGCGTGACGTGGCGCTCTCGAAGAGCCGCCCGGAGCCCAGAGACACCGATGGGAAGGATGTGCCGGCCCGGATAATGCTCGCGCACGAACTCAGCCGCGATGACGGCCGAGGTTAGGATTTCGTCTGGCTCGGCGGCGATCCCTATCGCCTCCAAGCGCTGAACCCACTCTTCTGTCGTCCGCTGGTTGTCGTTGGTCAGGTAAGCCAACCTCAGCCCACGCCGCTTGAGCTCCTGCACGGTCTCCGGTGCACCAGGGATGGCCCCGGTGCCCCGTGCCAGGCAGCCATCGATGTCCAGGACGAGACCGTGGATTGGGCGAGATAGGGTATTCATCAGCCATCTCTCTCTGGTTACGCTGCAACGTGATGCGTGATGCGTGAGGTGCTCACCATGGGAACGTTCACGGATCACGCATCACGTTTCGCTTCAATCAAATCACTTCCTCATCCCGCAACTGATCAATCTCATTCGCCGCATAACCGAGTTCTGCCAGAATCTCCGCTGTGTGTTCGCCTAGCATTGGGGCCGGCCGGCGGTAGGTCACCGGCGTGGCGCTGAGGTTCATTGGGTTGCCGAGGGAGCGAACCAGGCCGGCGGCGGGGTGTTCAAGCTCGACGATCATGCCGCGAGCGAGTAGGTGCTCGTCGCGCAGGGCCTCTTCCGGTGTGTTGATAGGGCCGGCTGGCATGCGGGCCTTATCCAACTGGTCGAGCCACTCGCGCGTGGAGCGTTGGCGGAAGCGCTCAGCCAACATCGGCACAAGAACGTCACGATGGCACAGCCGATCGGCGTTCGTGGCGAAGCGCGGATCGTCGCCCAGCTCGGGCCACTCCAGCAACTCGATCAGCCGTGCCCAGAGCCGCTCATTCCCGGCAGCGACAATGATCCATCCGTCAGCGGTCGGGAACGGCTGATAGGGCACAATGTTCGGGTGGGCATTGCCCAGTCTCTTCAGTTGCTCACCAGTCGCCAGATGACCGCTGGCGATATTCGCCAGCCACGTGACCTGCGAGTCGAGCAGCGCATTGTCGATTGCCTGGCCCTCACCCGTGCACTCACGCGCGAAGAGAGCGGAGACGATAGCCAATGCCGTGTAGATGCCGGTTGTGATGTCAGCAATGGGGGTCGGGAAGCGGATCGGGGCACTGTGTGGCTCACCCGTGAGGTGCATCGTCCCGCTCATGCCCTGGATCATGACATCGTACCCACCTCGCTCAGCGTAGGGACCGGTGTTGCCGAAGCCGGTGATACTAGCCCAAATGAGCCTGGGGTTGATCGTACGACAGTTTTCCTCATCGAGCCCTAATTTCTGCCGCGATGACTCGCGGGGCACGTTGTGTACCAGCACGTCTGCCCGCTCCAGCAGCTGGCGCAGCACTTCGCGGCCCGCCGGCGTGCTCAGGTCGAGCGTTATCCCTCGCTTGTTGCGATTGGTGCCCAGAAAGTAGGCGCTCTCGCCCCCCACGAAGGGTGGCCCCCAGCCGCGCGCCTGGTCACCCTCGCCTGGCCGCTCGATCTTGATCACGTCCGCCCCGAGATCGCCCAGCAACTGGGTGCAATACGGGCCGGCCAGCGCCGTCGTGTGGTCCAGCACGAGGATGCCGGCGAGGGGGCCGGCGGCTTCTGTGGAGGGTCGATTACCTGTCATGGTTTCCCCGACAAGGTCATGGCGACTTGATCAAATCCTTGATTTGTGGGACGACTTGATTGAAAACTGCGAGCTTCAGGCAAGCAAATGGTTGGCATCTTGTCTCGCTTTCATCCTCGTGTCTTTCGATTGGCAGACAGATTATAGCGGCTTGGATGCATTGGAGCAAGCCCAAACCAGCTTGAAGCTTGACGAATGCCGGCTCGGAAAGCGAGAATCAACCTCGTTCCCTGCGGTTCCGATGACATCGGAGGGCCGAACTTCTGGAGTTACTCGCCAGAACTCAGCCGTTGGAACCAACGGGGGGAAGGGCTGGCCTTGCCCGACATCCACAACTGATACGTCAGTTGCATGTGGCCCAGGTGGAGGGCGATGTGATCGATGACGTGCAGAATGCACCATCGGACTGAAACCGTCCGCCCCTTCACTTCGCGTGTGCCATCCAGGTCTGCCCCACGGAGTGCGGAGAGTACCTCTCGCGTCGCCGCTCCGGCTTCATCGAGCCGGCGACGAAGGTCAGCCGCATCGGCGGCCTGGGTGGCGAACTCGGCATCGCGGTCGCGGGTGAAAGGCCGGCCACCCACCACCTGGGTGATCCAGAAATGCTCCGCGCTGGCGATGTGCGCCGCCAGGACCGCCAGCGAGTTGGTGGCGTGGTCGTCATCCCCGTCGATGGGACGCCAGTTCAGCGCCTCGGCGGGCAGGCCGGCGATCAACTCGCCGACCTGCCCACGCAGGTCTTCGATCATTTGCAGGTAGTGCTCAAGTTCAGGGTTCATGGCTGTCAATCCCACCAAAGTCGCCAGCAGTCCTCGCCTTCATGCTCCCATGGATCGAACTCATCGGGATCACCCTCGGCAAACTGCCGCACCACGTTGAGGACTCTGCTTTCGGAGGTCACCATCGGTATCAGAACCCCCTCGATTGTGATCCGCTCGTCTTCCCTCTCTGGAACCACCTGATAGCCGAAAAAGATGGCATCTGGGAACCTATCGCCAATGTCGAGCACGAACTCAGCGAACGAGGGCGCAGCGTTTTGACGACACTCTCTGTTTGCCGGCGGCAGAAACTCAAGCAATTTTCGCCCATCCTCGACTGTCAGGCCGGAGAACGAGATGATACCACCCCACTCCTTCGACACCAGTAAGGGCTCCATGATCTCTCGAATCTCGTCCCTTTGGGTGTACCCTTTTGGTCCGTACCTCATTGCAATCCTCCCTCCCTTTATTGAGTGTGGGTAACTACGCAGCTCCCGCCGGATCCCTTTGGCAGGCTCAGGACAAGCGCCAGGCTCCGGCGGCTGGAAGATCGAAATCGCGTCGATCTCGTCGCCTGCGGCCTGGATTTGACAATCCAGGCCGAGCAGGCCGCGTAGTTACGAGTGTGGATTGCGGATTGCGGCTAGTTTCTGCATTCCACAATCGATGGTTCCCTTCAGGTCCGTTTTAGTTCCCCCAGTTCCGCTCCAGTTCCCGCTGTTCCCTGGGCCGGCGAGAACGGTTCCCACGTCTGAACGACGTGGGTTTTAGCTGCCCTCCTTGAAAGCCACAAAGCGACCCCACATGGATGCGCATTCCATGCCTCTCTGGAGGAAGCAGCCGATGTAGTATCGGCCGCTCACCGCCCTTGCGATATCTTTGCCCAGATTCTCAGCATGAACGATTCCCTTCGGGAAGAGATTCAGGTGCGTGTCCTGGTAGTATTGATCCAGCGGGAACATCTCGTCCCAATCCTTCCCGAACTGCTCAATCAGCTTGCGGTTGGCTTCTTCAAAGGTCTTGGGGTGCCAGATTCTCTGGATGGTGTTCATGGGGTGATCTTGGCTGACGGCATCAATGCCCAACCACTTGATCTCCTTGTCGATGCACCACTGCGAGAAGTCGGGTGACGGGCCAGGGTGCTTGATCATGTAGCGGAACTCGTCCGAGTCCGGGCTGTTCCAGCCATACTTGTGCCACCCTGTCTTCAGGATGAGAATGTCCCCCTTGTGGACGTCCACGACGCTTTCGATCATCTCGGGGGTGTACACGCTAGCATCACTCACCAGGTGAGAGATGTCCGCAATCGCGCCAGGACCCACCCAGTGCTCCAGTGGGACCTCTCCGATGGTTCGGCCGTTCGGCCAGAAGTGCTTCTCGCCGTCCATGTGGGTTGCCAGGTGGAAACTGGCCTTGCAGAGTGCACCGTTTCTGCCCATGCCAAAGGGCTGCCCGCCAACGCGCTTGGTGTAGGTGACGCTCAACGGCTCGTAGTTCGCCCACTGAGGGGTCTGGACACTGAACGGGAGCGTGAGGTCCAGCATTTCCGCCGAGTCCATGATGGCAAAGAACGTGTCCTCATCCATGCCGGCCGGCGGCCGGTAGGCAACCACACGCGACCAGGCTGTACCAACTTCCATGAATGGAATGGGCTGGATCATGATCCAGGCCCGCTGGTTGCTCAACTGGGCGATGTCACCCACAATCGATTCGGCCAAGAGCAAGTGAGCCTTGGGCATAGTGATGTGTGTCATCCGGTAGTACTCTTCTGGCTGAAACATCTCGTCCCATGTCTTGCCGTACTGTTCCATCAGCCTAGCTTCAGCCTTCTGGAACTCGCGCTCGTGCATGTAGCGGATGGGGGTATTCATGGGATGTTCCGCGCAGCCGCAATCAACACCGATGACCTTGAGTTTCATGTCCAACGCCCACTGAAAGAAATCGGGCGAAGGTCCGGGATGCCTCACCAGGAATCCGAATTCTTTGGACTCCACACCGCCCTGGGCCTTCTTGTTGTATATGTCTGGCTGATCCCAGGAGTACCGGTGGTACCCGGTGTTGATGATCAGAATATCTCCCTCTTTAACAGTTGCCCGACTGGTGATCATCTCGGGGGTATAGAGGCTGTAGTCGGACACCAGATCGGAGATGTCTACCACCACGCCGGGGCCACACAGGTCTCTCAGGGGGACGTCGGCGATGGCCCGACCCCCGGAATGGAAGGCCCGCTCGCCCACCAGATGAGTGCCCACGGTGTTGCTCCAGCGAATCAACTGGCCATTGGCACCTGGCCCACCACCATAGGCACCCGTAACTCGCTTGAAGAAATGGATCTCCAGCGCCTTCTCGCCGGGCCAGGGCGGCGTAAAGATGCTGCAACCCTGGGTCAGATCATACAGTTTCGCATCTGTCATTACTTTGATGAATTGTTCACGATCCATGTGATCCTCCCTTTCGAGATTAGGTATTGGGTATTGGGTATTAGGTATTAGGTATTAGGTATTGGGTATTAGGCATTGGGGACGGTCTCGAACTTCATCGCAATCTCCTACCTCCAATACCCAATACCCAATATCCAATACCCAATACCCAATATCCAATATCTAATACCCATACTCCTCGGCGAAGGCCACCAACGCCTCCTCGAACATAGCCATCGGCGGCCGCACCAGGCCGGCCCCGACCTGGCCGACGCCTGCCTCCTTGTGAGCGATGCCGGTGTTGACGCGCGGCGTGATGCCCTTCTCCACCACCTTGCGCACATCGATGCCGGTGGGCGTCCCCCGGAAGTCCAGTTGGGGGATGGTGAAGTACTTGTGCTCGGAGTAGTTGATTTCGTACATTTCCAATGTGGTGTTAAGCGCATCCTTGGGCGTACCGCTGACGAAGGT
>JBHIAO010000374.1:0-5750 GCA_046758565.1 Anaerolineae bacterium
AATACACTTTACGGATCACGAATCACGCATCACGTCTTCAGTTTTCACACCACCCGGCAAGGCAAACTCGATTCCGTTCACTCGAAAACTTGCCATGACAGGAAAGTGGTCCGATGCCACCCTCACTGTTGCGTTGTCGATGCGCCGGCATTCCAGCAACTGATCTGCCAACCCCGGCGCAACGAAGATATAGTCGATCCGCCAACGCGGATCATCTGTCGAGAATGTCGGTCCCTCGCCCTCGCCGGCCACAGCAAAGGCATCCACATAGCCGGCATCCAGAAGCGGCTGAAGGGCGCCACTCACTTCGCCTGGCCGGCGTTCCGCTGGCATCACGCTGTTGAAATCGCCGAGTATGATGTGGTTGGGCGTGCAGTCGCCCACGATATCTAGAATGGCATCAACCTGCTGCCGGCGAAGCTCTTCGGCCGACTGGGTAGCCGGCGCATGCAGATGCGTCACATACACGGTTACCTCAGTGCCGGAGAGATCCAACGTCGCCTCAAGCAAACCTCGCGGCTCGATGCCCGGCCGATTCGGTAGGACATGACTGTCATGATCGACAATGGGAAATCGGCTCAGGAGGGCGTTGCCAAACGCCATACCTGCCCATTCGGGCCACGGTGACGAGTCAATCGTGACGCCAAATAAGTGCTCGTGGTCGAGTCGGCGACCGAGCTCGTCAAGCGGTCCGTGGCGCGGGCGCGATGGGTGAGGTTGGTGCACCTCGTTGAGCCCGATGACGTCAGCGCCGGCCTTAGCAATCACATCCCCAATCCGATCCCACTCCCGTCGTCCGTCCAGGCCGAGCCACCCGTGAACATTGTAGGTAAGAATGCGAAGCGGATGAGACTGATTCATTGCGTCGGATGTTAGGCAAGCAGTTAACAATCGGGGGCTGAAGTGACATGCTCCCTCAGCCCCCGACCGCTTCCCTGATTGATTAGGTAACCAGCCACGGGAGTACGCTAGGCTTTCTGAAAAAGAATCGCCTTCTTCACCTCGCCAATGGCCCTGGTTACTTTGATACCTCGTGGGCAGGCACGGGTGCAGTTATAGATGGTCCGACAACCGAAGACGCCATCACGATCATTGAGAATTGCCAGCCGCTCGGCAGCCGCCTGGTCTCGGCTATCGAAGATGAACCGATGGGCCTGCACGATGGCAGCCGGCCCCACAAAACCCTTGTTCGACCAGAAGCTGGGGCACGAGGTTGTACATGCCGCACATAGGATGCACTTGGTCGTGTCGTCGTAGCGCTCACGATCTCCAGGAGATTGCGGCCGTTCCCGCTGCGGTGGCGGATCGTTGTTGACCAGATACGGCATAACCGACCGGTACTGAGCGAAGAACGGCTCCATGTCAACAATCAGGTCCTTGATTACGTTAAACCCAAGCAGTGGCTCCACCACAATCGGCTGCTCCAGATCGCGCAGCAAGATCTGACAGGCAAGTTGGTTCTCACCGTTGATGCGCATAGCGTCAGACCCACAGATGCCGTGGGCACAGGATCGCCTCAATGCCAATGTGCCATCGTGGTACCACTTCACATAGTGAAGTGCATCCAAGACCCGGTCACTTGGCTCCGCATCGACTGTATATTCGCCCCACCACGGCTTGTTGTCCTTCTCTGGATTGAAACGCCTAATGCGCAGACGATAGTCCATGTTGTCCCCACTTCAGTGATCAGTTATCAGTAATCAGTGATCAGTTGCCAGCATCACTGATTACTGATAACTTGGTTAGTACACGCGTTCCTTTGGCTGGTGTTTCGTAATCACTACAGGCTTGTACTTGATGTCAATGCCGTCTTCGGTCCTGTACGCCAGGGTGTGTTTCAACCAGTTCTCATCATCACGCTTGGGGTAGTCTTCCCGCGCGTGAGCTCCGCGACTCTCGGTACGATTGGTGGCACACACTGCTGTCACCTCAGCCAGGTCCAGCAAGTTGCCCAGCTCCCACGCTTCGAGAAGATCGGTGTTGAAACGCTTGCCTTTGTCATCGATCCGGGCGTGGCAATAGCGCTCCTTCAGTTCGCGCACTGTCTCTAGCGCCGTGGACATCCCCTCTTCTGTCCGGAAAACGCCTACATCCTCCATCATGACCTCTTGCAGGGCCTCCCGAATTTCGGCCATGCGCTCACCACCCTCATTCGCGCGGAGATGCTCGAGTTGAGCGACCGCCTCCTCGTGAGGATTCTCGGGCAGCGGTATGAAATCCACGGTCTTCACATACTGCGCTATGTGGCGGCCGGCCCGCCGGCCGAACACTACAAGATCATTCAGTGCGTTGGTACCGAGGCGATTCGCGCCGTGGACGGAGACGCAGGCACACTCGCCGGCGGCGTACAGGCCGGGCAACACCGTATTGCCGGGATCGACCACAACCCGCGCATGGACATCAGTCGGTATTCCGCCCATGGCGTAGTGGGCTGTCGGCTGCACCGGCATCGGCTCGCGGATGGGATCCACACCCACATAGATCCGCAGAAACTCGGCAATGTCCGGCAGTTTGGTCTCGATGACGCGCTCGCCCAGATGCGTGGCATCGAGATACAGGTAGTTGTTGCCATCGATGCCCCGCCCCTCGCGCACTTCCAGGTACATCGCGCGCGAGATTACGTCGCGCGAGGCCAGGTCCTTCATGGTCGGTGCGTACTCAGCCATGAACCCGGGCTTACCCGTGCCGATATTGCCAAGATCCTCGTTGTTCCGCAAGATTCCGCCCTCGCCGCGGACAGCTTCAGTGATCAGGATGCCAAGCTTCCGTATACCGGTCGGGTGGAATTGGAAAAACTCCATATCTTCCAGGGGAAGCCCTCTGCGCCAGATAATCCCGTTTCCGTCGCCAGTCAGCGTGTGAGCGTTCGACGTTATGCGCCAGATCTTCCCAAAGCCGCCTGTGGCAAACAGAACAGCCTTGGCGTGGAAGACGTGAATATCCCCCGTATCGATTTCGTACGCCACCACGCCCTGGGTCACTCCATTGTTCACGATGAGGTCGATGACGTGGAACTCATCGAAGAAGTTTACACCCTGCTTTATACACTGCTGATACAGGGTCTGCAGGATCATATGCCCCGTTCTGTCAGCAGCGTAGCAGGCCCGCCTGACAGGCCCTTCACCGTAGTTCCTGGTGTGGCCCCCAAACGGCCGCTGATCGACGAGTCCACCGGGGGTGCGATTGAAGGGCAAGCCCATGTGTTCAAGCTCAGTGACAACCTCAAGAGAGTCTCTGGCCAGAACTTCGATTACGTCTTGATCGCCCAGGTAATCGCTACCCTTTACGGTATCATAGACGTGCCATTCCCAGTGATCTTCTTCGACGTTACCGAAGGCAGCGCTGATGCCGCCCTGAGCAGTCCCCGTATGCGAGCGTGTCGGATACAGTTTGCTCAGGACGGTCGTATCGACAGCGCGCGAAGCGTAGAGCGCAGCCATCAAGCCGGCCCCGCCGGCACCAACGATCACGACATCGTGCTTGTGATACTGGTACATCGATACACCTTGCTCCAAAATCCTCGCTTGCCGACGAACGACCAACGACTAACGCGACGATTGGTCGTTCGTCGGGCCGAAGGCCCTCAGGCCGGCGCTTGGAACGTGAAAATGACGAATGCACCCATTGCGCCAATGACCATGGCAACCAGGTAAACAAACCACTTGGCTGCAATCTGCCAGCCAGGGGACGAAACATAGTCCTCAAGAACCCATCGGGTGCCATTCGTACCGTGCGACAACGCAAAGATCAAGAGCGCCAGGTCGAACGTCCGCCACAAGGGATTCTGCCACCGCACGGCGACCACATTGAAATTGATATTGTCTACACCGATTACCAGGTGCATCCACAGAAGATGGAAAACGGCGATAAGCAACAGGACCACGCCCGATACCCGCATGAAAAACCACGAATAGACTTCGAGCGTGCCTGGTGAAACACGACGCCCTATCTGTTGCATGGAAGCCATGATCCGCTCCTTAAATGACGTGGATCCCAACCAGTGGCGCCAGCATAGTAAGGGCTGTCGGTGCCCAGATCGCTAACGCAGCGCCAAGAACCACCCAGAACAACTCAGACTCATAGTCCATTGCCCGCGGCACGAAGTCCAAAAAGATGACGCGGGCGCCATTAAAGGCGTGGAAGATCACGCTGAAGATGAGGAATACTTCCATCACCCTGAAGGGCGCGGCCTTGTAGATCACAAGGAAGCGATCAAACTCCTCTGGACCGAGGGCCATGAGGAATATGTCCAGGATGTGCCAGATGAGGAAAAACATGACACCTAGCCCCGTCATACGATGCAGGATCCAGGCCCACATCCCCTCCCGACCGCGGTAGCCAACGTACTCGCGTAAGCCGGCAGTAACTGCAGACATTGTCCAGGCCTCCTTTCAACAGAATCAAGCGCCTATTCTTCCTCCTCGATCATTGTGGCGTACTCCGCCGGCGTCAGCAGGTTGTCAATGTCGGACAGATCGTCCGGCTCGATCGCGATCATCCAGCCGTCACCGTACGGATCCTCGTTGACGAGCTCAGGGGCGTCTTCCAATTCGGTATTGACCTCGACGATGGTGCCGGCAACCGGTGCATAGAGGTCCGATGCCGCCTTGACCGACTCGATGACCCCAAACGGTTCCATGAAGCCGAAGCTATCGCTTTCCTCGGGTAACTCGACGTAGACGACATCGCCGAGCTGATGCTGCGCGTAGTCGGTGATGCCGATCCGGACCAGGTCGTCTTCAACCCGAACCCATTCGTGCTCTTCGCTGTAATGCAGATCTTCAGGGACGCTCATGTTCGCCTCCTCCTCGCACGGTCTCGCAACGTTCTATTTCTAGCTGTGTGTTGCGAGACCCTGCGACCTATGCATGGATGGGCAACCCGACAGCCGCCATCGCCGCCTCGTGGACCGCTTCGTGGAGTGTCGGGTGTGCGTGGACAGTAGCAATGATCTCGCTGGGAGTCAACTCCGCCGTTCGCGCCAGAGCAATCTCATGGATTATCTCCGTCGCCTCAGGGCCGATAATGTGAGCTCCCAAAATCTCACCGTATTGTCTGTCAACGACGAGCTTGATGAACCCCTCACGGTCATTGATCGCCAGGGCCTTGCCGATAGCCTGAAAAGGAAACTTGCCAACATCGACCTCGTAGCCGGCCTCCCTGGCCGCTTCTTCGGTCATACCAATGCTGGCAACCTGCGGCAGACAGTACACGCAGTTGGGAATGTAACTGGCATCGACCATGTGCGCCTCCATGCCGGCCAGGTGCTCCACCACGGCAACGCCTTCGTGCATCGCCTTGTGAGCCAACAAAGGCGGGCCGGCCACATCCCCTATGGCGTACACACCGCTCACGTTGGTCTGCCGGATACCGTGTCCTGAGCCTGTCGAAGGGCCGTCGGTCTTGACAAAACCCTTCTCCGTCTCAACCCCCACATCTTCCAGACCCAGGGTCTCCGTGTTGGGCGCTCGGCCGATGGCCACCAATAGTTGATCGCCCTCGAACTGGACCTCGCCGTTGTCCTCCGACACTGCTGTGAGTTGAACACCATCATCAGTGACTTTGAAATCCTCAACTCGAGTGCCGGTGTGTATTTCGATGCCTCTCTTCCGGAAAGACTTCGCCAGAAGCGCCGAAGATTCAGGATCCTCTAACGGCAATACGCGCGGCAACATCTCGATGATCGTCACCTGAGAGCCATAGGCGTTGTAGAGATAGCCGAACTCTACGCCGACGGCGCCCGCGCCCAT
>JBHIAO010000375.1:0-5721 GCA_046758565.1 Anaerolineae bacterium
CCGCGGTTGGTCGGGTGCTTCTTGTCGGGCACCATGCCGACGACCTTGCCGTTCTGGACCTGGATGAGCGTACCGCACCCGACCCCGCAGTAGGGGCAGGCCGATTGCAACAGCTTGACACCCTGCATGGGCTTGACTTTCGCCGGCGCGCTTTGCGCCATGACAAACTCTTCTCCGAACATCTGCGTGGCAGCACAGGCCACCCCCGTGGCGGCAGCCATCTTTATGAACTCGCGTCGATTGAAATCTACCGGACCTTGTCTACGTGCCATGACCAACCCTCCTTTCCTTTTGTGGGGACCTCTGTGGTCCCAAGTTCACGGTGGTTGTCCCGTGGACCACATCTGTGGCGCCCGATCCTCGTCGGCACAGGGCCACAACCTCTTCAAAAGCTAACGCTTCAAACGTGCTATTTTCTCCTTTTCTCCGACTTTCTCCTGTTCACCTGGTGCCTCGGTGGGCTTGTACCCTGCGGGCGCCCAGGTGCGGAGAAAGGCCACGATGTTGTTGATCTGATTGCTCGACAGTTCGGCGATGCCGTCTGCACCTTCGCCGAATGGACGCATGGGGGTACTGGCCCGGCCACGGGCTATAGTTGCTTGCAGAAATCCGTCCGTGGCAGCGGCGAGGAAGTCGGCATTCTTTAAGGCCGGCGCCCAGCCATCGTTGCCGCTCTTCCCATGACAGCCGGCGCAGAAACCTGCATACAGGGCCTTCCCCTCGAGAACGTTCGCGCCGGTTACGTAACGCGCGGGAATTTTCTGCGCCGGCGGTTTGTGCTCCCAACTGCGGATGAAGGCTACCACGTTGTTGATGTCTTCCGTCGAAAGCTCGACGTTACCCTGCATACCCCGGCCCATCGGTCGCATTTTTGTACCGTCGCGTCCAAGCACGATCGTGGATTGTAGAAACCCGTCGGATGCAGCACGGAGGAAGTCGGGGTTTGATAGGGCGCTTCCAGTGGCACCTTCGCCGTTGGGCCCGTGGCATGAGGAGCATGCCGAGGCATAAACTTCTGCCCCGCGCGCGATAATACCTATGCCCGGCCGAGCGCTCACGGTGCGGCCTTCCATCTGCAGCCTACGCAGAAAAGTCACCAAGTCCTCGATCTGCGATTCGGTCAGCTCCGCTACACCTTGCTCTCCTCTGGCAAATGCGCGCATCTCGGTGCCCGGTTTGCCGAAGCGAATCCACTGCCGCAGCATCGCGTCGCTCGCAGACGCCAGGAAGATGGGATTGTTCAGCTGTGGCCCCGTCGCCCCCTCGGCATGGGTCCCATGGCACCCGGCACACATGCCCTGGTAGAGAATCCGCCCGCGGTCCCAATCGCCCCCAGCCGTGTACGGCTCAAGCCCCAGACGCTCACGCTGGTTCCAACTCCGCATAAAGTTGATCAGGTCCACTAAGTCTTCGTCCGAAAGGTGCTTCCAGGCCGGCATGGCGGTCCCGGGCCGGCCCAGCACAATGGCGTCGTAGAGGTATCCGTCATCGACAATCGACAGGAACGCTTCGTTGTTCAGCGACGGGCCGATACCGCCTTCCCCTTTGGTGCCGTGGCAGGTTGCGCAGTTACTGCGGTAGAGTGTCCGGCCGATGCGCAGCGCCCGGCGGCGCGGCTTACCCGACGCCAACCTGGCCAGCACGCGCTGCTTATTCGGCGGCACTTTCTCCCATGTACGGATGTATGCAAGCAGGTCACTGACATCTTCGGCCGTCAGCTGTTTCCAACTGGGCATCGCGGTATTGGCCCGGCCGTGGACAATGGCACGGGCAAGAAAATCATCGGAGGCGACAGCCAGGAACGACGGCGAATTCAGTGCCACGCCGATACCTCCCTCGCCATGCCGGCCGTGGCACGACCGGCAGCGCGACCGATACAGCGCCCGACCACGTCGCGTGTTCCCGCGCAGGGAGCTGATTCTCGCCACTGCAGGACCGTGCCCTTCCCAAGCACGCATGGTCTCCACTAGCCGATCGATTTCCTTGTCACTCAGGCCCCCTTCGTCGGCCCGCCAGCTGATCATTTTCGTGTCGTGCCGGCCTGTTATAATTATGCGGCGCAAATAATCGTCGCTGGCTACAGCCAACGTGTCGGGGTTGTTGATCGCCGGTGTTAGCAGTTCCTGCGGCGGCTCGGCCAGCATCATTAAAGCCGGATCAAGCGCGGCACTGCCCTGGCCCTGTCGGCCATGGCAGGCACTGCAAAACATCGCAAACAGCCGCGCCCCTTGGGCCGGGCGCCCCCGGCGACGCCGCGGTACGGGCGTGTACGCTGCCGGCATATCCTTTCGGTGCAGGCTCAGCATGTACTGGGTCAGATCGCGGGCCTGTGAGTCGGAGAGTCCGAGGTCTGGCATCAACGTGCCCGGCACTACTTCGCCGGGCTTTTTGAAGTGCTCGAACAACCACTGCGCGACAGTCGGCTCGCCCTCGATGTGGCTAAAATCGAAATCGTGAGGTGTTTTGTCCCCAACGTGTGTGATATCCGGACCTAAAACTCCACCGCGTTCTCGGAATTTGTGGCAGCCAAGGCACCCCGACTCCAGCACGAGCGCCTTGCCGCGACCGATGGCGCGCGCCGTAGGATCGGCAGCGCCCGGCACTGATGCATTAAGCTCTGCTTCATCCAAGGGCTGCAGGGGTCCTCCCCTGGTATAAAGATCGTACTCGGCCCCGTACAAATCGTTCTCATAGTGACAGCGTCCACAACTGGTATACACCGCCTCGCCGCGCAATAGGGGCGACGCCCAGTGTTCCACCTCCCCGTGCGAGGCGTCCTTCTCAGTGGCACGGCCCTGCCCGTCATGACACACCGTGCAGCCGAACTTCTCGACCGGATGATGCGTCAGGATGTCGCCCCCATGGACACGGAGCGGTTGCTCCGCGCTCGACTGGGCCGGATCGTCGATGCCAACGTGGCAGGTGGTGCACCGGTCGATCCGACTCAATCCCGGCAAGAACACCTGCCGGAACTGAAGATCCATGCGCTCGGCCGCCCGACGCGCCTGGGAATCGGCCGTGCGGCTGAGCAACTGGGCCCGATAGGCCCTCTGATACTGGCGCCACTCACCTCGCAGGTTCTCCTCGAACGCCGAGAGCAGCAATAAGAGAAGTGATACCAGGGATGAAACCAGCAGCACGACCTTCAGGCGCCGTACGCTCAAGTTTTGGGAGCCGTCATCCGTCAAAGACTCCATAACCACCCTTATGTCACAGACGATGGGAGCGATCCTGCCGTACTCAGCTCAAGTCTCAAGGCCCGGGCCACTGACTCGGCCACCAGTAGAAGTTCCAATTTGGCCCGCGATGTACCGTTGCGAAGTATGTCAGGATCACGTACGCCACAATGAAACACGTAAACAGCGCGATCGCCCCCAGGCGTGTCGACCTGCTTACTCGCACCGCCACTACCGACCAGACCACAAACAGCGTCACCAGTAGTGTGCCTGGGTTTACGAACGTGATAACGATCTGTGGAATGTCAGGCACCCAGTTGCGCAGCCAACCGAGGTTAATAGTGAACACCAGCATGCCGACGGTCACGAGGACAGTATAGATGGCGCTGTACAATGCCATGCGCTTCCCGCGAGGACCGCTGAACCAGCGACCCGGTTCTTCCACCTCACGATCCAGGTACGGGATCAGGGCTAAACCGATGATCACGATCACAGGAATTCCCACCCCGCCCATGAACGCCGAATAGCTCACCAACTCTTGAAGACCGAGGAAGTACCACGGGGCTTTGGCTGGATTCTCCGGTACGGCAGGGTTGGCGATTTCTATGAGAGGGGCATCGAAGAAGTAGCTCAATAGCAACATGACGGCGACGGTGACCATCGAGAGCGCTGCGACTGCATACAAGGCGCTGGGATAGGCCGGGACTGTGTTGGCCAAATCCTGATCCACGCTGGGTGTCTTGCCTTTGACCACTGCCATGAGACCCCAGGTCTTGGTTGGTCCTGGATCGCTAGGCTTGCCAACCGGGTGTTTGGCAATGTTCTCGGCCGGTCGTGCCAGACCTCCGTCCTTGCGAATCCGCCAGAAGTGGACCCCCAACACAATCGTGAGCGCCAGCGGCAGTACGATCACGTGCAGCACGTAGAACCGTATCAGTGCCTCCTGCCCGACATAGTGTGCTCCCAGGAGCAACGTTTTCTGGATTCCCCCAACGTCGAAGATCGACGTGATGCCCAGCGCGTCGGTCAGCTCGCGAGGCGATTGGGCGATGTTCGCCCCGATGGTGATGGCCCAAAATGCCAGTTGATCCCACGGCAGCAGATACCCGGTGAAGCTCAGGAAAAGCGTCAACGCGAAGAGCACCATGCCCAGGACCCAGTTGAACTCGCGTGGCTTCTTGTACGCCGACGTATAGAACACCCGGGCCATGTGCAGGAACACGCACACGACCATGCCGTGAGCAGACCAGCGGTGGATATTGCGCATGAAGCGTCCCGTCGGGACCACAAAGGTCAGATCTTTCATCGAATCGTATGCTTCAGCGACCGATGGCTTGTAGTAAACCATCAGCAGCACGCCGGTTACGGCGAGCAGGACGAATAGGACCAGCGTGATGATACCCAGACCCATCGTGGCCGTGAGCTTCAGCGTGTGCAGGTGGACACGCGTCGCCAGGATGTGCAGGAAGAAGTTGCTCATGATCGCTTCCGAACGGGCCCGGTCAGATGTCGGGGCGCCGTGCCGAACGATCGATTCTCGTAGCGTGCGGGGGACGTGGGAGAGGTTGTACAGGTAGGCCCGGAGGGCGCCGGGATCGCCGGGGTGGCGTTCGCCCGGGCCCTCGCTTCCTCGCTGTTCGGCGGCGGCTTGCTGCGCCACTTGGTCTTGTTGGGGTTCTTTGGACATTAGGGTCTCCGCAAGCAATCGGTCAAACTAGGACACTCTTACCTAGCCGAACCGTCCGCGTCTTATCGACTACAATCTGGCCATCAGGGGCGATGCTAATCTCCAGCCAACTCAAGGGCGTCGGTGCTGGACCGGCTATCACCTTGCCGCTGCTGCTAAAGACCGACCCGTGGCACGGGCAGAGAAAGCGCCCGTCCTTCTGACGCTTCGCAATGCAGCCCAGGTGTGTACACACCGCTGAGATCGCATGCATCTCCCCATTGTCGTTTCGAAACACCCACAGGCTCGAGTCGGCCAGGTACGTCGCCGAGCCTTTGGGAAAGTCATCCGGCGGTCCGATCTTCACCTTGGGATTTGACTCGGGGAAGACCGCCGGCATCGGCAACCGCAGTACCCCGAATGTCGCCACGAAGAGTGTTGCCAGTGCCGACCACAACGCCGCCAGGCCCAGAAAATCCCGTCGAGTCTTGGTGGGCTCAAACCGCGGGCTCTCCTCCAGCTTCGACTTCGGCTGGTGATTCTCCATATTTTGCTGGTTCATATCTCTTCTACCGTCTTTCCCTATCAACAGGCCCCCAGCTTACGTCGCCGCCGCCTCCCACGAACCCATAAATGTAAGCCGCTCCATCGTGATGGCTCCTACCGGACAACGCTCGGCACACAACCCGCAGCGGATGCATGCCGATTCGTCTTTGATAATCGCCGAAAGGTCGGCGACCTCCTCAGGCTCGAAACACGCTGCTAGCAACTGCTTGAACGTCACACCGCCCGCCAGCGACGAGACCGATACCAACCGCAGACAATGCTCCGGGCAGACGTCTGCGCACCCGCCGCACAGAATGCACTTGCTCGAGTCGA
>JBHIAO010000376.1:0-5717 GCA_046758565.1 Anaerolineae bacterium
GGACTACTGGCGGCCTGTGGCGGTCGCGCGACGCCCGAACCAACCGAGGCGCCCAGGGCGGAACCGACAAAGCCCCCGGCGCCGGCCAGGCCCCAGGCCGGGCCGCTGGGGGCGGTGGAGCTGGGGCCGGGTGACCCCATCAAGATCGCCTCCCTCCAGGCCATCAGCGGCGCCGTGGCCAGCCTGGGCACCGACCAGGTGCGGGGCATCGAGATCGCCATCGACGACCGAGGGGGTGAGATCCTGGGGCATCCCATCGAGCTGCAGAACGAGGACGACCTGTGCAACTCCGAGGGCGGCACCACCGGTGCCCAGAAGATCGTGTCGGACCCCCAGGTGATCGGGATCATCGGCACCAGTTGCTCGGGTGCGGGGGTGCCGGCTTCGCGGATCATGTCCGAGGCCGGCCTGGTGATGGTGTCCGGGTCCAACACATCGCCGTTCCTGACGTCTTTGGCCGGGGAGAAGGGGAACGCCTGGCAGCCGGGCTATTTCCGCACCGCCCACAACGACGAGATACAGGGCCGCGCGGCGGCCACCTTTGTGTATGACGTGCTGGGCTTCACGAAAGCGGCCAGCATCCACGACGGGGACCCCTACACCCAGGGGCTGGTGATGGTGTTCAACCAGGTGTTCGAGGAGCTGGGGGGCACGATCGTCGAGGCCACGGCGGTGAACAAGGGGGACACGGACATGCGTCCGGTGCTGACCTCGATTGCCGCCAAGGGACCGGAGCTGATCTACTTCCCCATCTTCCAGCCGGAGGGCGACTTCATCGCCATCCAGGCCAAGGAGCTTCCGGAGCTGGCGGACGTGATCCTGATGGGCGCGGACGGGCTGCTGTCGGACACCTACGTGGTCATCGAGGAGACCAGGGACATGTACTTCTCGGGGCCGGCCACGCCGGGCGGCGCGGCGTACGAGGCGTTGGTGGCCAAGTACGAGGCGAAATACGGCGAGGCGCCGATCCAGGCGTTCCACGCCCACGCCTATGACGCCACCAACATGCTGCTGACGGCCATCGACCAGGTGGCGGTGGAGCTGCCAGATGGTGGGTTGTTCATTGACCGGCAGGCGCTGCGGGACGCGCTGTACGCGACGAAGGACTTCCAGGGGTTGACGGGCACGCTGACGTGCGATCAGTTTGGAGACTGCGCCTCACCCAGTATCGACATCGTGCGCAACGACGACCCGTCGGCCGGCATCGCGGGGGTTCGGGCCAATGTCGTCTCCACCTTCGTGCCCGGTGTGGGCATGACGACAGCCGTAGCTCCGCCGGCTGGAAAGCCGGTGACCTTCATCTTTGGCCGCGGCGGCGACTCGGTGCAGCTTGACCCAGCCGTCGTCACTGATGGCGAGAGCTTCCGCGTGACGGGCCAGTGCCTGGAGCCACTCTACCAGTACGAGCCTGGCTCCACCACTCCGATCCCGGCCCTGGCCACGGAGTGCACCGCCAACGAGGACAGCACCGAGTGGACCTGCAAGCTGCGCCAGGGCGTGAAGTTCCACGACGGGACCCCCTTCAACGCCGACGCTGTTGTCTTTAACTTTGAGCGGTGGCGCTTCACTGCCAACCCCTACCATTTTGAGAGCCAGGTGTTCGAGTACTACGAGTACATGTGGTTCGGCTTTGACGACGACAGCGTTATCACCAGCATCGAGAAGATCGATGACTTCACTGTCAAGTTCGTCTTGAACGCGCCGCTGGCGCCCTTCCTGGCCAACCTCGCCATGGACATGTTCGCCATCTCCAGCCCGGCGGCCATCGAGAAGTATGGCGAGGAGTACGGCTTGCCTTCAGCGGGCTGCGTGGGAACGGGGCCGTTCATCTTCAAGGAGTGGGTCGAAGGCGACCACATCACGGTGGTGGCCAACGAAGACTACTGGGGCGGCCGGCCGACGATTGACGAAATCGTGTGGCGGGTGATCCCCGACGACTCAGCTCGCTTCCTGGCCCTCAAGGCCGGCGACATCCACGCCCTGGAGCAGGCGACGGCCGAGGACGTGGCTGCCGCTAATGCTGATCCCGACCTGTACGTCCTGGCCCGCCCGGCGCTGAACACTGGCTATCTGGCCTTCAACTACAGGATCGAGGAGTTCAGGGACATCAACGTCCGCAAAGCGGTTGTCCACGCCATCAACCGCCAGGGCCTGGTAGATAACTTCTACGGGCCATACGGCGAGGTGGCAACCAACTTCCTGCCGCCGCTGGTCTGGGGTCACAACGACGCCATCAAGGATTGGCCCTACGATCCAGATATGGCCAGGCAATTCCTGGCCGACGCCGGCTTCCCCGATGGACTGAGCGAGGTGACCATCGCCGAGGACATCCTGGACGCGGAGGGCAACATCGCCTACGCGGCCGGCGACAAGATCCCGCTCAAGCTGTACTATATGCCGGTGACCCGTTTCTACTACCCCAGCCCCAAGGAGATCGGCGAGGCCATGGCCGCCGACCTGGCCAAGGCGGGCATCAACGCCCAGTTGGAGCTGGCCGGCGACTGGCCCACCTACCTGGGCCTGCGGCGCAACGGCTTGCTCGTCGGGCTGTACATGCTCGGCTGGGGCGGCGACAACGGCGACCCCGACAACTTCCTCAACTTCTTCTTCGGTGGCCTGAGCTCGGTTGACGAGGTGAAAGAGCCTAGACCGCGCGAAGGCTTTCACGCCGACCAGGAAGTCGCCAGCCTGCTCTACCAGGCAGCCGTCAACCCCAACCAAGCCGAGCGCCAGGCGATCTACGAGCAGGTCGAACAGTTGCTGCACGATGACGTCACTCGTTTGTGGGTGGTGCACAACAACACGCCGCTCCTCTTCTCCAAGAAGGTCAGCGGCTACGTGCCCCAGCCGGTCGGCGCCGACTACTACGAAGGCACGATCATCGAGCAGTAGCGTCCTTGCCTGAGGCCGCTCAAGGACGGGATTGGGAACGACCTGTGGTCAGCCCAGGGGGGTGCGGGCGGGTCCCGCACCCCCCTGGCTCTTGAGAGGAGGCGTCCTTGACCCGATATATCATTCGCCGGCTGCTCTCACTGATCCCCACCCTGCTGGGCGTCACTATCGTCATCTTTTTGTTACTGCGCCTAATCCCCGGCGATCCGGCTGTGGCCATGTTGGGCGAGCACGCGGCCAAGGATAACGTAGAGCGGATCCGCGAACAGTTGGGGCTAAATCGCCCGCTGTTCCTGGATGGCGAGGCGCTGAAGCAGGGTGACTTCAGAGGTTTCTTTGATAGCCAATACCTCCGCTTCCTGAGCCGGCTGGGGCGTGGGGACCTGGGCAATTCCATTCATCGCCGCATTGCCATCGCCGGTGAACTGAAACAACGTTTTCCGGCGACGGTCGAGCTCGCTGCGTTCGCCATGGTACTTGCTGTCATCGTCGGGGTGCCCGCCGGCATCGTGTCTGCCGCGCGGCACAATTCTCTATTGGACGGGGTGAGCATGATTGGTTCCCTCATCGGCGTCTCCATGCCAATCTTCTGGTTGGGCCTGATGGAGATTATGCTGTTCGCCGTCATCCTGGGCTGGTTCCCCGTCGGAGGTCGTCTGGATCACGACATAGGACTCGAGGTCGTGACCAATTTCTTCTTGATTGACAGTATCCTCACTGGTAACGGAACGGCCCTGCTGGATACCCTGAAGCACCTGGCCATGCCCGCCCTGGCCCTGGCGACCATCCCTATGGCCATCGTCGCCCGGATGACACGCTCCTCCATGCTGGAGGTGCTGCAGACGGACTATGTTCGAACTGCTCACGCCAAGGGCCTGCGAGAGCGGGTGGTCCTCTTTCGCCATGCCCTCAAGAACGCCTTCCTGCCGGTCATAACTATCATCGGCCTTCAGACTGGCTCTCTGCTTGCCGGTGCGATTCTAACCGAGACAATCTTCGCCTGGCCTGGCATCGGCAAATGGGTCTACGATGCCATACTGGGACGCGATTACCCAGTCGTCCAGGGCGGGACGTTGTTAATCGCCCTCGTTTTTGTGCTCGTTAATCTCTTGGTGGACATGTCTTACGCCTACTTGGACCCTCGGATTCGCTACGAGTGAGGATGGCATGACGGAAACGACACCGAGAGAGACTGACCTCACCCGCTTTGCCGTGCGCGAGCATCGATCGCTGTGGAGAGATGCCTGGCGGCGGTTGATCTCCGGCAACACAGCTCGCCTGGGGATGGTTGTCGTAGGCTTTTTTATCCTGTCTGCTGTGTTATCTCATTTCTTCTGGGAGTATAACCCCAGGACCGACCTCGACTATTCCCTGAAACTAAAGCCGCCAAACCTGATCCCGACTGAAGAGATCGAAACGATTCATCCCTTTGGTACCGACAAGCTAGGACGTGATATCTTTCGCCGCGTGGCCCACGGTGGTTGGAACTCGCTCCGGGTAGGGCTCGTGGCTGTGGGCATCTCCCTCACGGTGGGGGGCCTTCTTGGGCTGCTAGCTGGATTCTACGAAAGTATGCCTATAGGCCGGACGGGACGGGTTCTTCTCGTTGGCGGTATCGGACTCAGTCTGGGGGCCTTGTCGGCCTGGATCGCCGGGCAGGCCGTTCAGGTGCTCCTGTTCGGCGTGCTGGGAGTCGCCGCCGTGTTCCTGGAGAACCTCCTGGCCGGCAAGGTGACTCGTGTGGCGCTTTTCGCAGGTGTTGGCCTTCTCCTGGGCGGCGGGCCAGCCCTGTTGGTCAGTCCCTCTACTGCCGTTGTATGTGGGGTGATTGGCCTGTTCATCGGTGGGGTGATTGCCCAGCCCCTAGGGGGCCCGCTTGTCTCCAACGTTATCATGCGAGTGATGGATATCATCCTGGCTTTCCCCGGCATCTTGCTGGCTATCGCTATCGTGGCCATGCTGGGACCAGGCCTGGATAAGGGCATGATCGCCATTGGCGTGGTGAATATCCCGGTGTTCGCCCGCCTGGCACGGTCTACAGTGTTGAGCGTAATCCAGGAAGAGTACATCACGGCCGCGCTGTCGGTGGGGGTCAACCAGGGGCGCATCCTCTTCCGCCACATCACGCCTAATACTCTGTCGCCTATCATCGTCCAGGCGACTATGGGTCTGGCGACTGCTATTCTTTCCGCGGCGGCGCTTGGCTTTCTGGGATTGGGTGCGATTCCACCGGAGCCGGAATGGGGAGCCATGCTTGGCGACAGCTACCGTTATCTGACGACCGGTGCCTGGTGGGCGGTGTCGTTCCCTGGCCTGGCCATCATGTTCAGCGTGTTGGGCTTCAACTTGCTGGGTGACGGGCTGCGGGATGCGTTGGATCCGCGCATGCGCCAATAGCGGCGATTGGTGGGAGGGTCAGCCGGCGGTGAGAAGATCCTAAGAATAGTGAAATAGCGAAAGAAATATATAAGGTTGACAGGGATATTCAACTTTGCTATACTAATCTCCACTTTCCCCTTCGCTGTGTACTTCGCACATGTGTCAGTGATCCTGATCCTCGCGCTACCGTGGGGTGACGGTCGTGAAACGTTCAGACCGGAAAGAACGGGCACTTGTCTGAGAAGGCTGGTTCATGAAGTCCAGGTCCGATAAGGAGGTGATGGCCAAGAAGCCCTATCCGAAGGTTGTGAACTTGGCTCGCCAGCTCGGGCGAGGCTCTTGTGGCCACTCCTGTGTCTGGTTGGGTCCAGCACTCACAATGTGGTAAACTGAGATCGGCTGAGACCAGAAGGTCAAGCTATCGAGCAAGAACTAAAGGAGGAGAA
>JBHIAO010000377.1:0-5693 GCA_046758565.1 Anaerolineae bacterium
ATGATAGCCGTAGTCGTTGCCAATATTGGTGAGAACCGCCGTGTCTGCCGTCAGCGCGATTCCGGATAATCCAGAGCGCTCAGAGTTATAGCGGCCAAGGAGCAGGCTTGCCCAGTATTGAGCGCATGCAGCACTGCCACCGTTGCCAAAGAAAAGCGCCTTGCCACTTGATGTCAGAGTATCGAGCATGATATCCGCTGCGAGTGCAATCTGGCGCGTTAAATCTTTGGTCACCCGTTGCATTACCTGGTTGTGGGCTAACAAATGGCGCCGGATGACCTCATCCCATCCCGACTCCCATCTCCCACTAGTTCCGAGTTCACCCTCTCGCATTCCCACTCTCCCATCTTGCCCGCTTCCTTCTGTGATGCTTTCATGCCTCAGCATAGCGCAGAATGGTTAGACCCGAGTCAGTGGAAAGTAAGAATTTGGTAAGAAGCTGGCTAACACACTGACAGATGGCCAACGTCGACCCACACCCCCTTAGTACTACGTTGTAGTATTAAGAACTATGTCGGTATGCCAGAGTTGGTTGTGGAGGATATGTGGCTTGATCCGCCTGATGCAACAAGCGATCAGCCGGTGAGAGTTAGTGTGCGGATTGCAAATTGGGGAACAGGCATGGCGTGGAATCCGAACAACGGAGGAGGGTTCTACACTGACATACGACCTCTATGTCCGAAAAGGACTCTCACACTACTTGGGCTCACGGAAATAATAACCCTCGCCCCATTCCGTAAGGATGTATTCAGGGCTGCCTGGATCTTTCTCGATCTTCTCTCGTAGATAACGAACATACAGCTTCAAATACTGCGTATCATCAATATACTCGGGACCCCAAACCTCGGCCAGGAGGACCTTGTGCGGCACCACACGTCCTGCGTATCGAACCAGGCAAGTCAGCAAACGAAACTCAGTAGGTGTGAGATTCACAGGTACGCCTGCCACCATGACCCGGCGCTTCACAAAGTCAACCGACAAATAATCGTCGGCGTAGGCGGTCGTCTTCTGGGAAGTAGCCGGCAGCCGGGCGCGTCGGAGGGCAGCTCCAATCCGAGCCGTCAACTCATCTGTGCCGAATGGCTTCACAATATAGTCATCGGCACCCAGATCGAGGCCCTTGACGACATCAGCCTGCTCATCCTTGGCTGTCAGCATGATAATCGGAATATCGGAGACTCCCCGTAGACGCGTCAGGGTCTCCCAACCGTCCATGTCGGGCATCATGACGTCGAGAAGCACCAGGTCTGGCTGACTATTGAAGGCTGCCCTGAGCCCCTGCACGCCGTCCCTGGCCGTGACAACCTCATAACCTTCCTCTCTCAAGCTGATTCCGACAACTTTGAGAAGATGCGCGTCATCGTCAATGAAAAGAATCTTATCAGTCACGACCTATCCCCCCGTCAGTTTTGGAAAAGCTGCAACGAAAGGCTGAACCGCGACCCCACCCCCTCTTGGCTTTCCACCCAGATGCGTCCGCCTTGAGCCTCGACAAGCCTCTTGCAGATATATAGCCCTAACCCGTATCCGTCAACCCATCGCGAGTTACCCGTGTTTGTGCGATAGAACGGCTCGAAGATGTAGTTCTGATGCAGAGGAGAGATTCCCACGCCCTCGTCCGAGATACTGATCACCACGTTCCCGTTGTCCTCGCGTGCTTCAACTGTGATCGTGCTCCCCGAGCTGGAGTAGTGGATAGCGTTCGAGAGTAAATTATGGAGGATGATTTCCAGTTTACTCTCATCGGCGGACACGTAGGGTAGACCGGGCTGGATGACCACCTCAAACTTGTGGCACACTCCCTTTACCTGAACCGCATCAATTGTACGCCTGAGCAGTGGGCACACTGTGACGGGTTGAAGTTGCACCTGGATTTGCCCGCTGTCTATTCGTGATGCCCTAAGAATGTCCTCGACGAAGCGGTTGAGACGCCGGCTTTGTGAATAAAGGATATCCACAACCTCCTGTTCATCCTGGGGATTGAGCCGGTTGCGTCTCAGCAAATCCACCGACGCCAGGATGTTGGTCAGAGGTGCCCGTAGCTCGTGAGAAACCATCGAAACGAAATCGGACTTCATGCGATCCAGATGCTCTTCCTTCGAGATGTCGCGGAAAACAGACACAGTCCCGATGGGCTCGCCTAGCTGACCGCATAGAGGAGCCATCGTGATGGCCAGGGTTAGTTCGGCACCGTCCGGACGGGTGAAGGAAGTCTTGTAAGTTTGAAGATCCTCAGCAGTCTCGCCAGGTGTCTGCCTGTGGGAACGCATGTCATCACCTGACTGTCGATCGTTCTCATCCTGTGCCCCGAATATCTCGCGGCAAGAGCGGCCGATGGCCTCCTCGGCCGACCAGCCGGTTATCCGCTCAGCAGCCGCGTTGAACATCTGAATCCTGTCCTCCTCGTCCGTCGTCATAACGCCGTCAGCAATTCCACTGAGGACGAGGTCCCTCCAGTGCTTGGCTTCTGCGACTGTACGGAGGACCAGTTCGGCACGGCGCTTGGCTTTTGAGATCGTCTCGAAGAGCTGTGCATTGGCAATGGCGCTGGCCACCGTGTTGGCAATAGTCGTTGCAAAGTCAACCTCATGCGCCGACCACTCGTGGGGCTCCTTGCGATAAATGCTGAGGAGGCCAATGCCCGAGCCTTGGGAAGCCAACGGCACACCGAGGTATGCACGGACCCTCTCCTTGAGGCTCCATCTATGCCACATAGCCGGCAGGGCCGGTTCGCGTTCCAGGTCAGCAACGACTAATGGCTGAAGCTCTTGCGTCATCCGTTGCACCCGGCCCTCGATCTTGATCAGAGGCCGATCGGCTTCTCCGTTTCGACAACCCACAGCAGCACAGGCGCTGAGATAGTCACCGTCGACCAGGTGGATTTCGCAGATCGGAGCTTCCAGAGCTCGGGCGGCATGTTCCGCGGCGGCTTCGAGGGACTGATCCAAATCCAACGTGGCCGAGAGAGCCATACTCAGTTGAGCCAGACGTGCGAATTCCTCGACCCGGCGGCGGAGCTTCTCGTCAGTTTGCTCATACAGCCGGGCGTTCTCGATCGCCATCTGGCTCTTCTCGACAATGGCTGTGAGCGTCTCCAGATCCTCTGAGGTGAACAGCCCTCCCTGTTTGTTCATCAGTGCCAGAAAGCCGAAGGCCCCGGAGCCGTGTTGCAGAGGCACGGCAAGCAGGGACCGGATTATTGGGGTGCCAGGGCGTCTCTCGAACCGCGGATCACGATCCAGGTGATTGACGAGCACCGCCTCGTTGTTTGCGACTAGCCACTCGGCCAGGCATGTTCCCCGACTTGTGAAAGTACCGTAGAACCCCCAGTTTGCCGAAACGGCTCCTTGTTCTGCCGCCGTCTGCAACTCCCCTGTCACATCATCCTGGAGGACGATTTCCCCGAATTCGGCGTGACAGATTTCCATTCCACTCTTCAAAATCGCGGCTGACAACTCCTCCGTGTCCAGTCCCTTCTCAAAAAGGCCACCAATTTGGGCGAGGATCAATTGGAGTCGTTCCTGCTTTCGCTGGAAATCCGCCAGATTGGCGACGATGAAGGCAAACAGGTTGAAGACAACGACGATGCTGAGAACCTCAAGTGTCTCGCCTGATAGTCCGTACCGGCGTGTGAACTGGATGAAGAGAGGAAACAACACTGCAGTGCACGACAGTGCCGCGCTCAGACCACCGCTTGTCCCAAAGTTGTAAGCCCCCAGCGCGATAGGAAATATAAAGAGATAGCGATAGAGGTGCCGAAGAAACACGCCGCGGACTTCGGCGTAGTACACCAGCATCGCTATCAGGCCGATGCTCAAGAACAAGCCGGCTACTCTCAATAGATTCGCGCCGGATTGCTCTTTTGTGACGTCCTTCCACGAAACACGCCGAACGGTGGCAGCACCACTGTTTAGCGTGTCGCGGCGTGCGAGTAGAGACATGCTAGGCTCCAAAGGAACGTAGACTCATCAGGAAATGAAAGGCAACACTGCTAACAACGCCCGGCGCGATGCTGTTAGACGCGCGATACAGCAGTGCATTAACCATTGCCAAAGCGGCTACATAGAAGAGGGTGATCATCAGGATAAGCAGATCGCCAGACCACCCGATGACAATGTGGGGCAAAGCGTTGCCCAGTGCAGCAACTGCACTTGCCACCCAGAAGCTGCCTCCACGTATCCAATACAGTTGATTGAAGATCAGTCCGCGAAAGAAAAGCTCTTCGCTCAGTGATCGCAGCCCCAGCGTCAGGGATAGCTGCCACAATACAAACGGCCACGGTTTCCAGGCGGGAGTAAGCAGCTCGGCCGAGAAGCCTGTAAAGAAGCAATGGGCTGCGACAAGGCATCCGCCGAGTATGCCATAGCCCCAATGCCACTTTGACGCCGGCAGGGTTAAGCCCACCGCCTCGAATTCCTTGGCGTGGTCATGGGCGACATTTCGTAGAACCAGCCAGTTGAGCGGGAAGAGTGCTATTCCAACGATTCCTATCCAGGATACGCGCGAACTGTGGAACGGGACTTCCGGGTCGCCCAGCACCAGGTAGCCCGCAATAACGCTGATGGAAAGGCTCGCCACGCATATCTCGAGCGTTGCTCTGACACCACCGGGTTGAAAGCGTAACACATACCAGACAACAACGGCATAGAAGAAACACAAGGGAACTGCCTGGATGAGAACGGCTGTTGCAGTGGCCGAGAGCGGAAGAGCCTTCACGAAAAGAGCCATGACGAAGGCGATAACGGGAGCACCCACAGCGATGCGCCAGAGCAAGGCTCCCTCACTTGCCATGCGGTTCGCTGATTGAGTCCAGTTTTCACGGACGTAGAGGTTTCTGGTTGTCATACCCCATACTCCCCAAACTGGGGAATAGAAACAGCCCTGGCATTCGCTGATTAAGGCGGCGCTCGAAAAGTCTCACCTGATCCTCAGCGCGGATGCCGACGCCGCTGTGCACTACGGAGACCTTGGTTGGGAAGTCCCTCCGCCTCGGACGGTCGGATAGATGAGATGTCGAGGACGCCCTGGCAGGTGAATTTTGGCAATGCTCAACGGATTGCCGAAGAACGGTCAAATCGGGGATAGGGGCAGGGAATAAAGCCTCCCCCCGCGTATCGGCGTTAATCGTCGAGGATAATAATACGTATTCGAGTAATCATACCTCCCGGTTTTGTGCACCACTCATCATGCAGCCTCGTAGACATGGTCCACGCGTCTGGCCGCACGCCGCCCCTTACAATCGAGGCGAGACAAGACCCTCCAGCAAGTTGCTGGAGATTAGTTAGAAGCAGCCCTGCTCACGCCACGACCGCAACCTATTAATCGCGAGTTGCGTCTAATAGAGCGGCGAGCTAAACAACAGGCAAAGAAGAGCGGCCGGCCCGACAGGGATGCGCCGCTGCGGCGGCTTCGCGGATGGTGCTCTCTCGCGTGTTGTTGGGTGAGCCTACTGGTACTAGGCCCACCAGGTGATCATTGCTCGCTGCCCCGGGAGAGCTGGTTGGGCTGACCAGCTCTCCTGCATCTCCATGGACAATACAGAAAAATACTTCTCATCAGTATAAGTAGCGCAGAACGAAGACAAACCTTCTAAAACATCGTCAGAAAATGGTTAGAAGGAGAGGTGGGGCACTCATCAATAAACGGAGGGTGCTTTCGTCACCCTCCGTTCAGGTCAGGCATATGGGAACCAG
>JBHIAO010000378.1:0-5693 GCA_046758565.1 Anaerolineae bacterium
TTCCCCCGTCACCCCGGAACCACCTTCTACGTTACTCCTTCACGTACGGCTGTCCATCGGCCGCCGGCATCCTGGCCCGTCCCACAAGTCCGGCCAGGACGACCATCGTCGCCAGGTATGGCGCCATTCCGAGAAGGTCCACGGGTATCCCAACCTGAAGGATGGCTAGCTTCTCCTGCCACGAATCGAAGAAGCCGAAGATCAGAGAACCCAAAAACGCCCCCCCGGGGTTCCAGTTGCCGAAGATCATCGCCGCCAGCCCCAGGAAGCCCTTCCCGGCAGTCATCCCTTCGTTGAAGCGACCTGCAGCGCCAATGCTCATGTAGGTACCCGCCAATCCAGCCATTGCCCCGCTCATCAGCACGCTGACATAGCGCGTCCTGAAGACATTAATCCCCAGCGTGTCGGCAGCCCTGGGGTGCTCGCCCACCGCACGGGTGCGCAGCCCCCATCTTGTGTGGTACATGATGACGTGTGTCGCGACGAGGAGGATGAAGAGTGAGTAGATGATGGGACTCTGGTTGAATAGGACTGGCCCGATGACAGGGGTCTTCCACAACCCTGGGACGGGAACGGCGGCGATGGCGGAGCCAGGCTGGTTCAGTTCTGGATAGAGGTTCAGGACCGCCCGTTGTAAGTAGCTGGTGAGGCCCAGCGCCAAGATGATGATCCCTGCGCCGCTGACAATCTGATCCACCATATAGCGAATGCATAGCACCGCATGGAGCAACGCCAGAACCATCCCGGCTAAGATGCCTGCCAGCACACCTGCGAACAAGCTGCCTGTGAGGCTGGCAAAAACAACCGAGGTGAAGGCACCAACCAGCATCATACCCTCGATGCCGATGTTGACTACACCCGAGCGCTCGCTGTACATGCCGCTGAGCGCTGCCAGCGCGATCGGTGTGGCTCGCACCAAGCTGCTCACGAGCATACCGGTCAGGTTGATAGACTTGTCACGAGTGGCCCAGATGAGGAAAGCCAGGATTCCGAGCGCAGCCACAAGCGCGACCACCATATTGACGCGCCGGAATCCCTTGGCCAATTGCCAGCCAGCAGCAAGGATCACCAACAATCCAAGCGCATAGAGTGTAGTCGCGGTGGGAACAATCAGGTCAGGCGCTTCGATGGTGACACCTGCGCGCCGGCTGGTTAGGACAAAGGTTGATTCCAATCCTGTTGTCCCCGATGCAGGCAGGACGATCAAAGCCGCCAGCCCCAGGAAGATAATCCCGATTGCCACATCCCGACCGCTTCGACCTTTCTCGCGAACAAGAGTAGTTTGTGCCATCGGCCTCTCCCTATGAACCCCAGCCCCGCATGAGCACAGGCTCTTCCTCACGGATGGCCCTAAGCCGATAGAGACCGCGGATGATCTCGGGAGCGGCGACGAAGACGATGACTATGCCTTGGATAATGCGGATGATCTCCACTGGAACGCCGGCCACGGACTGCATGCGCGCCGCACCGCCGCGCAGGAAGCCAAAGAGCAACGATGCCAGCACGACTCCCAGCGGATGGCTATTACCCAGCAGCGCTAGCGCAATCGAGTCGAAACCGTAGCCGGTGGAAAAGGCCCGCACCATGCGATGGTCAACTCCCAACACCTGGTTGGCTCCCGCCAGCCCCGCCAGAGCGCCGCTGAGCGCCATAGTCAGCACGATGTTGGGGGTTATCCCCACACCCGCGTAGCGGGCCGCGTTTGGATTTGCCCCCACCATGCGAATCTCCAGCCCGCGCGTGGTCTTCCACAGGAACCAATACACCAGGGCCGCCACGGCCAAGGCCAAGAAGAATCCGACATGCAGGCGCATGGGCCGCGGGAACAAGGCGGGGAGATACGCGCTTCGGGCGATCTCCGGCGTGATGGGCAACCTATCCGGGCGAGCCATCGGTCCCTGCAGGAGATGATCAGTCAGCCGAAAGGCAACATAATTCATCATAATGGTGTTGATGACCTCGTGTGCCCCTGTGCGTGCCTTCAGAAAACCAGGGATAGCTCCCCAAAGAGCTCCCGCCACGATGCCCGCCAGCAGAGCAAGTGGCAGGTGAACAGCCCACGGCAACCCATCTACTGCGTAGCCTACATAGACCGAAGCCAGACCGCCAACGAAGAGCTGTCCCTCAGCGCCGATGTTGAACAGCCCGCCGCGAAAGCCGAGTGTGACGGCCAGTCCGGCAAAGATGTACGGTGTTGAGATTACCAGACTCTCGCTAAACGGCCGCAAAGCCTCCAATAGGTCCCTGGATTCTCCAGTCTCCCTCAACACACCAACAGCTTCCACAACGCGCTTTGGGTTGCCAAATGATCCTTCGAACAGGGCAACATAAGCGTCTCGAACCGTTCCCCAGGTGAGGGAAAGTGCCCCTAGCGGATCCTGGAACAAGGCCCTCCAGGCTGCTAGGACGTCTGAGGATGAGGCGGCAATGATGACCGCCCCGATCACTAGTGCTGTGAACACGGCCAGAAATGGCACCAACACCGAGGCCAGGGCGCCTTTCCTGACGAATACCCGCTGCAGGGTGTCGCGCCCGGTGTCAGCCGCGGGCTCGGCCGCTTGGGATGCTCCCTGTTCCTCGTCCAACATGACCTCCTCTCCACGACCGTATTGCCGAATGCTGCTCCGCCACTAAGCGGCAACCTGAGCTGGCACTTCTCCTCGAACGCCCGCCATCAACAACCCCAACCTCTCCCGGGTCGCCTCCTCTGCTGGCAAAATGGCTACGATCTGCCCTTCATACATCACAGCAATGCGATCGGAGAGACTCATGATTTCATCCAATTCAGGTGAGACCAAGAGAATGCCACAACTCTCATCCCGCTTCTGAATGATGCGACTGTGGATGTACTCGATCGAACCCACATCGAGGCCGCGCGTCGGCTGCGAAGCGACCAGCAGCTTGATCGGGCGCGAAAACTCACGTGCCACAATGACCTTCTGTTGATTGCCACCCGAAAGGTTGGAGACCGGCACAAAGATGCTTGGGGTACGAACGTCGAACAGCTCGACGCGTTCCCTGGCCGCCTTCTCAATCTCATCATGCTGCAGGGTGATGCCCTTGGCAAAGGGAGGGACGTGGTAGGCACTCAACACAAGGTTGTCCGCCACAGGGAAGGACATCACCAGCCCGTCCTGCTGGCGGTCTTCGGGCACGTGCGCTGTACCAACCTCTCTGATCTCCCTCGGTGTGGCGCGGGTGGTGTCCTGGCCCAGGATGGTCACTCTGCCCCCCTCGACCGGCCGCAGGCCTGTCAATGCCTCAACCAACTCCGTCTGACCGTTGCCCTGAACGCCGGCAATTCCTAACACCTCGCCTTCCCTCACGTGGAACGAGGCGCCGTCCACGGCAACCAACCCGCGATCGTCTAGCACGCGCAGGTCTTGCACCTCCAGCACGACCTCACCCGGCTGCGTCGGCTTTTTGTCCACGCCCAGGATCACCTCGCGACCCACCATCATTTTCGCCAGGGATTCCTCGGTGGCCTCACCGGGGACGGTGCTTCCCACTACCCGGCCGTCGCGAAGGACGGTGGTACGATGGGCAATGGCTAGCACCTCTTTCAACTTATGGGTGATAAAGATCACCGACTTGCCCTGATCCACCAAAGAGCGGATGACCTTGAAAAGCTCCCCCACCTCCTGGGGCGTCAGCACAGCCGTAGGCTCATCAAGAATGAGAATGTCAGCTTCGCGATATAGTATCTTGATGATTTCCACCCGCTGCTGAACCCCAACGGCGAGGTCCTCGACCATCGCCTCCGGGTCGACTTGCAACCCAAACCGCGACGAGATCTCGCGGATGCGCTGGGCGACTGCCTCCCGGTCGAGAAACATGCCTGCCCTCGTGGACTCGACGCCTAACATCACGTTTTCCGTCACCGTAAACACGGGCACCAGCATGAAGTGCTGATGCACCATGCCAATGCCCTGATGGATGGCGTCATCGGGGTCATGAATGTCTACCTTTGACTCGCGGATGTAGATTTCGCCCTCGTCGGGGGTGTAGAGGCCATAGAGGATATTCACGAGAGTGGTCTTGCCTGCGCCGTTTTCGCCCAGCAGGGCCAGGATCTCACCCTCATTGAGGGTTAAGTCGATACGATCGTTTGCAAGCACTCCCGGGAAGGCTTTGGTGATACCACGCAGCTCCAGCACTGGAGGCATAAACCGCTCCTTGAGGTGTCGCCTTATCGCGGCGCTGAGTCGCAAACGTCAAAGCGTAGGTGTGCATCAGGCGGTGCCAACACGGCTGCTTGGCACCGCCTGGTTTTCGCTATTGGTTCCTGACGCTTCGCGAACGCTGCTCTCAGTACAACCCGCCTGGGCAGTGCTCTGGGTAGGAGATACACCCCGTGTCGGAGATCTCGCCCGAGATGATCTTCTGCCTCAGTTCTTCGACCTCAGCTTTCAGGTCATCGGGGACAGCCCCCTCCAGATCATGGTACGGAGCGATGCCCACGCCGCCGTTGGCCAAGTCGCCGATGTAGACGCCACAGCCCTGGAAGTTGCCCTCCTTGGTGGCCTTGATCACGTCGAAGACGGAGTTGTCCATGTTCTTCATCACGCTAGTCAGCAGCACGTCCCGCGCCTCTGGCAGCAGGTTGTAGCCGTCCACGTCCACCCAGATGCCCAAGCCACCGCGCTCTCGGGCAACGTCAAAGCCGGGGGCGCCAATCAGGCCACCGACCGGGATGAAGATGTCCACACCTTCGTCGAACAGGGACTCGGTCGCCTCCTTGCCCTTGGTCAGGTCCATGAAGTCGCCGGTGTGGAGCCCCTCACCCGTCTCATTGTCCCAACCGAGGAGCTGGACGTCTGTGCCGTGCACCTGGTTGTAGTGCTCCATACCGGTCTGGAACCCGACGCCAAAGTATGTGACCGTGGGGATCTTGGCCCCGCCGAAGTACCCAATCTTGCCGGTCTTGGTCATGCCTGCGGCCAGGTAGCCAGCCAGGAAGGCGGCCTGGTCCGTCCTGAAGATCTGGCCCTGGACGTTGGGGACGCACTCGCTATGGCCCACCACACCCTCAGGCACGCCGAACGGGTCAGGGTAGGTGTAATCCACGATGGAGAATTGGACGTCCGGGTACTGGGCCGCTACCTTGGCCGTGTCGCCCCCCAGGAAGAAGCCGGCGGCGATGACGAGGTCGTAGCCCTGGCTGGCGAACTCGGTCAGGTTGGGCTCGTACTGGGTGGCCTCGTCGGACTGGATGAACTGTGCCTCCACACCCAGTTCCGTCGCCGCCCGCTGGACGCCGTTCCACTGCGTAGTGTTGAAGCTCTTGTCGTCAATGCCACCAGTGTCCGTGACAAAGCCGACGCGGAAGGGCTTTTCGGGGGCCGGCATAGCCGCGGCACCGGTCATGCCCACACCCGGCACGTAGGTGGATACCACGTTGGCCCGCGTCCCAGCGATCCCCGCCGCCGGATCGTCGTTGCGCACGATGTCGATGCTCGGCGAGGCACAGTCACCGAACTCATTGCACGTCAGCGTCCCCGTCAGCCCCGGGAAGTCCTTGGTCGCGTACAGCGCGTCCCGCAGCGCCTGCCGATCTATGAACAGCCCCCCGTCGGGCAGCTCCACCGCCACCTCCTCGATGGCCGCAAACAGCATGTTCGCCGCGTCATACGCGTGCGCGTGGAACGCCTGGATCGGCGCCTCCCCGTACTTCGCCTCGTACTTCGCCACCA
>JBHIAO010000379.1:0-5635 GCA_046758565.1 Anaerolineae bacterium
CCAACCGCGCTACTCACCACCAGTGGTTTCCGCGATGCGCTGGAGATTGGCCGGGAGAACCGTTATGAGCTGTACGACCTGAACCTGGAACTGCCCAGACCCCTTGTCCCGCGCTACCTGCGCTTTGACGTGCCGGAGCGGATCATGGCCGATGGCGGTGTGTTGCAGCCGTTGGACGAAGGTTTCGTCCGCCGCCTGGTAGGTGAACTGCGTGACAAGGGTATCAGGGCAATCGCCGTATGTTACTTGAATAGTTTCCGGAACCCGCTTCATGAGCGGCGGACTGCCGAAATTATAGCCGAGGTTGCGCCGGAGTTGCGCGTTTCGCTGAGTTCGGATGTGGTGGCCGAAATCCGCGAGTTTCAGCGGACCAGCACCACCGTCGCCAACGTGTACGTGCAGGAGCGTGTGGCGGGCTACCTAAAAGAGCTTCAGCAGCGGCTGGACAAGCTGGGGTTTGTCGGAAGCTTTTTCGTCATGTTGTCGAGCGGTGGCATCGGCACGGCCGAGACGGTCTCCCGTTTCCCTGTGCGCCTGCTGGAGTCCGGCCCGGCGGCAGGTGCATTGGCGGCAGCATTTCTAGGTGCCCGTGCCGGCTACTCTGACCTCCTCTCCTTTGATATGGGGGGGACGACGGCAAAGCTGTGCGCGGTAGAAGGCGGTCGCCCCCTAAAGGCCCGCGAGTTTGAAGTGGATCGTGTGTACCGTTTCAGGCGCGGGAGCGGGCTGCCGATCAAGATGCCGGTTATCGACATGATCGAGATCGGCGCCGGCGGAGGGAGCATCGCTCACGTGGACGCGCTCGGACTGCTGAAGGTGGGTCCGGAGAGTGCCGGTGCGGAGCCTGGTCCGGCGTGCTATGGGCAGGGTGGTCGGGAGCCGACGGTGACCGATGCCAACCTGGTGCTGGGCTATCTGAATGCGAGCTATTTTCTGGGTGGAAAGATGCGGCTCGACATCGAGGCTGCACGCCGTGCCCTGTCTGGATCGGCCAAGCGCCTCGGGATGCAGATTGAGCAGGTGGCCTGGGGTATTCACCAGATCGTGAACGAGAACATGGCTAACGCCGCGCGCGCGCACCTCGGGGAGCGCGGAAAAGACCCACGCCACATGCCGCTCTACGCCTTTGGGGGTGCAGGTCCGGTCCACGGCTGCCAGGTGGCAGAGATCCTGCATCTACCGGCAGTTATATCTCCAATCGGGGCTGGTGTGGGCTCCACCTTTGGACTTCTTGTCGCCCCGCTGGCGTTTGACTTTGTTCGCAGCGCCTACAGCCGCCTGGACAGTCTGAATTGGGACTTCGCCAATGACCTCCTAGACGAGATGAGCAGGAACGGACAAGAGGTGCTGGAGAGCTCCGGCTTGTCCGCCTCGGAAATCTCCTACCAACGTAGCGCCGACATGCGCTATGTGGGCCAGGGCCACGAGGTCTCCGTACCGCTGCCGGACGGTGTTCTGAACAGGGACCACATTGGCCAGGTAACGGCCACCTTTGAGCAGGTCTACCGGGCGCTTTATGGGCGCAAAGGCCCGGATGTGCCTCTAGAGGTGATCAACTGGCGCGTCGTCGCCAGCGGGCCGCGGCCGGAGATGGACTTCCGTTTGCCAGTCGCCTCGTCTGATGGCAATAAGTCACTGAAGGGCTCACGGTTGGCTTACTCACCGGAAATCGGCAGCTATGTTGAGACTCCTGTGTACGATCGCTATAGCCTGGTACCCGGAACGGTCTTTAGCGGCCCTGCCATAGTAGAGGAACGTGAGTCCACACTGATTGTGAGCGCCCGAGGCCAAGCCAGGGTGGACGACTACCTTAACGTGATCGTGGAGTTCGCCGATGCGTGATGCCATCATTGACGCGGTGACACTGGAGGTGATCTGGAACCGTCTGCTCTCTGTGGCCAATGAACAGCAGGATGCGCTAATGCGCACGGCCTTCAGTACCATAGTTCGTGAGAGCCAAGATCTGGCCTGCGGCCTTTTCGACACCCACGGGCGGATGATCTCCCAATCGATCAGCGGTACACCGGGTCACATCAACGCCATGGCCACATCCATGGGTCATTTCCTTGCTGCTTTCCCCCCAGAAACGCTTGCTCCAGGCGACGTGCTGATTACAAACGACCCGTGGATGACAGCCGGGCAGATCAATGACATCACGATCACAACGCCCATCTTTAAAGATGGACGACTGGTGGCCCTGTTTGCCAACACCTGTCACAGCGCCGACATTGGCGGGCGCATCCTTTCTGCTGAGGCGCGGGAGGTGTACGAGGAGGGCCTTCGCCTGCCGATGATGAAGCTGTTCGACCGTGGTCGGCCGAACGAGATCCTACTGCAAATCGTGCGCGCAAACGTGCGGCAGCCGGATGAGGTGGTGGGCGACTTTCACGCCCAGGCGGCCTGCAACGATTCGGGCGGCCGCGCGCTTCTGGAGATGATGGATGAGTTCGGTCTGGACAGCATTGACCCGGTGGCTGAGGAGATCATTCGTCGCTCGGAGGCTGCGGTCCGGGCGCACATTCGCGAGCTTTCGGATGGCGAGTGGCATAGCGAAACCTGGAGCGACGGCTTCGAAGAACCTATCGTCATTCAGTGCAAATTGCGTGTGGCCGGCGACGAGATCTTCATCGATTTTACCGGCTCGTCCCCCCAGAGCAGGCGCGGCATCAACGTGGTGCTGAACTACACCCACGCGTACGCCAGCTTCGCGGTCAAGGCGGCGATCTACCCCGATGTGCCCCACAACGAGGGGAGTTTTCGCCCGGTTCACGTGACGGCACCGCCAGGTTGCATTCTAAATGCCCTGGAGCCGGCACCTGTGGCCAGCCGTCAGGCCGTGGGTCATTTCGTGCCGAGCGCCATATTTGCGTGTCTGGCCGGTGCCCTCCCAGGCCGGCTGATGGCCTTCAGCGCCGATCCCATCTGGTTAAGCGTGTGGCGCGGCCAGAATCCACCCTTCACCATCACGATCTTCCAGGTTGGGGGGACCGGTGCGCGTCCTACAAAGGACGGTCTGAGCGCGGTGGGCTTTCCCAGCGGTGTGGCCGGAGTGCCCGCCGAGGTGATCGAGAGCCTCTCATCGCTGGTGATGCGCCGCCGCCAGCTCCGTCCGGACTCCGGCGGTGCCGGTTTATGGCGCGGAGGCCTGGGACAGTTCACTGAGTTCACCAACCGTGGCAATGGCCGATGGAGTGTGAGCTGCATCGTGGATCGCACCAGGTATCCCGCACCTGGCCTGTTGGGCGGAGGGTCGGGCGCATGCGGCGAGTTCATTCTGGACAACGGAGACCGTCCCAATCCCAAGGCACAGGTCGACCTAAATCCACATCAGGTTGTTCATTTAAACCACCCGGGAGGAGGCGGTTACGGCGACCCGTTCAGCCGTGACCCGGAGCGTGTTCGACAGGACGTCATCGCGGGCTACGTCACCCCGGAAGCCGCTGCCTCGGACTATGGCGTAGTTGTTCGCTTCACTGGCCACGAGGACGAAATGGTCCGGCTGCCAGATCAATGGGTGATAGACGAGGCTTCCACCGGGGAGCTGCGACGCCTTGGGCAGAAGGCAAAAAGGGGGTAACGTGGGACCCTTCCGATACCGATTGCCAGGAGGACGATCATGGAACTTAAGGGCCGAGTAGCGCTGGTCACCGGCGGAGCTACAGGCATCGGGCGGGCAACGGTCTTGCACCTGGCCAGATCCGGTGCGGCTGGCGTCATTATCAATTACCGTACTGCCAAGGAACAGGCCGAACAGATCGCGGCGGAGGTCCGCCAGATTGGCGCCGAGGCCCTGTGCGTGTACGCAGACCTTAAGAGCGATGACCAGGTGCGCCAGATGGTGCGGCTGTCGGGCGAGCGCTTCGGACGCCTGGACGTGCTAGTCAACAATGCGGGCGTGACCCACTGGGTCCCAGTTACCGACCTGGAGAGTCTGACCGACGCGATGTGGGATGAGATCATGGACGTCAACGTAAAGGCCGCCTTCCGCTGCACACGCGCCGCGGTTGCGCTCCTTTCCGAGGCGCAGGGTGTGGTGATCAACGTTTCGTCCATCTCGGGCATTCTCGCCACTGTCACTTCCTCTTCGCTGGCCTATGGCGCGGCCAAAGCGGCGCTGATTTACCTTACGCGCGGGCTGGCTGTTGCGCTGGCACCTAAGGTACGCGTCAACGCGGTTGCCCCTGCATTTACGGATACCCAATGGATGAGAAACCATTACGGCGATGACTATGACCAGATAGTTGCCCGAGCGGCGTCGAGTTATCCCCTGCGCCGGATTGCCAAGACCGAGGATGTGGCAGAGGCGATTGTAAGTCTGGTGACCGGCGGTGACTTTGTGACCGGACAGACCCTGATCGTCGATGGTGGATTGAGTCTCAGCTAAGTGCCTCCGGCCTGGAGCTGTTGCTAATTAAAATTATAGGGAATAACGGTGGCAAACGAGTTAGCCATGGAGAAAGCGGGATTGATCGGTGAGATGGATCGTTATCGGCTGGTAGCTGTCATTCGCTCGAAGTCCTCGGAGAGAGCGCTGGCCACGGTTCAGGCGATAGCAGAAGGCGGGGTCAGATTTGCCGAGATCACGCTTAGCGTCCCCGGTGCCATCGGCGTTATCGAGACCCTATCGAAACGAAGCGACTTGTATGTGGGTTCAGGGACGGTGCTCTCGGACGAGCAGGCGCAACAGGCCATTTCCGCTGGCGCACAGTTCATTGTATCACCTACCCTGGAACTCAGCCTGATTTCAATCTGTCATGAGGCCGGGATTATCTGTATCAGCGGTGCAGCGACACCAACAGAGATAATCACTGCCCGGCGGGCTGGCGCGGATCTGGTGAAGATCTTCCCGGCCGATTGTGTAGGGGGACCTCACTTCGTAAGGCAAATGCTGGGACCGCTCCCCGACATTCGCTTTATGGTTTCAGGGGGGGTCAACCAGGACAACGTCAAGGAGTACGTGGAATTGGGAGTGATAGGTGTGGTTCTGGGCAGTGCTCTCCTGGACTATCAGTTGTCGGAGGGAGGACACGATGGATTGGTGCGCTACGCTCGTAGCTTCGTGAAGCTGGTCGATGAGGCACTCGGTGCTTCCCGTGCCTGATTGCTCGACGTTGTCTGACCGTTAATCTGCGCCGGTTGAAGAGGCATTTCCCGCTAATGAAAGAAGAGGTAACTGCATCATGAGGCAACAAACCTGGCAGGCGGAGAGGATGAAAGCGGTGCCTTTCTCCGGCATCAGAAAGATGATGGAGAGGGCACAGCAGTTGGATCGAGAAGGGAAACAGGTAATCCATATGGAGATCGGGCGCCCCGATTTTGATACCCCATCCCACATCAAGCGAGCTGCGGCTCGAGCCCTGGACGAAGGCAACGTGCATTATACGTCGAACTTCGGCCTTCCTTCATTGCGCAGTGCCATCGCAGACAAGCTTCGCCGTGATAACGGGCTTGATTTCGACCCTCTTTCGGAGATCATCGTCACCGCTGGCGCCAACGAGGCCATCTTTATGGCTCTCATGGCCACGCTGAATCAGGGTGATGAGGTGCTGGTACCTGATCCATCGTGGCTTAATTACTTTCACTGCGTAACGATGGCGGGAGGTCGGGTGGTGAGCGTGCCGCTGCGCGAGGAGAA